>CAYIHE010000039.1:0-8611 GCA_964363145.1 uncultured Gammaproteobacteria bacterium | reverse complement strand
TAAACCTTAAATTTGCCCAAGCAGTGGATGTCGGGTAAGAAATGAAATTAATTGGATTGTCTTGCGCGCCGATTGCGTTGAGCGAGCCGTCAATTCTAATAGTGCCATACGTCTGCAAAAAAATATCCACGCCAGGATCAATATTCAGAGTTTTTCCAGCCGGAATTTGATAAGACCATACAACATACGGACTATTTTTTATATCAAGAGTTTTAACATCTTCTTCCTGCGCAGATTCTAAAACCAGATAACCAAAATTCGATTGGCGCGGGGATCCGTAAACACGCAGATCGTTGGCGCTATAGCCGGTTGGGCGATAACCCAAATTGCTTTGCCAATTGGCCGAATCACTGCCATTTTTGGTCGGATCCAATCGTTCCATAGAACGATATTTTAAAGTAGTAGTGCCGGCAAACCACCCGCCGGATGCGTCCACCTCGTCAACTTTGGCGCCATCTGGCTTAAATAGTTCCAATTTTTCTCCATCATTATTCAAACTACCGGTAAAAATAGCATCGGCGGAAATATCGCGAACAACAGTGTCTTCACTGCGTTCCAGCAAATAATACCCGCGCGCGGAAATTGTTTTGTTATTTATTTTTTTCAAATTTATTTGCTTGCCGGAAAGCATAATTTTCCAACCGCTGGTAGCGGCCAAATCAAGGTCAATATCGTGGTCCGTATTGTTGTATAGTTCAAACCATTCATCGTTGGATTTATTTGAAGCTGTGCCGGCCCAAGCAATTTCGTTGATGACTACTTCCGGAACCGGATCTACGACCGGAGTTGAAGTGGTGGTAGTAGCGGTATCAATGGTGGTGGTGACGGAAATTGTAGAGGTGGTGATTTCCGGAGTTGTGGTGGTAATTGTCGTCGTGGAAATTTCAACGGTGGTTGTAACCGAGATGGTAGAGGTGACGACGGGTTCGGTGGAGATTGTTGTTAGCTCTTCCAAAACAGTAGTCGTGCTTGAAGCCGCTAAATCAAGTGTAGTAGTAACATTCTCCACAACCGGAGCCGGAGAGGCAACCTCAACATTTTCACTCGGCGCAGGCGGAGGTGGAGGCGGAACATAACCTACAGCCAGAATATAGCTCGGCTTGGGCTGGGGTGGCGGAGCTGGCGAAACTATTATTGGTGTCGGCACAGCAACAGCCGGCGGTGGTGTCGTAGGAACCAAAATATTTTCCACAGTTACCGGTGCGGGAGTTGGTTTTGGCGCGGGAGCCGGAGGTTTTGGTGTTTGAACAGGCCTGATTGTCGTTGGAGGATTAATTGGCGCTGGTGGGGGCGGATTTTGATTTGTTGGTTGATTTGTTAGTTCGGTGTTATTTTGGGACGAGGCTTTATTATTAGAAGCGATTTGAATTCCTAGAGAGCCTAAAAAGCCATTTACCGCGACTTTGGTATTAAACACTATTTTTGAAACATCCACGCTGATGCGACTAGCTGTGTCGGCAATTTTGATAGCGATTTTCTTGGGAGAATGTTTGATTGCCAAAGCCAATGGTTCGTGAGAATCTGGCACAATTGGTTCCAGCTGATCCGGATGTTGTTTATAATATTCAACATCCTTAAAAAATAAATTAATTACACTGGCGCCGGTGAGTACGGTTTTCGGGAAGAGGTGTTCGCGGTAGGATGGGAGAACAAAAATTTTGTCATTTGTGGAGTAATTTTTTGTTTGATTGTTTAAAATAGCAAGGTAAGTTTGTTTTTGTTGGTCATATAAAAATAAAACTTTTTCATTACCAATATTTTCTATCTTACTTTCTATCCGACTCAAATCGGGCATTTGAAACTCTTTATTACTAATCGTATCCTCGGAAAAAAAATTATTGTTAGAATAAACCGCTAAATTTTTAATCGCCTCTTGAATATTGGAAAAACCAAGATAGCTATCATTTTTTAAATCTGACGCCAAATTTATTCGGTTTGAATTTGAGTATTCCTTTGCATACTTCTCATAAGGCGAACCAGAATCACCAAATAAATCGGCGTGGGTATCATCTCTAGTGTGGTCTGGCACCGAAGCGTCTTCAAGTAGATGTAAAACATGTCCAAGCGCGATAAAAGCGGACTTTTTATCACCGTCTACAAATGACTTAACGGCTTTTTGCCATGTTTGATTGCCTTGGGTGTCACCATACAAAGCTTGTGATTCTTGGCTCACTACCCAATCAATAGACGGCATGGGAAGTTTGGGAGCAAAATCTGCTCCGAATTTTAATCCCTCCTCCTGGGTGAGAGTACCAAAGTGTTTACCAGACCAGCCTGTTTTATGAACAGGATCATAAAAATGGTTTATCCAACGCGGTGCGTCGTCTTCGTTTATCGCTCCGGTTCTTAGCCACTTTATTTCTGCCGAGGAGATATTAAAATTTGCCGTTGAATTTTTTAAATTAAACAGCTTGGCCATTTCTTCGGTTAAATCCGGATGAGTATAGAGTGGCGAATATGCTAAAACTTGTGTAACAAAAATCAATCCTCCCAGAGCAAATAATGCCGTGGATTTTATTTTCATAAATTAACAATTTTCCACACTTTAGTATAAGGATTGAGATAGAAGACTACTGGCGCAGAAAGAATTTGATTAAATTCTTTATCAAAATAATTATAATAATAATTAGCCTGTCCTTCTAATGGTTCCCTATCACTCTTTTTTAATCCCTCTAATTCTTTTACCCACGCTTCTAATTGTCCATTTTGTTGTTTCTTATACAAACTATCAAAAGGCAGCCCCTCAATTTTTCCTACCGCATAGTATTTAATCGCCAAATCAATATCCCCTTTCTTCAGCGCATCCAAAAACATTCCCCATGTTTCTTCCGGGGTCTGGCCACCATAAGTGTCTTCTTTATACGGTTGCTCTAATTTGTCCTGAAAGGCGGCTGTTTGTTTTTGTGACTTGTAGTTACCCCACACAGAATACCCCACCTCAACAGCCCACCAAACCAAAAATATTCCCACTGGAACAGAAATTACAATCAATATTTTTTTCAAAACACTTTTCATACTTATTGTTAAAATTAAACTTGCCTGCATTATACTCCTCTTCGTAAAAAAGTCTAACGCTTTTCAAGAAATGGCTGTGGATAAATAATTTATCTATATTTACTGAGTCAAAAATAACAGCTGGCCAAGCGTTTCTTTTAGTTCTCCATCGCAATTTTCAAGACCAAAAATCACGCTCGCAAGCCACCGCTTGTCAAAATTTTCTTTAGTGTAATTGCAGGATAAGCTTTTGCCTTCCAGCAATTCTTTCATCCGCGCGGTCTCTTTATCGTTTAAGACAACCAAGGTCTTTTCAAAACCACGGCAGAACGCGGCGACGCGATAACGCCAAAGCATATCCGCGTCGTCCACAACTTCCAGTTTTGCTTTGCGACAATCATTCGCGGCCTCAATAAAACACTCCGTAGTGGCGCAATCTTTAGGGATGATGGGGACAACAAAAGAAACAATCAATGACGATGCCACGCCAAAGATAAACCAGCCGACAAGGATGTAGATGAAAATTTTCTTCCCGCGTCCGCCGGTTGGTTTTTGTTCTTTATTTTCCATAAAACGATTTTTTTACCGCTCCCCAATCAATCTCAAAAGTTTCTTTTATCGGCCCGTTCATTACTTCACGAACTTCCTGGGAAAGCTTCTGCGCTTCGGTTATTATTCCCACTTTTTTCGCCCATGCCCAATCGCACGCGCTAACTCCGTAACAAGCGTCCTTGGCCGTTTCTTTGGCTTCGCCAATCGCGCCGTTAACATTTTGCCTAAGCTGATTCATAAAAGACGATGCCTCCAACTGATTTTTCAACAGCGTTCTGTTCACTTTTTCTCTCATTAATCTTTCGCTCATAGACTCTTTGGCCTTGTTGACCGCCGCGGCCAAAGTATTTTTATCCTTTTGGCCAAGGTTCAGATACGCGAATTTCTCAAATATATCCGCCGTTTCAAGACTACCTTTTTCTTTTTCAAAAACCGCCATCATCATATCCGTTTTTTTATCCAACGGATTATCCAACCACGAGTCCAGATACATTTTTCTTATTTTCTCGCGCGTTTCCGAATTTTTTATCCGGCCGTCCCGGGCGGCTTCTTTAAATTCTTCGTCGGCGGCATCGCGTTTGATTTTGGCTCTTTGGTTTAACATCGCTCGCGTTGGCCGGCCCATGGCCGCCGCAAGCATGTCCCACATCGCATCTACAGACTGTTGCGCATCTTTGTGATCATATTCCAACACTCCCTCCCATAATTTAACCCTGGCCAACATTTCCTGATTGGTCAACTTTCGCGGCGGCGGAGTTTTTTTTGCCGATTGAGTTTTTTGGGATGGTTGTGTGGCCGGAGTTTTTTGAATATTAATGATGGTTTTAGGTGGCGGAGTCTGCCCTTGAGCCGGTTGCGATTTCGATACGCACTGTCCATTTTCTGCATGAGAATTTACGCCATAAGTTGTCTGGCACCACTCCTCTACGGTTACGCATTTGTTATTAAGAACCCCGTAGCCGGCATTACAGATACACCCCCCGCTTTCTGCATGAGAATTGCCATCGGTTGCGCGACACCACTCATCCAAGGTTACGCATTTGTTATTAAGAAATCCATAACCGGCATTACAGGGACATTCTCCGTTTTCTTCGTGCGAATTGCCATAAGTTGCGTTGCACCACTGATCTTTGGCTACACACGAGCCGTTAAAATCCCAAAGATCCGCGCTACAACCGGTTGGCTGGGTTGTCGGCTGCGTGTTTACAGGGGTGGATCCTGTCTGATTTTCACACGCTGTTTGTTGCTTTTTACAAAAGTCAATGCAACCATCATACCAACTGACTCCCCAAATACCGATTGATGTGTTGCATGGACTCGAGCAATGCATCCATTGATCAAAACAACTGGTAGCGGTTTTTACTAACGCTGTTTCGCATTCCAACTCTTGATTGCTACATTGATTCATACAGTCATCATACCAAGCGGTTCCCTTTGTACCGATATTAACCATACAAGGAGAGGTGCAAGAATTCCATTGAGTGGAACAATTGCTGTTATGAGCGCGTACTTCTTTGGTAAACCCAACCGCTGCGAGAATAACTACCAATAAAAAAAGAGATAAAATCAAAGTCCGCAGCAAAATTTTTTTTAATTTATACATATTTTTATTTAGAAACGTCCCAAATGCGCAAAGTTACTAATTCACCCTGAATATCGTGTACGGTGATTTTATATTTATCAATCTCAAAACTCTGCCCGATATAGACCGTAACTGTTTTATTTTCCTCGCTTTTATCGCGGATAGATACCCATAGCATTGCCGTGACTCCGGTTTCCTTTACACCATCTATTTCGTATTCACCGCTTTTGATATTGCCAACGCCAATGCGCAAATCTCCGTATTGGCCTTGAGTATTGCTGGGAATATTTATAATAGTTTCTCCTGCTGCCAAATTGTCGGTCTTTTTAAGCCAAGGTCTTTTAAGAGCGTCAAACCATTCGCTTTTCTCAAGCCACGGCCGCTTCAAAATAACCTCGCTGTCAGGCGTGGTCGCTAAATAGCCCACCGCGATTAAAGCCGCCAAAATAATCAAAATTTTTAAAATGAAGTAAGATTTTTTCATTATAGTTAGCTTAATTTCGATTTTTGTTTCTGATTCTGGCTAAAATATAGAAAATTACCCCGATGAGTATAACGAAAACGGCTCCATAAATAAAATAAATATCAAGAGAAATACCGTCCGAGGCATTTGCTGTCTTTTCTTCCCGCTCGGATCCGGAGCAATCTCTTATTTCCGGATTATAATATTTATTGGGGCCGATGCAATTTTTAGGAGGCACTGTGCCCGGAAAATTTTCACACCAATATTCTTTTGGATCTTCCCCTTGTTGACATACAGTTCTCGCCGGCGTAAGAGCGAGAGCGGGAAAAACAAAAAAAGTGATTGGAAAAATTATGCTGAAAACAATTAAATAAATTTTTATAATTTTTAACATAATCACCCCTAATGATTATCATCTGATCTATTTATGAGGCAGAGTCAATCAGCTTGTCTATCTCTTTTAATTCCAACCTGCAACCGGGAAATTTAAATTCTTTTTTAACGCCATCAAGATTTATGAGATAATCGGCGCTGTAATCCGTAGCAAATCCTTCCTCGCAGGATTTTGTCAAAATTCCCGAATCCCGGATCTTATTGATTATTCGATCTACCGAAATTTTATTTAAACCCCTTTCAGTGATTGGCTTTGCAATCTTTTGCTTTTCATCCATCCAACCAGACTCCGTGATTAATTTTCCGGAATGGTATAAATACCTGCTAACGTAGCAGACGCCCATCTGCCATTCTTCATTGGAGCAAGGAGTGCTCAATTCGCGTTTGGCGTACAATAAATCGGGATCATTCAGAATCGCGTCGTTTGGCGCAATCCGAGGCGGCAGAGCGCAACAAGTATAGAAAAAATAGCGATAGGCCGCGTAGCCGACCATGATAAAAATGATTGAGATAACAATTATGACAAATGTTTTTTTCATATGCGAAATGAGTAAGTGAAGTAATAAGCTTGCTTAATTACTTCCGAGCGAATGAGTATATATGTGGCGTAGCCCATATTTTAATTCAACGTTAGTCGGCGCAAAATCTTTCAAGCATGCCGTCTTCCACCACATAAGAGCACCCCGTAAAAAAGTTTTTCGATTGTCCGCAAGCCCCTGTTTTTTCCACCCGCTCTCCGTTTGCTATTTTTGACAGGTCGCCTGGGGCCAAGTTGACTTCGCAAAAGCCCTCGCATTCAGATGAATCACTACACGCCTTTCCCGCGTCAGTTGCCGGAAGTTTGCATTGATCTAATGCTTCAACAAAAAATCCGCCTTCCAATTCGCATGATTCTTTTATAAGTAAACGCCGAGATGCTTCTTCATCCCAGTCCCATAACGACGGCCCGGGCCAAAATACCAAAAACACATACATGTAAAGCAAAATAGCGGATCCCAATAACAGGATGCCGGCCACCGCCCATTTCCATTTTTTATCGAGAAGTTTCATACTCTACGGAACAGTAACCAGAATATTATCAACGTTGTGAGAATAGCTAGCCGTGCTTGTTGAATATATCGGCAAGTTACGGCCGGAAGCGGAAAATGAAACAAGATAATCTCCCGTCGGAAATCCATCAAAACTATTTTTTAATATGCCGTCGCGTAACCACTTAGCATTGCCATCGGCATCCACCGTGAATTTAAAAGTATGGAAATTGGCATCGGGCATATAAGGCGCGGTAACATACGATGCGCCGCCGCCAATATATTCCCTTGAAATCATGTAGTTAATTTGCGCCGCATCCGGCTTAATCTCTACGGAGGCGTACGCGTCTTTATTCGTAAGATGTTTGACCGTAAATTTAAAATTCCTTATCCATGTTCCCAGTTCACCCGTTTCAAGACTCGTATCGGGCTGTCTGACGTCTACGGAAACGCTAAAACCATTAGAACTGCTGAATGGATTTACCTCCGCGGTAACTTTCTTTCCCGGCAGAATTATATTGCTACCACCTGAAGAAAATGGCACGGCCAGTGATGGCGCTGGATTGCCGACGATAGAATCAATTTGCGGCGATGGCTGGCTGGAACCTGAGCTCTCTGATGAAATGACCCATTTATTCCCCGGAAAGCCGCCGGAAAAATCCTCAGTAAAAATTCCCGAAAGTGTTGGTTTGGATGAAGGCGATGTTTTCTGATCAACCACTGGCTTGTGGGGTACTAACGCCAGCACAGTCTTGCTAATATAGCCGGTGTATTGCTTACCCCCCTTTCTAAAAGAAATTTTAATCCACGACGATAAATCGCGCACACTCCGCGCCCGAATCGTTAGGATAGCGTTGCGTTTTAATTTACCTATTATTTTGCAAGAGGTTGACTTACAACTGCGGATATTGGTCCCGTTTGACTTTACATAAAAATCATTGAACCCGCTCACGGATTGCGCTGCCACATATCCGGCTGACACAAAAATCAAGACTGCCGCGATAATCACAGCCCACACTTTTTCTTTTGTATTTATTTTTTTACGCGCACTCATAATTTATTGGTCTTATTTTATATGGCAAGGCCCATATATTTTTATTATTATATTATACCATAATTACATTGCGTCTGTCTGCAATCAGACTACTCTGTGGATAAACGCTTTCTTCTCGCCTTTACTTGCGACAGCCGTTTTTTACTCTCTAATCTTCTGATTTTTGACGCTTTAGTCGGGCTGGTAGGACGGCGTTTTTTGGGCACGCGCAAGGCCTGCGCCACCAATGTTTGTAGGCGAGCCGTGGCCAGCGCGCGATTTTGCGGTTGAGAGCGTTCTTCTTCCGACATTATCACCAACTCATCTTCATTATTTATTCTATTGGCCAATTTGGCGCGTACTCTTTCTTTTTCTTCCCACGACAAAATCGCCGACTCCCCTATCGGCCAATGAATAATAACTTTGGTGGAAGTTTTATTTACATTCTGCCCGCCTTTACCGCCGGATCGGGCAAAGGTGATTGTAAATTCGTTTTCAGGGATTTGCATATAATTTTATTTTTTTGTCATCCCGAGCGAGGCCGTAGCCGACGAGGGATCTACTCA
>CAYIHE010000038.1:0-8681 GCA_964363145.1 uncultured Gammaproteobacteria bacterium | reverse complement strand
TTTTATCACAATCTTTGAATCAGAGTTGGCCACCAGTATTTCCGCCAAACTCGGGCTGATAGCTTGCACAAGAGTAGTGTCGGAAAGCGTGGTAACCGGCACTACCGCAAGCGGGGCTGTGGAAGTAGAAACTGGAGCAGTAATCGGAGTAGCTATGCCGCTAACAGTGGCAACGCTGGCGGCTGAAGCCGCGGCTACCGCGACCGGAGGAACATACGCGATCATAAAGTTCGTGAAGTGGTTTACCTGGCCAGTAATGGTGTTGTTTGTGGCATCTATGGTGAACCCGCCTTCTACCGGCACGTAATCTCCTTTGTCTGAAGAATAATACATTAATTTAAGGTCACTTTCCGACACGCCGGTTGGCAATTGACTGACCATGCTGGAATAATCCAATTGAATTTCCGCGTTGCCAGTAAGATCTTTGATAGTGGAATTGCCAGTGGCGGAAATTTCATAAGTGGCATTGCCTAACGCGTCAAATCCGCTGGTGTCCGGCGCAGTATAAGTTTTTTCAAAACTTAAAGTGACATCTCCGGAACCAGTTTCTAGCAGGCCCTGTCCGGCCGAAACTTTTATACCAGAAGCCGATGCGTCATTTACAGAACCGCCGGAACTGGCCGAAATAATGCCACTGGTGGATGTAGCTACGCGAGTAGCGTCAGCTGTTAAAGCAAAATTATTGGCCGTAGAATTAGAACCGGAAACGCTGACTGTTCCGGATTTTGTAGTTTCCGCCGCGCCAGCCGCGACCGCTTCCACTGTCCAAGTACCATCTGTTACAGGTAATGAATATTTTCCAGTAGAATCTATAGCCGCGGTGACAACTGTGCCGGAAGCATTGGTGGCCCAGGCATAGCCATCGGTAATAGTGGCGCCGGCTGAACTGCTGACATACCCTTCCAACGTGCGATTAGCCGGAATAAGAGCCAGCTGATCCGGGCTGGCGCCGCCGAAATCATAAGCCGCGGTGGTGGTGGTAAAGGTAGCAGTTTGACTTGTTTGACCAGGCAAATAATTGGAAATGTCTGAAGAAACTTCATATGTGCCAGCTTTGATGTTTATACTATATGTGCCGCTGGCATTGGCCACAGCGGTTTGCACCACGCCTGTGCTTGTATTGCTAAATGTAACCAACGTGCCTGCCAAAAGTGTAGAGGTGGCCGTAGCATTACTATATATAGTACCGGTGACGGTAATGAAGTCATTGGTGGCCACTCCCAAATTTACGGTGCTGGTAGTGCCAGCCACAATTTGTCCGGTGAATTTACCCACGCCGAATACATCAACAAAGTAATTATAGGTGGCCGCGTCTTCTACTGCTAAACCAACCAGAGAAGCCAAACCAGCGGCCTGTTTGGTCACGCGCTTGGTCTTGTCGCTGGCATTTTTTAATTCAATAAATCCATTCATGCCGGATGTGCCGCCAGTGAAGCTGAAGTTAACTGTGCTGGTGGTAGCAATCGTAATATTTTGCGTGGCATCAGCGGTGGCCACGGCTTTGGTCGCGCTTAATTCTCCATAAGTTGAATCCAAAGCGCCAATGCGATAAGTTTTACTGCCTAAAACTTTTACGGAATAGGCGCCGGTAGCATTGGTAACCGTGCCGCGCTTAATACCGCCTACTGCCGGCCTACTGTTGGTACTATCCCATTCTTCAATAAATAACGGAACATTGCTTAAGTTTGCCGAGCCAACCGTAACACTGCCGCTTAATGTGTAGCAAGTGGCTGTGGAAGGAGTAATATTTTTACTAGATTGGCTGGCAGTGGTTACCGTGACGGTGGTGGAGAAAGAACCACAAGTGTCCCCTGTTTTACTCGGAGGTAATTCCGCCTTTACAGTCCATGTGCCGGCATCTACATATATTGAGTAACTGCCATCGGAACCGGTTTGCCCCATAGATGAATTACCGCTTGCGTCCGAAGCAAATACGGGCGCGTAACTAATGGCATTATTGCTGGAATCCAGCACTTTTCCAGAAATAGTATAATTGGCTTTTTTTAAGGTTAAGACCAAAGGATTTGATCCTGTAATTTGCGCGCCTTGCAAGAAAATATCTATGTCAGTGCCCGCGTCCGCGCCATCAGCTCTAACTTCTAACTGTTTAAACGAAGGCGGCATGCCATCTTTGAAAGCGCCGATTTCATATGAGCCGTAATCGGAAACCGCCAAGCTAAAGGTGCCGGAAGCGTTGGTTGTGCCAAAGATTGGCGCGCCAAAACCTTGGCGATGCATAAATACTTCAATGCTGGAAAGCGGATTGCCTGATCCATCTTTTATTGTGCCGGTAACAACTTTATCAGCCGTGGCAAAAGTAAATGTGATGATATCGGTGGTGTTGTTAAAGGCAACGCCAGACGGCAGAGGTGGGGCCGAAGAAGGCCTGCTTAATGCCGGAGTGCCGCCTCCCAAACCGCTGACTTCAAGATCTATCGGATACGGAGGCACGCCTGGCAAGGCCTTAGACATGCTGGCTGAAGCGCCTTTTGGCATACCCGGGCCAACGCCAATAAACCATCGGCCGTTTGCCGGCAGTTTAATATCATAGCCCGCCGCGAGCGTAGTAGTAACATTGGTTAAATTTTTAACAACAAATCGTCCCGGACCTCCGGCAAAGATGTCTATGTCAACGCCGCCAAAATTGGAAATGCCGGCGAATTTAATGGTAGCGGTAACAGAACCGCCGCCACTGCTGGCCGGAGAAAGTAGAATGTATTTAGTAGTTGAATTACTGCCGTTTAAACAAATCGGTTCCGGTGACATTTGGCCGAAATAATCAGCCCCGCCTAAGGTGATGAATGGTTCTGTGCCCAAGAAATAACAGCCGTTGGGCAAACTAGCAAAGGTAACGTAAGTTAAGGCAGTGCCATCAACGGCCGAAATAGCGCCGTTGGTAAGAGTGAGATTTTTATCCATCGGACCGCCCGGACCGCCGCCGAACATAAATATCGTGCCATTGGCACCGGAGGTAGGAGTGCTGGTGTTGACACCTGCTATTACTTGAACATTTAAAGTATTAGTTCCGCCAGCCATAATAAAGTATGGCATGCTGGTCTTGCTGGCTTTTATAGTTGTACCGGCATTGTTGGTGAGTTGTATAGTCACAGTATAACCGCCTGAAGAAGGATCCTTAGGAATTGCCGGATTGGTAATTTTGCGCAAATCAAGCGTCAAACTGTCGTTAGTGGTTGGAGTGCCAGAGACGCCAAGAGTTACAGTAACTTTTCGCGCCACCACATCTACAGCAACAGCCGTGCCAGTAACCACGCCAGTGGCAAACTGATTCAAGTCTGTATAAAATGGCGAGAATGTGTCTAGCGCGGCGTTAGTTACGTCTGTTCCAGCCGGGAAAGTAATTACCACTTTATCATCATGCGCAACTGTAGCTCCGGGGTTAAATCGAACCTGGAACACATTAACATCTTGACTGGCCATGCCATTAAAAGGAAAAGCCATATCGGCCTGGCCAAGAGAAAACTGATCCACTGTGAAAGAGCCAAAGCCCATAGGTATAAATTCCCCCCCGCCAATACTGCCACCGGTGAATCCTGTTGTCGGTGGCGCAAACATGCCGCCGCCGCCAAAACTGCCAAAAGTTTCCATACTGTCTTTAACCGGCCCATTCAACGTAGTAGAAGCAACCTGATTTCCCGACAAATCGGTTACACCGCTTACCATGGCAAAAAAATTCGCTCCTCCAATATTTGCTGGTGTCAAACTTACGCCAGTGGCCGTTAACACAAAATTAACGCTATCATATGAAAGGGCTGTGGAAGTAACTACCTTGTCCGCTCCACCTTGGGTTACGGAAACTCTTAAATGGTTTAGGGTGCTGCTTACCCAAGATGATGCGCCGTCTGTTTGCGCGGCACGATTCATGGATTCGGTAAAATAAAATTTGCAAGTAAAATCATCGCACTGCGCTTCTTTAAACGCTGGCGCGACCGAATCGGAGTTACCGGTAGTATAGGTGTATGTGCTGGTTACCAAAGCATTTCCAGCCGCATCTGTAACCGATCCGCCAAAGACCAGTGTATAAACCGTGTTAGGCGCCAAAACCGAATTTGGCACTACGAAAACATTGTTGGCTCCGGAATCATATCTGACAACCACACCAACCGCTGTTGATCCTCTGGCTAAAGTAATGTTGGTAGTATTAACGGTGGTAAAAGATAACTGCTCATTAAAACCAAAAGTAAACATGCTGTTCACTGGCACAGACCCAGAACCGGAAGCTATCGCAGGATAAATGGTCGGAGCCAAGCTGTCGGTGCCGGAAACAATAAATGAAGATCTAAAAGCCACATCTGAAGCATTGGACGGCGGACGCATGCTAATGCCACTGCCATTGGCCACTCCGCCCAAAACTCTGGCTTCATAAGTGCCGGCGCTAAGGACGCTGTGAGAAACAGTCACAAAACGTCGCTCGTTGGAATCCAAAGTAATGTTGCCGGCAGACAAAACAACTTCCGTGTTGGCTCCGCCGGTAATATTGAATAATTTAATATTGGTCGGACTAATGCTTGCCGAGTTCATGGCTTCGCTAAACTCTAGAGTGATACTAACATTTCCGCCAACTGTCATGCCAGGAGCCGGAGTCATGGACTTTACATAAGGAGGCATGAATTGTCCGCTAGTGCCAAATGAGGCCATATTTAAGGTGCCGCCGCTGGTGCTGAAAGAAATCTTATGACCGCCTCCGGAAATATTTCCCGAAACAGACTGACCGCCCTGGCTTTTTACCGAACTATTTAACACCAGCGTGTAAAAAGTGCTGGAAGCCAAACTGCCGGTAGGAATAAATAAAATCGTGTTGCTATCCATGGAAAATAAAGATGAGCATCCTGGTGAAGTATTGCTCGCGCAATAAGTAACACTGCCGGCAACTTTGGTGGTGCCATCATCAGTTGTTAAATAAACATTACTGGAAGCATCGGCGGCATTGGAATCGTTTATTGTGGAAGCATCCATGGGCTGATTAAAACCCACGCGCATAGTCTCACCAACATACACATTTTGCATACCATCAGGCGGTCCGGAAAACATAACCATCGGAGAACCGCCACCGCTGCCTCCACCGCCGCCACCGGAGCTAGGATCATAGAAACCGCAACTGCCATTACTCAAGCTCATATCCACGCCAGTTTTGTTGACAGTGCCAACAGTTTCAAAACGCATAGCGCGACAATAACCGACTTTGCTGGCCGAAATATCAAAACCATCATTATTTGGCAAATTACCTATAGTATAGGCGCCAGTGCCGCTGGTGCTGGTAGGCGCCAAAACCCAATCCGCGAAACCACCTGCAAAAACACGGGCATCGCCCAAATTGGCGCCACCGCTGGTAATGGTGCCAGCCACAGTTCTAGAACCGGCGGCTATGGTATTAAATGAAAAAGCATTGGTTTGACAACTGGCAGATGATGTGGCAGAAGGATTGGAACAAAAAAACCGAGTATTACCCGCGCGATCTTTGGCTTCTAAATAGTAACTAACGCCACTGCCGGCGACCGGCACAGAAGAAGTGTTTATCTGAAAATAATACAACTCTCCTTGTCCGGCATAAGCAGTGCCGGTTGAAACTACGGCATTGCCCCAAGTGGTGGTGGTATAAACCAATCTAAAGTATTCGGCGCCGCCATCGCCTGTGTTCGCAAATTGACCGTCAGTTGTTTGATCATCAAAAACAAAAGCATTAATTATGGCCCGTTTGTTTTCCGCGGCCGCGTGCACCGACATATGATCTATTTGCGGCTTGCTAACATCAGACACTGTATCGTAAGAAGCGGCATAAGAAACCGGTGTGGAAGAAACTAACAAAGAATTACCGGGGTTGGTGGTAGAGACAAAAATCCAAGCCACATATGATGTGCTTGTTCTAAAAGGCACGCCAGCGCTATCAGCGCCCATGAATTGCGGGATAGTATGGGTGGCATTAGTCCATTGGGTGAAATAACCGGCCATTATACAAGCCGAACCATTACAGCCGTTTGTTTCCGCGGTGCTGGTAACAAAATTCAAAGTGTTGGAAGTAATGAAAACTTTAGTATATAAAAATCCATCGGGTTGAGTCCCGGGAGTCCATGTAATAGTAAAATCACGGCCGTCCAATCCGGAACCAACGGTGTCGGTATCAACTAAAACCACGCCGGACAAAGCGCTCGCCCGCCCGCCCATAAAAAATGAAGCATAAAAACCAACGCCAATTGCCACGGCTAAAACCGAGAGCATGTAAACAGCTCTTTTTCTCCAAATGTGCTGGATGATTTTTTTGGCCATATACTTTTAATTTATGATTTAAAATTTTTAATTAATAATAACCAAAACCCCTCTCCCGCCCCTCCCCTAATAGTGGAGGGATAGAGGGTGAGGTTTAGAAATAAAAAAATCGGGATAAAAAATCCTTTTCATTTCTAAATGAATAAAACGAGACAAGCGTCATTTTTTTCGAGGTTAATTTAACTTGATTATATTATACCACAAATTTAAATCGCCTGCTATTTGCAAGGTCAAATGACCCTGTGGATAACTAACAAAAGACCCGCCGAGCGGCGAGTCTTTTCAATTTACTTATTGCTTAATCTGCTTATTGCTTATGGCTGTAGTTGCGCTTCCACTTCCGCGGCAAAATCACAGCCTGCTTTGGCCAATCCTTCGCCCAGTTCAAAACGGAACATTTTTTCCACAGTTACATTTTCTCCAAGCAATTTCTGAATGGTTTTTTCTTCATCTTTTATAAACGGCTGTTCCAGCAGACAAACCTCGCTATAAAATTTGTCCAGCTTGCCCTTCAGGATATTGGGAATAGCGGCTTCTGGTTTGCCTTGCTGTTTTAATTGATCTGTATAAATTTCTTTTTCTTTTTCCACAGTCTCGGCAGGCACTTCGGCGCGACTAATATATTTTGGATTGGCCGCGGCGGTATGCATAGCGATATCACCGGCTAAACCGGAATCAGTAGTATTTTTTAACAAAACCAAAACCGAAATTTTGCCGCCCAAATGAGAATAGGCGCCAAAAACATCGGCATCGCTTTTTTCCATAACAAAAAATCTGCGCAACGCGATTTTCTCTCCGATTTTTGCCGTTAGATTATTTATTTTTTCTGCTACAGCCACAGACATGGCCTCTTCCATTGTGGCAGGTTTGTTTTCCAATAAATCATCGGCTAATTCATTTACCAACTTTTTGAAGTCTTCATTTTGCGCCACAAAATCAGTTTCGGAATTTAATTCCAAAACTACAGCAGTATTGCCTTTGGTTTTTACACTGGTAACGCCTTCGGCCGCGATTTTGTCGGCTCTTTTGGCGGCTTTTATTACGCCTTTTTTGCGCAATATTTCTCCGGCTTTTTCCATGTCGCCATCGGCTTCGTCCAGCGCTTTCTTGCAGTCCATCATACCGGCGCCGGTAAGGGAACGAAGTTTGGCAACGTCTGATGCTGTTACTGACATATATAAATTTAATTAACGCTGATGGGCTGAAGCCCCGCAGATGACACGGATACTATCTGCGTTATCTGCGGCCACAAGGCATCTGCGTGATTTATGGTTTACACCGATCCTTCTTTCCTCACAGCCCGTCTTTCTACCTTTGCCGCGTCATGCTTGACCGGTTCTTCCTTGGCGCGTTCCAGTTTTTTCTTTTCAAATTCTTTTCTACCTTCGTTCACGGCTTCGGAAATTAAATCGGCAATCATTTTTATGGAATTGACCGCGTCATCATTGGCCGGAATGGCATAATTAACTTTTTCAGGATTGACATTTGTATCGCACACGGCCACAGTCGGCATTTCGGTTCTTTCGGTTTCAGCCAAAGCGGTTTTTTCGGTGCGCATATCCGCGATATACACCGCGTCAGGCATTTTTTCCAGCTTAGTCAAACCCATTAAATATTTATCCATTTTTTCCAATTGTTTTTTCATTGTTACCTGTTCTTTTTTAGTATATTTTTCTATTTCGCCGCCGGCAAATTGCTCTTTTAAATTGTGATATTTTTTCAAACGGCGTTTTACTTCTTCAAAATTAGTAAGCAACCCGCCAATCCAACGTTCCACCAAATACGGCATCTCGCATTTTTCGGCCGCTTCTTTAATAATAGAACGGGCCTGGCGTTTGGTGCCCACAAATAAAATAACCTGACCTTTCGCGGCCAAATTTTTAACATAATTCAGAGCTTTCTCAAGCTGTTCTTGAGTTTTTTCCAAATCAATAATATGTACTCCGTTGCGCGCGCCAAAGATAAATTTTTCCATCTTCGGGTGCCAGCGCGATTTTTGATGACCAAAGTGTACTCCGGCCTTTAACATTTCCAACAATGTTGGCATTTTAGACATATTTTCCTTATAATTGCCTCCTAGCCTTGCCCCGGAATGGTCCGTAGGGAGGAAAAAATTGGCTAGCGAGAGATTAAATTAAGATACGGACAGTATATAGGAAGGGTGGAAATTCGTCAAGACTGTTGACAATATTGCCCTAATAATGATATACTGCTGATACGATTTTAATCCCCCACCTATATAATATGCAGAAAAAAATTCATCCGGAATATAACAACGACTGCGCCGTTACTTGCGCCTGCGGTAATAAATTTACCACCGGTAGCGTGCTCAAAACCATTCGCGTGGAACTTTGCAACAAGTGCCATCCTTTTTATACCGGCAAACAAAAATTTGTGGA
>CAYIHE010000037.1:0-8870 GCA_964363145.1 uncultured Gammaproteobacteria bacterium | reverse complement strand
GTATTGATTTCCACAAAAGATTAGTGATCCTACATCCACCGTTTTCGTTTAAACAGCAAAAACATCAGCGCGGCGCCGGCGACGATTACTCCGGCTATTTTCAAAAAACCAAACGAACTAGAAACAAAAGGCGTGCCCGAGGCCCCAATACTAAATAAGGTGGCCACCAAGGTAAGCGGAAAAGTGATGACGGAAATTATTGTAAGAGTTCTCATTATTTCGTTCATGCGCAGACCAACCACAGATTCATTGGTTTCGTGCAGAGCGTCCACGCTTTCTTTTTGGCTTTCCAATGTGTGCCAAATTTCGTTGGTATGTTCGCGCAAAATATTTATGTAATTTTGGAAAGCGGACAAATCCAATTCCCTGCCCCCGCGCGACACTAAATGCTCCAAAACATTTTTGTGCCCCTGCATGGCGCGGCGGAAAGTAACGACGTTGGTTTTGAGGCGCAAAATTTCTTCGGCCATTTTTCTGTCCGGAATTTTGGTAAATAAAACTTTATCCACCGCGCTGATGTCTTCGTTAATGTGCAAAAGAATTGAGAAAATTGAATTAAGCAATCGTTCGGTTATCTCAAAAAATAAATGCGCGGCCGTGCCTTGAAAAAATTTATTTTGCGTGTTTTGATTTTTTTTAACTTCATTAAAAAAATCTTCAATTACCGGCAAACTGCCGTCGTGCGCCGTAATCAACGTTTGGCCGTTTAAGAAAAAATCAACTTCGGTAAAGCCCAGCCTGCGGGTTTTGCGGTCAAAAACCGGAAAATGCAAAACCATAAAATAATAACCCTCGCGTTTTACAAACTTGGGACGTTGGAATGGCGGCAGACTTTCCAAAATTTCCTGTTCATGCAACCCAAATCTTTTTTGCAAAGCGCGCAAAGTTTTCTCTTCCTGCTGGGCGATGTTTATCCACACCAGCCCGTTGCTTTGAATTTCGTTGGTATTTTTTGACATAGATTATACGTATTTGTGTTTTGTCATTCCGACCGAGCCGTAGCGAGTGGAGGAATCCCTTACACTATGAATTAACAATTAAACATGGAATTTTTTAGTATAATGGTATAAGGAATCCCTCCACTGCGGTCGGGATGACAATCCCATATAGTATAACACATTGTTAGAGGGTTTAAAACATGCTATAATAATTTTGTGACAAACACGTATGGCTTTTAAACCAATAGAACAAAAATCGCGGCCCAAAACGCCGCCTGAAGTTGGCGCTTCTCCGGAAGAGCTTGATTTGAAATTAGAGAATAAAACCGGCGAAGAACAAGAGGATGCGGCGCCAGCCGTGGCTCCGGAACAAGCCGAACCACAGCCACCTCGCCCGATTCCCAAACCCAGGCCGGCCATGCCTCCGCCGGCCAAAGACGCGGTGATTATAAAAATAGAAAAAATAATGGAAGAGGGCCTAAACGATTCTTTCCAGCGCCTTTCTCCCGTGGCCAAGCAGGAGTTTAAACTAAAAGGCGAACAAGCCGCTTTGCAAATCCGCGATCTGCTAAAAAGCGCGCATGTAAAAGTTAAAAAAATCCTGCGCCTGATTTTGGATTGGCTAAGAATTCTGCCGGGCATTAATCATTTCTTTCTGGAACAGGAGGCCAAAATAAAAACCGACAAGATTATCGCTTTAAAAAACAAATTTTAAATTCCTGTCATTGCGAGTCCAGCCCGAGCGGGGCGAAGCAATCCCACAGTATGGTAGTGCTAACAATGGGATTGTCCCGATAGTGAATCGAGGATCCGCGACTGCGGTCGGGACCGCGTCGCTACGGCTCCTCGCAATGACACGAGTAATATGCCCTACGACAATATAAACAATCTTTTCAGCGCTTTATCGCAAAACGAACTTTTTCTCCTGCTTTGGCCGTGGCTTTTGGGGCTGGCAATTTTAATTTCTTTTTTATTTATTTTACGGGCAATTTTTAAAATTAGAAACAAAGAAAGCAAAGCTTTTCACAAAACAATTTTACTGATAAAAGTTCCAAAAGAAAAAAAGGGAGAAAAACCTGATTCCGCCAGCGCCGAAGAAAATTTAAGTCAGATGCGCGAAGGAATAGCCGTGGCCGAAACTCTTTTTTCTTCCATTGCCGGCTTAAAACGAGACAGTGGCTTTATGGCTTGGCTCAAAGGACGCAACGATCATGTGTCGTTTGAAATTGTAGTCAAAGACAGCAAAATTTCTTTCTACGTCGCCATGCCTGACAAAATAAAAGGATTTGTGGAACAGCAGATTCACGCTCAATATCCGCACGCGGAAATTACCGAAGAGCCGGACTACAATATTTTCAAACCGCAAAGCCATATCGTGGGCGCGTACTTGTGGCTCAAACATAAATCCGCTTTTCCTTTAAAAACATACAAAAAACTGGACAACGATCCTTTGGTGGCTTTGCTTAATCCGCTTAGTAAAATTTTGGAAGACGAAGGCGCTATTATCCAATATATCGCGCGTCCGGCCACTACAAAATGGCGTCGTCAGGGTGTTCGCATGATCCGCGATATTAAAAAAGGAGAGAAGTTTGAATACGTTGCCAAACGCGGAGTGATGGGGCGCGCTATGGCCGGATGGAAAAAGGCGCTTTTTTCCAAAAAGAAAAAAGATAGCGAACAGCATGGCGGACAAATTTACCAGCTCACGCAAATGGAAGAAGAAATGGTAAAAACCATGGAAGAAAAAATCAGCCGCGGCGGGCTGGAAACCACTTTGCGTTTAGTTAGCTCGGCTAATAGCAAAGAAAAAGCAATGATAAATCTGGAAAATATAGTTAACGCTTTTAGCCAATACAATTTATACCGTTATGGCAACACCATGGGCGCGGCCGTGCCTCGCCGTCCAAGCGCGCTTATTCGCGATTCCATTTATCGCTCAATGCGCGATGATAAATATATGGTGCTCAACACCGAAGAAATGGCCAGTTTATGGCACCTGCCTTTGCCCAGCACGGAAACACCAAATATCAATTGGCTGGGCGCGCGCAAAGCTCCCCCACCAACAAATATGCCAAAGGAAGGTATTATTTTGGGTCGCGCTGTTTATCGCGGCGAGGAAACAATTGTCCGTATGAAACGCGATGACCGCCGCAGGCATCTATATACTATTGGTAAATCTGGCAGCGGCAAATCCGTCTTTATCCAAAATTTAGCTGTACAAGATATTTTAAATGGCGAGGGTGTTTGCGTTATAGATCCGCACGGCGATTTTGCGGATTATGTTTTACAGCATGTGCCAAAAGAACGCGCCGAAGATGTAATTTACTTTAACCCATCAGACACAGATCGTCCGATTGGTTTGAACATGCTGGAAATAAACACCGAAGAACAAAAAGATTTTGCCACTCAAGAAATGATCGCGATTTTTTACAGATTGGTTACCGACCCGTCTATGATTGGCCCGATGTTTGAACATAATATGCGCAATGTAATGCTGACTTTAATGGCCGATATGGTGAACCCTGGCACAATTGCTGAAATTCCCCGAATGTTTACGGACGACGAATTTGTTAAAGAATGGAAGAAAAAACTTACTGATCCGATGGTCTTGGCTTTTTGGGATAAAGAAATGGCCAAAACATCAGACTTCCACAAATCGGAAATGCTGGGGTATTTAATTTCCAAAGTTGGGCGTTTTGTGGAAAACAGCATGATCCGCAACATTATCGGGCAGTCGCATTCCGGATTTAATTTTCGCGAAGTAATGGACAAGAAAAAAATTCTGATTGTAAATTTGGCAAAAGGTTTGGTTGGAGAAATAAACTCAAATTTGCTTGGTTTAATAATTGTTTCTAAACTGCAAATGACGGCTTTGGAACGCGCGTCTTTGCCGGAAGAACAGCGCAGTGATTTTTATTTATATATAGATGAGTTCCAAAACTTTATCACCGAATCTATTGCCACCATTTTGTCCGAAGCGCGTAAATATCGCTTGGAGCTTATAATCGCCCACCAATATATGAAGCAATTGGAAGACAATAAAGGCAAAACCACGGTGCGCGACGCTGTCTTGGGTAATGCCGGCACCATTGTGTCCTTCCGCATTGGCGTGGAAGACGCGGATGTTCTGCAAAAAGAATTCGCGCCTGTATTTAACGCGTATGACTTGGTAAATGTGGAACAATACACGGCTTATGCTAAACTCCTTATTGACAATACTGCCGCCAAGCCGTTTAATATGCTTACTTATCCGCCACGCGCCGGCAACAAAGAGCTGGCGGCCGCGATTAAAGAACTTTCCCGCCTAAAATACGGCCGGCCGCGAGAAATTGTGGAGGCGGAAATAAACGAACGCGCGCAGTTAGGGGTGGCGATAGCGGAAGCCGAAACCAAACCAAGCGAAGCGACGTTGTAACATTAATCACGCAGATGGGCTTGAGCCCCGCAGATACCACAGATACGTCAGCGTCATCTGCGGGTCGCCCGAGCGACCATCTGCGTCATTTTTAAATATGTCAACAATATATAGAAAATACCGTCCGCAACAATTCGCCGATGTAATCGGCCAAGAACATATTATAAAAACCATTGCCAACGAAATCGCCGCCAACAAACTGGCGCATGCTTATTTATTTTCCGGTCCGCGCGGCACCGGCAAAACTACTACCGCACGTTTGCTGGCTAAAGCAATAAACTGTGAAAAGCGCCATGAACCAGAGCGCGGCTCGATTCATGGTTGTGAACCATGCAATGAATGTTCTTCCTGCCAAGAAATTACCGCCGGCCACAATATAGACGTAATTGAAATAGACGCCGCCAGCCACACCGGCGTGGACAATGTGCGCGAAAATATTATAGAAAACGCGCAATTTAAGCCAACCAAATCCAAATACAAAATATTTATAATTGACGAGGTGCACATGCTGTCCACCAGCGCTTTTAACGCGCTCTTAAAAACTTTGGAAGAGCCCCCATCTCACGTAATTTTTGTTTTGGCCACCACTGAAGCGCATAAATTATTAGCCACTATTATTTCCCGCTGTCAACGTTTTAATTTTAAAAAGGTGGCTCATGACGAAATTTTAAAACGGCTGGAAGAAATCTGCAAAAGCGAAAAAATAAAAGTGGATAAAAAAGTTTTGGAGCGCGTGGTAAACAAAAGCGACGGCTGCGTGCGCGACGCGGAAAGTTTGCTGGGGCAGGTTTTAAGTTTGGATTTAAAGAGCATTGGCCCGGAAGACACGGAAATGATTTTACCGACCACGGATGTGGCTTTGGTTTTGGAATTTATTGATTTTATTGTGGATAAACAAGTAGTCCCTGCCATACAAATGATACAAAAAATGGTGGATGACGGCGTGCATTTGGAACAATTCGCCTATGACGCCATAGAGGCCTTGCGTTTTATGATGCTGGCGCAAGCTGATCCGCAGGCCAAAAATATCAACACCGATTATGCAAACAAAGATTTAAAAACAATAAAAAAATTATCCGAAAAAATTTCCGTCCCGGCGCTCACAAAAATGCTGGAGGCGCTAATGGCGCGCCGGCGCGAAATTAAATCCGCTCCTATCCCCCAATTGCCTTTGGAGCTATTTGTGGTGGAGTTTACCGCGACCTCTTTGTCATTGCGAGACGCCGCTTTGAGCGGTGGCGAAGCAATCCCATTGAATGGTAATGCCAGACAAGGGATTGTCCCGATCTCGAAGATCGCGGATCCCGTTCGCTACGGGACCGCGTCAGCCGATGCGAATCAGCCTCCTCGCAATGACAGTAAAGAAGCAGCCTCCACTTTTACCCAAACTATAAAAGACACTATTTCTTCTTTCACCCACAAATCTCCCCAAACCACTTTGGAAGAAATAAAAAACAAATGGGAAGAAATTATCCAACAAATTGCCAAAGAAAACCATTCTTTAAGTTTTATTTTAAAAATGAGCGACTTGCAATCCGTTGATACCGAGGGCTTGCACATTACAGTCCCCTACTCTTTCCACAAAGATAAATTAAGCGAACATAAAACAAAAAAAACTATAGAAAAATATTTGACTGACTTTTTTTCCGAGCACATCTCGCTTTTTTGTTCGGTGGTAGAAAATACAGCGCAAAAAACTGGCAACGATGACGAATTAAATAAATTGGCCGCTGACTTTGGCGGAGAAGTTATATAATACCACCATGAAAATACTACTGCTCATACTTATTATCATTGGCGGTTTTTTTATTTCCCCAACTACAAAAATACTGGCGGCTGAAGAAATGGTAAATTTGTCCGTGCCCTATATTCCCGAAGCGCCGGATGGTTTGATGGTAAAACCTTGGAATAATTCTTGCGAAGAGGCCTCTACCGCTATGCTTGATGAGTATTACTCCGGCAACAGAGATAAAGGCGTCACAAAAACAAAAGCCAAAAAATTAATTTTGCATTATATAAATATTGAAAATAAACTCTTCGGATACAATGGCAACACAAACGCGGCAGAAATGACAAAAGTAATCAACGAGTACTCTAAATATTTTGAAGCTAAAATAAAAACTAACCCAACTCTGAAAGAAATAAAAAATGAACTGCGGTTGGGCCGGCCGGTGATTGCCCTGCTCTATGGGTTCAAATTAAATAATCCGCGCATTCTGTTTTCACGCAGCGGTTCTTATTATCACACTTTTGTTATCAAAGGTTTTGATTCTGCCACCGAAGAATTTATCGTCAACGATAACGGCGATCTGAAAAAAGGCCTTGACTTGCGCTATTCTTATGATACAATCATGGGCGCCTTGGCCGATTACAGCCATAAAACCAAAACAACTGTAAAACCGGCCACAGCGCTATTTACTAGTCAAAGAATGCTGGTAAAAACCAAAGACAGCGGCAAGATTTATCTAATCAAAGATAATCAGAAACATTACGTTTCTTCGCCACAGGTATTTAAAAACCGCAAATGGAAATGGAGTTTTGTGATGATTGTGGACAAAGCTTGGCTGGATAAATTACAGGGCGGACCGGCTATCTAAACTCTAGTGTCCCACTTGTCATCCTGAGCGAGGCCGTAGCCGACGAAGGATCTATACCGATAAAAGAAAATCAAACAACTCTCCGAGGTGGTCTAATGGTAGGACAGCAGACTCTGAATCTGCTTATCTTGGTTCGAATCCAAGCCTCGGAACAAAAATACTAAATCACAAATAATAACACCGGTTCGCTATGAACCACATGGGGTTCATAGCGCCCTGCACTCTTGTAGTGCAGGGCGAATCCAAGCCTCGGAACAAATTTATTTTATTTTCTTCCCCTCCAAAAACAAAAATAAAGGAAATTCTTTGCGCGCTTTGTCTTCAGCCGCGAAGCGCGGGCCTTTGGTGGGCTGGCGATGCGAAATCCATTCTTCCAGTTTTGCCGCGGCAAAACCGTTTTTACGCAACATTTTAAAATACCATTGCAATGGCCGGTGAAAAGAAACTGTTTTTTCCGATTTTTTCTGACCCGGATGCATTTCTATTTCTGTTTGCCATTCTGACAAATACCCGTCCACACGCCTATACTGCGCCAGCTCTTTGTCATCCCATCCCCAACTAGACGCTTTAGGCGCGCGGAATGCCGGATGATTTAAAACCAAAAACAGACTCCCATCTTTTTTCAAAACCCTGGCGCATTCGGCCAAAACTCCATCAACGTTTTTTATATTTTGTAAGGCCAAAATAATCGTAACTGCGTCCACGGAACTATTTGGACAAAATTTTATGTCTTCCGCCGGCGCAACATGATATTCTATTTCTTTCGACGATTTCTCTCTGGCGATTTTTATCAACTCGGCGGAAATATCCGAAGCTATAACTTTGGCTCCGCCTTTGGCAAAAATTCGCGCAAAAAAACCTTGACCGCAAGCCAAATCCAAAATAATCTGATTTTTCTTTGGAGCGATAATTCGCAGCAGGTTTGGCAAAATAACTTTTTGCTGGAATGAATCATTGTCCTTTTCCAGCATACTATCATACCAGTTGGCTACTTTGCCCCAGGATGTGGATTTTTGCATAGAACTGATAGCGAGTTATTACCACTATTGGCTTAACGTCGCGGAAAATTGACGACTATTTTTGCCTGTCATTCCGACAACGAAGGAGGAATCTCTGTCTTGTTGTTTTGGCCAATTGGACAGAGATCCCTCGTCGGCGCGAGCCTCGCTCGGGATGACAATTGGCGAAACTCGCTATGGGTTCATAGTAGGTTTATTTTAATCGAAATAAGAACGAGAGTCAACCGCGTCGCCTTGCAAAAACATCAAGAAGGTGTTACCATTTTGACATGTCTAGCATCATAAATGGGAAACTTATCGCCGCCAAAATAGAAAAAGAAGCCGCCAAACAGGTGGCTGTTTTAAAGCGCCGCGGAATTACTCCCCAACTGGCTGTAGTTGTAGTGGGCCAAGATCGGCCTTCGCAAATTTACATCAAAAGAAAAAAGGAAGCGGCCGAACGAGTTGGCATAGATCTTAAACTGTATAAATTTCCGGCAAATATAAAAAAAATGGATTTAATAAAAAACATAAATAAAATCCAAAAAAATAAAAAATTATCCGGCCTGATTGTCCAACTCCCCTTGCCCGAACGGCTTTACGCGCCGGAAGTTTTAAACGCAATAAACCCAAACATAGACGTTGACTGCCTCACCGACGCCAATATCGGCAAATTGGTAATGAAGTCGAACTTAATTGAACCGCCCACACCTTGGGCCGTGATAAAAATTTTAAAAACTATAAATTTTAATTTGGTTGGAAAAAACATCACCATTGTCGGCGCAGGCGCTTTGGTGGGCAAACCATTGGCCATAATGCTGATAAACGAATTGGCCAGCGTTACCACCTGCAACAGCCACACCAAAGATATAAAAAAGAAATGCCAAGAAGCCGATGTGGTGGTTTCGGCCGTTGGCAAAAA
>CAYIHE010000036.1:0-8896 GCA_964363145.1 uncultured Gammaproteobacteria bacterium | reverse complement strand
CCGTTATGGAGAAAAAAGTGGCCGCCAAGCCCTCCGGATTTAAAATTGCCGCGGCTACAAAAATGCTTATGGTTTTTGGCATCATTGGCTTAATTTCCGTGTTAAGCGGTTATGCTTGCCAAACAATTTCCAACGACCAAGTAACGCAAGAACAAGCGCGTATTACCATAGAAAACGAAGTGGCTAAAGCCAAATCCCAATTAAAGAAAGAATTAACTAATCAATTTGCCGTCCAGCAGGCCGCGGCCACTTCCACTTACAGCGAAGATAGTTTTGTAAAATTTACTTTGGCATATCCGTCCGGCTGGCTTGTTCTTCACGAAAACAATCTTGTTAAATTTTATTCAGCGGATAATAGCAGTTGGCTGGCAATAAGCAAAGAAGATCCAAAAATCAGCATTGTTCGCGTTAATATAATTACTTCTACCTGGAATAATTATCCGGTAAAATTTTACGACAGAGTATATATAGACGAAGAGGTGGTTGTAAAAACATTGGATATTTTTCCAGATGGGTATAAACAATCTAAAACAGTTATCAGAATATCGGGGACTAAAGATGATTTTAACGCCATTCTTGACTCTATTGCCAATTTTAAGGTAAAATTTTAAGCAATCCAGCCTCAACAAAAGGAGAGACAGATGCCACGAAAAAAGAAGAGCGGAGAGTCGCAGATCAGTTTCCCGCCACGCATTCATCAGCTGGCTTTGGATTTTTGCCGAGAGCGGCTAAAAAAAGAAGAGTCCAAGCGGCAGAGTCAGCTCAAGCAAGCCAAAGAAAGAAAACGAACGCGCGCCTTCCGTCTGCAACACGGCCTGGAGGATGCCAAGAAAATCTTTACCTGGGCCAAAGCTTTCCGGAACCACGAAATCGGCCAAGAGCTGATAAGAAAGTCATGCGGAAGAATGTTCTTCTTTGACGGCAATATTGAAGGAGTTGAATGGGTTGGATTAGCGGTAACAAACAAGGATTTGTTTTGGATTTTTCGCGGTAAGGGTTGTTCACCACATATTGTGAAGTCCGCCTTTGATCTGGCCGTGGATGAAGAGCTAGACCTAAAAATTCTTAAAGCGGCGCGCGAGTGGATTAAAAATGGAAAGGTATGGGAGTGTATTGAACGCCGTTTTGATTGCCTCAAGGAGTAAATGAGTAAATATAGAAGTTGAGCCAACGCATTGTTGGCTTTTGTTTTTCTATTGTTTATTATGCCTGTTATTGACAAAATAACAATTTTTTTGTATAATTTTCTTACGAAACAGGACAATTATTTGGGTCGGTCCCGATTTCAACCGAAGTTGAAATCGAGGATCCTCGATTTTGCGCCAAAGCAAAATCGGGATAGTTTACAATATATTTGGGTCGGTAGTTCAATTGGTTAGAGCACTGCCCTGTCACGGCAGAAGTTGCGGGTTCGAGTCCCGTCCGACCCGCTCTACACAAAAACACTCTTTAAAATTGGGTGTTTTTTGTTTTATACACCATTGACAATAAGCTCTAATCATGATATAAGAATGACGAAGAGAACCCAACAACCAACAAGGAGTCCACCATGGATATTCAAAGCGAAAAAAGTGTTGCTCTCAAAAACCTCAAGGAGCTCCTGACGGATGTTCAGGACCGGCGTTGCAGCGCCGACGAGTTAACAATCCATCGGATGATCCAGAACATCCAAGGGTGCCCCGAAGAAAGCAGTTTCGACGATCTGGGCAAGAAGTTGGTTACGACGAAAGGACATATTCACACCATCGAGGACGGTGTGGGTATGGTGAGGCGAGCTCTGGGTCTGGAACGTTGTGGACGGTGCGAAAAGTTCTGTCGCAGAACCTGCCCCGTCGAGTAGCTCTTTTGATGCAAGATCAAATACACCCCATCCCGCCATATGTCTTCGGACCTCTGGCGGTTTTTTTAATTCAACGAATCATAGTCACCCAAGTTCCCACGTCGTCCCATTCTCCCCGCCATGGATTTCGCATAAAGAGCACAAGTCGCAAGATGAGTGCTTTTTTGTTTGTAACAATCTATGTGAATTAAATTACATTGCGGTGGTTCTTTAAAAAGAGTATAATTAACATATTAAAAAATATTCAATAACTTACCTGCGTAACCTATGAAAAAACCACTCATTCTTAGTTTATTTTTAATCTTGGCCGGCCTTACGCTTGGCGTCACCGATATTGCAAAAGCAGCGACAGCGCCCTCAGTAATTTATACCTACAAATCGTCGCTAGAAGACATGGCTTGCAATGGTAGTATCTGTGTCGCGGTTGGTAATAATGTAATTCTGCGCTCCACCAATAAGGGGGTAACCTGGAAAGTCGTATTAGCAAAAAAACTATCAGCCGCCAATGACGGACCAAATCTCAAAGATGTTGATTGCGTGGACAATATTTGTATTGCCGTAGGTTCCGGGGCTTTAATAGTAAGAAGTACTAACAGCGGTAAGACTTGGAAAATTATTGATAATTTTTTAGTCGCGTTAAACGCAGACTCTTTTACCAGCGACCTCTCCGGCGTGGACTGCCTAAACAAAAATATCTGCTATGCAGTCGGACGAAATTTTCATAACGGTGGCGACCTTACAAAATTTGAACTGGCATACGGTTCTGTCATCCTAAAAACAACGGACGGTGGAATAACCTGGAACGTTGAAAGAAGACAAAAAGAAACCGCCAGTGTTGCTTATAACTATTCAAATCTTTTGCCAACTTCCAACCCCGATATGTACGAAAAATTTTACACCTCCAACGAAGAACCGGCGCTTGTCACGATGCAAAAAATAGCCTGCAAAAATGAAATGGAATGTTACGGGATCGGAGCGCAAAGATCCATATTGCACACGGAAGATGGCTGGCAAACTGTCACCTTGCAACAATTTAAAATTGATAATCCGGTGAAAGTTTATACCGATGGTCCGAACGATCCCAGTAACTTTGGATATGCGGTGGAACAAAATATAATAAGCGTTCCTCAAAAAGTATCTCGCTACAACTTTACTGGAATCGGTTTTTCTGGAGATGGTGGAGTCATAGCTGAAGATATGGGAGACGGCAGCCATTATATTTATAAATCAATGGATAATGGTATTACTTGGCAAAGTATAAATGTCCCCTTAGCGCAATCTTCTAGAAACGGTGGTGGACAACTGACTTGTTACAAACAAGCCTGTGTTATTGTCGCGCAAAATTTACCGGCCAAAAAAATAGACATTCTTACAAGTTTGAATAATGGCGATACTTGGACAGCCAAAACATACAAAAAAAGAGCTTCTATAAACGGGGTCGCCTGTGTAGATATGAAAAACTGTTTTGCGGTTGCAGATACGATTCCAAGGGGAGTAATTATAAAAATCAGATAAATGCCGGCCTTGTCCGCAAGCAATATCCAGAATAGCGTCATCTTTTTTGATGCTTAGTGCTTTAGTTAAAAATGCGAGATCATTATTATCCACGTTCCCACTTCGTCCCATACTCCCCGCCAATCATAAAAAGTAGCATATTTAGCTGTTTTTTTATTTAAACTTCCTCACAATACAAGATATTGACAGCGTCACTACACTGTGATACAGTAGTAGTATATATTTTTAATATATTACTTATGAGTAATACAATACAAGTTCGGATTGACGCTAATACTAAACGATCGGTCGCAAAGATTTTTGAAGCTTTGGGGCTTGACATTAGCACGGGCGTTAAGATTTATTTCCAGCAAGTGCTCCGCCAGCGAGGTATTCCGTTTCCTTTAGTAACGAAAAATGGATTTACGCCTGTTGAAGAGCAAAAACTCCTGTCCGAGTCAAGCAAAACACGCCGCCTCTATGCTTCAGGCAAACGTCGCGCTCCTATGTCGGTCAAGCAGTTGTTTGCGGAATTGGCTTCGTAGTATGCGTTACAAGCCACAATACTCTAATCGTTTTAAGCGACAATATAAAAAATTGCTTCATTCTGGCAACCAGCGGGCGCTCAAGGCACTCCAACGCACTATTACACTCCTGGCCTCTGGCAATTCGTTATCGCCCTCTTATCGCAACCATCAATTGATTGGCACACTCAAGGAATTCAGCGAATGCCATGTTCTGCCCGACTGGCTCTTGGTTTACCGGATTTATGAAGAGGTTCTGATTTTGGAATTGATTGCGACCGGGACGCACAGTGAACTATTTGGTTAAGCCATAATAAAAGTTCCCTCGTCGTCCCATACTCCCCGCATAAATAAAAAAGCCCACACCATCCCTTGTTTTAAAAAAACACCCGTGTTATAAAATACAGTTAGTCTCGATCCCGATGTTTCTAACATCGCGGATCTAGGATCCGCGATTTCGGCCGCTGCCGAAATCGGGACACCCAACCACAAAAGAGGTGGTCAATGACTAGCAAAAAGCATCTGGCAGAAAAAATTCCGCTGGCCGGCGGCATATCTTTGCTTCCCGGCAAAGTGGTAAAAAATTCGCCCAGAACTTTTGTCCCAGACGCCATTTATTCGCTGGGCCAAGACGCATTTTGCGTGGAGCTAAAAAGTTTGGCGTATAAGGTCTTTATTTTTACCAAACTGCATCGTTTGGAAGAGATTGCCCAGTTGCAATTTTTGAGCGTTTTGCCTTTGAACGGACACGCCATCCGCGGTCTGTATCCGCATACTTTTGGCCACAACCGGCTAATCCATAGTTTTCGCGTGGCCGCCGTGTCGCTGGTGATGGGAAAAACTCTTGAATTAAGTTACGGAGAAATGGGAAAACTTCTTGTCTCCGGACTTTTGCATGATGCTTTCACCTGCGCTGGCGGGGATTCGTGGAAAGACATCAACCACCAAGGCACCTTGTTTGACGAAGACAACGATTTCGCGAAAAAGATTTTTCGTTATTTCGGCGATGGCTGGCGGACACTGTCCACTCATTATGATGGCTTTGATCCGGAAAGCGCCGCGCTAGAAATAGCCGACGTTGTCAGTGGCAAGGGCCTTCTCGGCGGAATTCAAGAAATTGCCGACACGGCCAGCTATATGCTGGGCGATTTGGAAGAAATAAGAAAGTCCACGCGCCGGCACAAAAATCAACAGGATTTTGCCAGAATTTTATTGGCGGCTGAACGGCCGTGGGATGTTTGGAACCACGTTTCGGTTTGCGAAGGCAAGGTCGTGGTTACCGATTCGGTGACGCTAAATAATTTCCTGATGCTGCGAGTTTTGCTGTGGGCTGATTTTTACCAAAACCCACGCGTAAAATATTTGGAAATGCTTCTGCAAAAGATTGTTTATCCGCATCTGGTAGACAAACATCTGATTAAAATCCACGAACTGCCTTTGAAAAACGACAAATACTTGCGTGGGGTTATTGGCCGCCAGATGGGCTGGGCAGATGTTCAGATTCAGCATTTGGACGTACTCGGCGCGTTTCCTAAATTAGAGGCGTTTGCTGATTGGGACGAGGCCTTGGTTTTTGAAGAAGAAAAATACCGTGCTGGCGCGGCCACGCTGATCTATGACGCGCGTCAGTTCCCGTCCATCAAGTCAAAAGTTGAAAAATACCATGTGATTGGGGAAAACGGATCCTCGCAAACATCTGCTCTTGCTTTTGCTCATGCTTATCCGACTCGTGCCGAAGCGATAGAAGAAATAGCTCGTTTGGCCATGGCGCCGGACAAGCCGGTACAGGTGGCTTGGGTGGAAAATCCCAAGATTTCGGATAATTATCGCCGGGCATGGGAAGCGGCGCGCTTGCGCTGGCACAAGAAGTAAAATTAAGGAAACGTGATACCCTGTACCACACCGCTACGTGGTGGGTACAGGGTTTTATTTTCGCTTTAGCGAAAATAAAAGACCCCGATGGTGCTTAGCAAGAGGAAAGAAATCGAAGGAGGGGACGATTCCTACCTTATGCCAAGCGCTATCGGGGCCTTAGTAATTTACTTCAATATACTATATTTTAAATTTTTGTCAAGTCCTGACACGGATATGCGAATGATGCTAATACACGGATATGCTGATGTTACTAATTTACAAATACACAAATTCGCATATTCGTAAATCAGTTTCATTCGCGTATCAGTGTTTACTTCACCGCCTCCACCACTTTGGCAAACATCGTGCTATGTTTTTCGGCCAGCGTAGCCAGGATTTTTCTATCCAAAGCTACATTGTTTTTTTTCAAAGCGTCAATCAGTCGGCTGTAGCTTAAACCAAATTCTCGCACAGCGGCGTTAATGCGGATATTCCACAAACCTCGATTAGTCCGCTTCTTAACCTTGCGGTCCATAAAAGCATAGGCGCCGGCTTTCATTTTGGCGACTTTGGCCAGTTTAATTTTTGATTTTCTGCCCCAGCGGTAACCTTTGGTGTGTTTGAGGATGCCGCGTCGGCGTTTGGCATGGAGCATGCCGCCTTTAATACGGGTCATATTAAAAATTTAATTTATTAAATTTTTGACTTCAGCTATCAGTCTTCGGACTTCGGCTCGCGAGTGTTTGTTTGTAGCTGAAGTCTGAAGTCCGAAGTCTGAAGTCAGGTTAATTATTCGGTAAATTAATTTCCATTACGCGGCGCAGAGTCTGACTGGTTACCACATCGGATTTTTTGTTGCGTCCGGTGTTGCCGTTTTCTCTGGCGTTAAAATGGTTTTGACCGGCAGTGCGTTTCATAATTTTTCCGGTCTTGGTAACTTTGTATCTTTTGGCCGTGGCTTTGTGTGTTTTTAGTTTAGGCATAATAAAAATTTAATTTAATTAAATTTTGCAATCAGCAATCGGACTTCTGACTTCTGTTTGTTGCCGGAGTCCGAAGACTGACAGCTGAAGTCCGTTCTACCGCTTCGCTATAATAGCGGTCACTTTATTCATTTGAAATTCAATTTCCTGATCCACGCGCACCGGCATGGCTGTGTTTATATTATTTAAAAATTTTTCTACCACTCCGCGCGCCAACGGCTTTTGCTGTTGTTCCCGGCCTTTTAAAATTATTTCGATTTTTACTTTGTCGCCACTGTTTAAAAAGGTAATAGCTTGATTTTGTCGAACTCCCATATCGTGCGGAGAAATGCGCAGGGAAAGCCGGACTGTTTTTACTTCGGTAACGTGCGCGTGCGCTTGTTTGAGGCGGTCTTCTTTTTCTTGCTGATATTTAAACTGGCCGAAATCAATAATTTTTGCCACTGGCGGAGTTGATTTTGGATTGATTAAAACCAAATCCATTTCTTGTTCGCGCGCCAAGCGTACGCCTTCGGCCGCTTTCATTACACCCAAATTCGCGCCCGTGCTGTCCAAAACCATAACTTGAGGCACGCTAATGCCTTCGTTATAAAAAAAGATTTTTTTTGGTTCTGGTTTGTGTTTTTTGTGGGAAATTCTCATACACGGATTTGCGAATGATGCTAATATACGGATATGCGGATACACTGATATACGAATGATGCGGATTTACGAATATACGAATTCGCGTATTTGTAGATTAGCGACATTAGCGTATCTGTGTCGTGGAGGTGGCGAGAGTTGAACTCGCGTGTAGATAACTTTGACTAAACCTTCTACATACTTAGTGTCCCTTGCTTGCCCGCCATAGCTTTAGCGACGGCGGGACAGTTCGTTGGTATAAATAATAGGGAACGAAAATTATACAAACTAGCCGTGGAAGTTTCATCTGGTCGCAAACGGCGTTGCGGCCAAACTACGCTCAATAAGTGACACCGCTAACCGAGTATTGAGTATGGTCGGCGCGATGGGTATTGGTTATTAAGCCATTACCGGAGCGAAAGCTCTCTGACCAAATAAATTGGCCATGGCAACCTTCGCTTTTGAAAATAAGTTTGCACTTATTATGTTGCTCTTGTGATTAACGAGGTAAAGAACTCCCTCGGTATGCCAGCGTAGCCAGGAGCCTCTATCGAAGCCCGGCACCCCCATCCTTTGAAATCCGAAATACCAAATCCGAAATTCGAAACAAATTTTATTGGTATTTCCTAATTTTATTGATTTCCTTTTTGATTTCTCGCTCTTTAAGAACCGCGCGTTTATCATATGTCTTCCTTCCTCTCGCAACCGCGATTTCTATCTTTAGCAAGCGTTGTTTAGTATACACTTGTAAGGGCACTATTGTCAAGCCCTTTTCCATGGATTTTCCTTGTAAATAAGCGATTTCTTTTTTGTGAAGAAGTAATTGGCGCGTCCGCGTTGGTTCATAGTCTGGGAGGGGACCGGCCGCTTTGTATTTGTTTATATGCATATTTAATACATACGCCTTCCCATTATGAAACGTAACATAGGACCCTTTTAGATTGATTTGCCCCATCTTCGCCGATTTCACCTCCTGCCCCGTCAACGACAAACCAGCCTCGTATTTCTCCAGGATTTCATAGTCAAACAGGGCTTTTTTGTTTTCGGCGAGTTGCATAATTAGTTTTATTTGTCATCCCGAGCGAGCCGTAGCGACGAGGGATCTCCGTCCGTCATTTTGTAGAATTCTAACACAAATTTCAAGCCTTGACAAATACACTAAAATATGGTATAATTTTAACCAAACTTGTGGGAAAACCCACACAACGAAGGAGGATAAAGCGATGTTCGAAAAGCTTGCAGCCGGACTACTCATCGTCATCCTGGGCTTCGTGTTCTTTATGGTCGTTAGCCTGATTGCCGCCATTCCTACCTATTTTCTGTGGAACTGGTTGATGCCCGAGATCTTCGCGATCAAGGCCATCACCTTCTGGCAGGCATGGGGGGTCAACTTTCTGACCGCCACCCTGTTCAAGAACTCGTCCTACTCGTCAAAGAGTAAGGGCTAAGTAGGTCAGTTGTTTCCCGTCCCCCGCCACGTCGCAAGACCTCTGGCGGTTTTTTTATTTGATGTTTGACAATCGGATGTTACAATTGCAGCAATTAGGGTTACCTTCGGGGTTTCGTTCTAGTGTACAATG
>CAYIHE010000035.1:0-9155 GCA_964363145.1 uncultured Gammaproteobacteria bacterium | reverse complement strand
CCACTAGGACATTTCTACTTTGGTGGGGGTAGGACATTTCTACTTTGGTTTGACAACACAAAATTAGATACACCCTGTGAACAAAAAAACGCCCGATAACCATGGCTGATGGCTCGGGCGTGGACCTCTTAACTTGTTCGTCTCGTCGGCGGTTTGTCCGCCGATGAACGAAATTGTATTTGTATGACGGTTGATGAGACGTCATTATTGTTGTTTTCCGCGGTCTGGTGATCCGGCTTTTCCTCGTCGTGGAAAACATACTTCAGACAAGGGTGCTTAAAGGCAATTTTCTTCCCAAACACCCTGCTCAATCTTCCGTCCGGATCCAGAATTTTGGTCCGAATCACCACAGCGACCTTAATCGTCCGATTAAAACAGTCGGAGACGATTTTAACTTCCAGCACGTCCAACACCTCCCAAAAGACATGCTTGTTTAAACGAATTTCTTTTATTTCCGCCATACCTTTCCGCCAAACAATCTGGGAAAGGAGGGGTTCAATAGTCTCTGACGAGACGTTTTTATTGATTTCGAATTCTAGGACGAGACCGTCCTGTTGATGATAAACCACCAACCGCCTAGGCAAGAGCCCGGCAGTCATATTACAAAGCCACTGCCGAGCGATTCCCATGGGGGGTGTCCCTTTCTATTCCCTACGCAAGGGAACAAGCCACCTTAACAGATATTTAAAAAATAGTCAAGATGGTTATCCACATGTGGAACTGCTGGACTTATTTAAGCGCGGCCAGCTCATTTTCTATGTTGGCTATAGCTTTTTCTTGTCCATTTTTATCATAAGTGGTGATGTCTTTCATTTGCTCTTTTAAGCCATTCAAAAAAATTTTCTTTACTTCCAATGGCAGTTTATCAAAAACGGCTTTGACATGTTCTGTTTCTAAAACTTCAGCGCTTTCCATATTCTCCGATCGTTGCGTTTGATTGAGCAATTTCTTTTCATTGTACTTTTTACCATTTTCATCTACCAACGTAATATTTTCCCCAGGCTCATCTGCTTCAGAATATGGCTTATGCTTTCGCTTGACCAAAACAAAATGCCCACCCTCCTTACTTCCGTCTTCCAGCCATTTTAAAATGATATCTCCGTCTGACGAAGTAATTTTCTCTGCTTCCGGCAATCCTTCATTAACGGCGTTGATTATTGCGTTTTCAAAAACACTGCGAGCGCTAACAAAAGTATGCTCTTTTCCTCTCAGCATTTTCTCTTCTCCAATTATTTCTTCTATTCTGATTTTAAACTCTTGCCACTGTTTCAATTTTTCTCCTCCGACTTCGGCTATTTTTGTCATTTCTTCTTCAACTAAATCCTTAAGGTTTTCCAACAATAACCTACCGTCGTCTTCAGAGGCGTCGGCCAATTTATTATATATTCGAGTCATGGCTGGAGACAGCTCAAGTATATTTTCAAAATCCGCAAAATTAAAAGGTTTGTCCAGTTTGGATTCACTGGGTTTTAATAATTTCGCCGATGCTTCGGCGATATTTTCCTGTCCGATTTGGGGCGCGCTGGTCATACAACTTTTACTTTATCCAAAATAATCTGCATTTTTTTCTTGTCTTCTTCGGCTAATTTGGCTTTATACAAATTTATAATTTCCTGTTCTATTTGCTTCTTTTTTCCCAAAATACGGCGATAAAATTGTGGTTCTTTTTTGGCCAAAGCTGGCAGGGCGGTTTTTTGCCAAATATTTACCTCTCCCAAAATCTTGATTAAATCTTTTAATTTAGTTTCACTTAATTTTGTCGCTTTGACCAGAATTTCTTTTTTAAATTTTGTCCCAAAAACAATAATCGCCGCCAATTGACTTTCTATTTCTTTTAGCGCGTCAGCTGGCATATTTTTTTGTCATCCTGAATATAGTGAAGGATCTCTGTCTGTATCGTTTTGACTAACCGGACAGAGATTCTTCGCTTTGCTCAGAATGACAGTTAATACTTATTAATTATACTAACTTACAAAAGCTGATAACTCTTTGTCGGTTCTTTGACGCCATTAAAGACCACATCCACTATATTGAAAACGCCGAATTGCCGGCCGTCCAAAAATCCGGCCATGGCCGATTCGGCCAGCCAGCCGCTTTCCACCCAATCAAACAGCCACTCATGCACATAGCGCGGGTCATTTTGAGCGATGCTGGCGCCAATGGTTTTGAGCCAGGTGCGATTGAAAACTTCCTGCGCGCCCAGCGACGGCGCGGTAATAAGCGGTATGCCCAAAGCGGTATAAAACACCAATTCGCTGGGTTTGGTCCAAAGCACATCGGTGGTTTTAAGCAGTTCATTAAATTGGCGGAAGTACTCTTCAGTGTCTTTAGAAAATAAAATTTTAATATTTTTTCCAAGCAATGCCAACAACCCGCTATGGCTAACGCAATCATGAAAATATACATAAACGTCGTTTCGCGTGCCGGCGATTAAATTCAAATGAAGCTCCCCATCTAAAAGCCGTTTTTTTAAACTGCGTAAAATATTTTTAGCTAAATACCTTTGCGCGCCGGCGCCGCCAACAGCAAAAGTCAGGGTAAGAATATGAGTTTTTGGATTATCATGCTCGCCGTCTTTGAGAAAATGGGATACGGTTGGAAAATGTTTTTGCCTGTATCTTCTCTGCGGATCCAGATTTTGGATGCGGCTTAGCAAATCAGATTTTAAAACCGACAAATTCGCCCCGCCCAAATTTTCTTCCGGCAAAGGAAAGCCTGTCAGAAAAATATTGGCTTCTTTAACGCCATAAAGTTTTAATCTTTCCACCACGCGCCGGCATGGCGCCAGATATTTTATCCGGCTAGTCTGCGGATTTAACGCCACCCAGGAACGGCTAACATCGGCGTCGCACAATACCAGATAAATATCATTTTTGAAGCCATGCTCCTCCGCGAAAAAAGCCACCGAGAAAAAAGTAGTGATCAGCGGGATGTCTTTGGTATTTAAAAAATTTATCAAATCTTTGCCCCACCCTTTTTTGATAAGGGCATACATTTGTCTTAGCTGGAAATTTGCCGCTGACAAATCTCGGCGCGGATAAAAATCTTCTATTTTTTGCAACTTGTCATACAAACCAAAAAGATACTTGCCGATTAGCGGCACATTTACCAAGCGGGACACAAAGCCATAAAAAATTTCAGACTCATGCCAGATACGATAATCTTTTTTGGGAATGCCATGATAATTGTTGGCGCAGATAACTTTGCCTGTGGGAGAAAGATGTCGCAAAGGAAAAGCCGCGCGCTGATGGCCATAACCCATATCTACTGCCACTACCCAAGCTTTTTTGTCTGACATAAATTTGTATTAAATTCGAATATCGAAATCGCTTGTCATCCCGAGCGAGCCCTCAAGGGCGACGAGGGATCTCTATCCCGCTCACTCGCGATACAACCAGACAGGGATTCCTCCTTCGTCGTCGGAATGACAACTAAATTTAAAATTTGATTCTCTTATTATTCGCCCAAATAAATCCCATTGTTTTATCAAAACGCGAAGGAAAAACTTGCACCCCAAAACCATTCTCTCTCAATTTTTCTTCAATTTGCTTATGCTTATCCCGATTTTGTGCCGATTTTGCTTTGGCGCAAAATCGAGCATCCGCGATTTCAGCTCGACTGAAATCGGGACAAAATCGAGGATCCGCGATTTCGGCCGCGCCGAAATCGGGACTGCTGGTATGATACTCCAAAATAACAAAATTTACCATAGATAAATCCTGATCAGACATGCCGGCGAACACTTCATACTCCCCTCCTTCAATGTCAATTTTTAACAAAGAGATTTTTTTGATTTTATTTTGCTTGCAAAAATCGGAGAAAGCGAATGCCTTGACCGCTGCGGTTTCATCATCATGGCCATATTCAGCCAACCGATGATTGTGGCTGTCTGTGGAAATTAATAATTTTCTTTCTCCGGTAGCTTCGGCCATGGCTCCGGCGACAATTTTTATGTTTTTAATTTTATTTTCTTTTATGTGTCGCGCCAGTAATTCCAAATTTTTCAACTCCGGCTCCACGGCAAAAATCTTTACTTTGTTATTTAAGGCGCGGCAGTACATAGAAAAAAATCCTGCATGCGCGCCCACATCCACAATCGGATCTTTAGCGTTTTTTATAGCCGAATCAGCCGCTCGATACTCTGTTAATTTAAAAATTTCATTAAAAACGCTTTGATCCGCCTCATCGCGCAAATGTGCTCGCCAATTGTGGCCGTTTATTTTTAAATCTACGGTTTGCATAATTTACATATCATCCGTGTGAAAATTTGTTTCCAGCGCGCCAAACTCCAAAAACTCTTGGCGCAAAGCCGAAACCATTGGCTTTGGGCCGCTGAACAAAATAGCTTTATCTTTTACTTCGCCCACTGTCCGTTTAATGTCTTCGGCAGTGATAAAACCCTGCTTGTCCGCGCAAAATGACACCACTTGAAAATTTTTACTAGCGATGGCCACGGCTTTTAATTCATTAATTAAAATCATCTCGGCTTCGGTGTTGGCGCAATAAAATAAAGTTGCGCTATAATCTTGATGTTCCGCTAAAATTTTACTCATGCTTAAAAACGGCGCGATACCAACTCCGCCGGCGATCCAAATTTGATTTTTATTTTTAAAATTCAAAAAAGAAAACTTTCCCAGCGGACCTCTAACAATGGCCCGCGAACCAATCGGCAATCCTTTTAAATTTTGCACATAATCGCCAATGGTTTTTATGACCAGGCGCAAATTGGCGTCGGCGGGCGAGGAAACCAAAGAAAACGGATGCTCTTCTGGCCCGATTTTCTCATTCATGAAACTTAAAAAAATATACTGGCCGGCTTTATACTTAAGCTTTTTTTCTTGCGGCGCCAGCGTAATTTCAATAATATTTGCGGCTAAATCCTTAACTTCCTGCACGCGATATTTTAATTTTTTTTCAAAAAATAAACCAAACATAGGAATAATTTAACTAAAAATCCTCTATCTATATTTTAACCCAAAAAGACATTTTTTACAATGGACTGTTGACAAAAAACAGGCCATGTGATACTCTGCTTCTGTTGCCTGTTGGTACAGAACGGCTGGTACGGCTTAGGCCAAACAAGGAATCTCCCGACGCTCGCAAGGTGGCCCCCTCCTCCTTCCGCGTGAGCAACCGGTTGAGCTTCTTGTGTGGACTACGTCGCGCTTGCCCGCCTGTACCAACAGGCATTTTTTTTACATGAATTACCCGTATTTATACAGATTATACGGAACAATTGACAAACAGCGGCTTTTCCCATATTATACAATCGACCCATTGGAACGAAAAAGGCCGGAGGCGTCATCTTGACAACGTAGCGGAGAAACTCACACACGCACATCGGGACAGAACTCGGGTCCGTCCGGGCGTACAGGAGAAATCTCCGCGACGTTTAGTCGTGCTCTGAACGCATCTGCCCCTGTCGCTTCAATGGGTTATTTTTTTTCTAAAAAATCCGCCAAATAGCGGATTTAATTTGTTCCGAGGCTTGGAATCGAACCAAGATATAGAGCTTCAAAGGCTCTTGTCCTACCTTTAGACGACCTCGGAATTAAACTTTTAACTGCTTTCTCATCGCCAAACCGCTGGACAAAATGGTAAGAAGAAGCACTGCTAGGGCTTGAAGCCCGAACAGCATAAGAATATTGGATTGGAAGTAATTTGTCAAGGAAAACCCGCTTGGTAAAACCACGGCCAAATACGGATCAATCCATCTTAAAGCCAAAAAAACCAACAGCGCCGTCAGCCCAACGCTTAAAATGGTAAACAGCAAAGACTCCACCAGATACGGCCCGCGGATAAACCAATTGCTGGCGCCCACCAGCCGCTTGATGCTTATTTCCACGCGCTGAGTGTTTATGGCCACGCGAATGGTGTTGAAAATAATCAGGAAAGAAATAATGGCGAATAAAATAGTCAGGCCAAAACCCATCCGTTCAATGCGATTGGTAATGTTTTGTAACCGGGAAATGGCTTCTTCGTGATTGTCAAAACTTTTCGCTTCAATAAGATTCGCGTACTCCGGCACATTTAGCGCGGAAATAATTTTTTTATAATCCTCCGGCTCTTTGGTTTTTATAACCATGGTCGGGCCAAACGGATTTTGCCCCAGCTCGGCCAAAGCGTCTAGCGCTTCTTTTTGCAATTTATGCTGTTCGCGAAACGAAGCCAGCACTTCTTCTCTGGTTTGCATTTTTATTTCGGTTACTTCGGAAAACATTTCCACATACGATTTAATTTCTTTCACATTTTTATCAGTGGCTTCGGAAACAAAATAAATACTGACGTCGATTTGTTTTTTAACCGCGCCGATTGCTTCTTTGGTTAAAATATCCAATGACCACAGCGTGTTTACCGACAACAGCATTAAAACCAAAATAAAAACCGTCATAAACGACAAACTAATGTTGCGTCCCAAATCTTGAAAAGCGAATTTTATTACCCTTAGAAAAGATTGCATAGACGGTAGATAAATAATTAAGCGGCCTATTGTCATTGCGAGGAGCCGTAGCGACGTGGCAATCCCCATGTTGGCACTACCATATTTTGGGATTGCTTCGCTACTCTCGCAATGACAATAAAAATTTAAAATTTACAACTTGTACTTTCCCTCATTTTCATCATTGATAATTTCTCCGCCATGCAAAGTAATCACACGTCGGCGCAGATGATTGACGATTTCCCGATTGTGCGTAACTAAAATAATAGTGGTGCCGAATTCGTTTATTTTTTTTAAAATAGCCACAATTTCCGCCGCGTTGATGGAGTCTAAATTCCCAGTTGGCTCATCCGCCACAATAATTTTTGGCCGGTGCACCAGCGAACGGGCGATGGCTGTGCGCTGTTGTTCGCCTCCGGAAAGCTGAAATGGATAACTGTCGGCCTTATGCGCCAAATTGACAATTTCCAAAACCTGCGGCACCACCTGATGAATGCGGCGCCTCTGCTCGCCAGCCACCTCTAACGCAAAAGCAATATTTTCGTAAACTGTTCTTTGAGGCAATAATTTAAAATCCTGAAACACCACGCCGATTTGCCGGCGTAAATATGGAATATCATTGGAACTAATCGCGGTAATGTCCCAGCCGCCGATTTCTATAGTGCCTTTGTTAGGGCGCTCTTCGGCAATAAGCATTTTTACCAAAGTGGTTTTGCCTGTGCCGCTCTGGCCCACAATAGACACGAAATCGCCGGCATTGATATGCAGGTTTAAATTTCGCAGGGCTGGCGTGCCGGTTGGGTAAATTTTTGTCACGCCTTTTATTTTTATCATAAAGACTTCGTTTCAAAGGATAAAGTAAGTGTACCACATTTAAAGAAAACTCCCAAGAAAAAGTGTGGATAAAACTAAAAATTAAGTCGAACTCACTTGGTAGAAGTTTTATTTACATTAACATTATTTTTTTCTTTATTAACCCGCATCCCGCTCCCGCGCCTCCTGCCGGTTTTCCACCAGCCCCAGCTTTACCAAGCGCGCAGTTATGCCGCCTCTTTTCCGGCCTAAAGTTTCCGCCATCATCGCCAGCGGTATATTTTTTGAAAAAAGAATTTTAAGAATTTCATCCTGCTCTTCGCTCCATGGCTTATAGACACTGGCATGCTTCTCTCTGATTTTATCAAAGCCGGCGCCTTTGCCGACTTTCTTCAAATTTTTAATTTGACTAGAAAGTCGAGCATCCCGCCCTGGCGGGATTTCATCATTTGCGGAAACGATATTTCCACTGCACGCCTTTACAAAATTATCCTGCATTTTTTTTAATTCAAGTTCTAAAATATTGGCAAAGGCCTCGGCCGCCGCGTCTGAACCGGCGCGAAATTCTTTATCTTTGGCAAAAACTTCCGGATGCACCTGAAACGCGCGCTCATTCCAACCAAGCAAATGCAATCCAGTCAATCGCCGCACGCGGGAAAGCGCGACATAGCCCTGGCCAAACTCAAAAACATCGCTTAAATCCATAACTGCTTCGTCCAAACTCATGCCCTGGCTTTTGTGCACGGTAATCGCCCAAGCCAAACGCAAAGGCAATTGCGAAATTTTGGCGCGCGATTTTCCGTTTTCTTCCACGCTCCAATCCATTGTTTCCGCTGTAATTTTTCGCCCATCGCGCGTTTTTATAATCGGCAGACCGACATAATCCGCAAAGCCGTCCACCACGCCAAGAGTGCCGTTAACAAATCCCTCTTTAGGATTATTTTTGGTAAACATTACTTTGGCGCCAATTTTAAGCGCAAGCTTTTCCGGAGATAAGCATCCTTTTTTTAAAGAATAAATTAATGATGTCGGACCTTTGGCCGTCATATCAAAAGTTTTTGTCTTGCCGGAAAGTTTTTCCAACATAATATTATTTACTCTGTCCACATCGGCATTATGCGTATAAAGTTTAGGCGACTGTTCCGGCGCGTCTTCGCGCGCTACTTTTCGCGTGGCAATTTGCGATAAATGATCCTCGTTAAAATTATTGCGCCGAATCGCGTTGAGCAAAGACAAAAAATCAACGTCGTCCTGACGATGCTGTTCCGTAAGATAACAAACCATTGGATTGGCTCTTTTCCATGCCGGAGAATCATAGGCAAAACGCGCTTTGGAAGTTTCCAGCAATGAAGTCTGGCTTGCCCCGCGTAGCCCTAGCGAAGCGGGGACAATCGGCGGCAGTTGAAAAAAATCGCCTACTAAAATAACCTGCAATCCGCCAAAAGCGTCATTATTTTGTCTGATGTCGCGACAAATTGCTTCCACCATAGAAAAAGTGTCCGGCCCGAGCATAGACACTTCGTCTATCACCAAAACTTTGGCGCGACGGATACGTTTGCTTAAATATTCGGTAGTGGAAATTTTATCCAACGTGTATTTATCAAGATAATTTCTAATGCCAATCCCGCTCCAGGAATGAATGGTCGTGCCGCCGATATGAGTAGCCGCAATGCCGGTAGACGCGGTAATGGACGGCTCTATGCCACGCGCGCGCAAATACGACGCATACTGATTTATAGTATGCGTCTTGCCTGCTCCGGGTTCGCCGGTTAAAAAAACATTGGCGCCGGTTTTAAGTATGGCCAGCGCTTCTTCTTGGGTCATATCAAATTAGAATTTAGATGTTAGTTGTCATCCCGAGCGAGGCCGTAGCCGACGAGGGATCTACTCAAATTAAAAAAAA
>CAYIHE010000034.1:2460-9404 GCA_964363145.1 uncultured Gammaproteobacteria bacterium | reverse complement strand
TTTCATATAATCCAAAACCGCCGAAATGGTTTTGGCGTAGCGTTTTTCTTCTTCCAGAGTCAGCTGAATTCTGGCCAGCGCGGCAATCTTTTTTACTTCGGCAATGGATAGAGACATAGTAATGATAGTTTACTAAAAAATGGCGGCTTTGGCAAATACAAAAACAGCCTTCTAAAAAAGCTGCTTTGATGTCCTTATCAAACTACTTAATTACTTACTACACCCTACTATCTAAATTACTGCTGTACCGAAATAGCCGCGGCCCCGCCTCCATCGCAAGTAATATAATGAAGTCCAATCGTCGAAGGCGCGGTGGCAATGGCAAAATCATAAGCTTTTACCTGAAAAGTTTGCCCGCCTTGGATGGCGATTTTACGAGTCTGATTATCGCGGTTATCCAACATAAATTTTTTTCCTTTTTTCAACACCAAAGAGCCGGGAGCGCCGTGGCAATTTACAAATTGAAAATAATAACCAACACTTTTATAAACTCTGATGGCATCCAAATACCTTTGCGTGGCCGACAACGGCGCTTCGGTTTTTACCGGAATGGGAGTTTTTTTCATTGCCGGCGCGGCGGTCTTGATTGGTGTGGTGGTGGCCGTGGTCGTGGTGGCCATTTTTTGTTCTTGATTATTGACTGATGGTTCGGTTTTTTTACCCCAAATAAAATACCAGACCACTGCCAACAAAACTACCCCAACCGCAAAATATATAATTTTTTTCATAGTTATTAGATAATTATTATTTTTTTTCGCCCACCCCTCTTCTGAATTCAGACAGCCGTTCCTCCGCTTTTTCAGCCTCACCAACTTCGTCATCCCGGCGCGCCCAAGCCGCTTCTTGCGCGCCTCTTAATGATGCCAGTTTTTTTTCTTCCAGCAATTCCTCCTGTCTGCTTTTAAATATCCCTTCAGAAGTTTTTTTATATAGGCCCCACTGGGAATGTCCTTTGCCTAAAATATCGACGGTTGCTCTGCCAAACTCGACGTCTACAGAAGACGGATTGCTACCACCAATGCGCTCTATGGCTCGGGCAATTATATTTTTTATTAATTGCTGGTCAAGTTTTTTGCTAATAGGCATAAATTTTATAAAATTTTACTCATAATCGTAAAATCTTTTTGCCACCAATGTTTTTTTAACAGGCCCTCTTCAACATAACCCAAGTTTTTATAAAATTCCGGCGCGATTTCGGTAGTTAAGGTAATCTTATGACAACCAAGTTTTCCCAATTCATCTTCGGCTTTTTTTACAAGGTTAAAGCCGATTTTTTTACCTCTATGCTCGGGAAGCACAAAAAGCCAATGGATAATGCCGATATTCGCTTTACAGCCGGCAATGGTTAAACCAACACACTTGCCGTTTACTTTGGCCACCAATAATATTCTGCGTTTTCGCGCTCGCGCAAAAAATAAACGCAGTAAAGAATTTTTTCTTATGATTCTTTTTTTTACCAGATCGTTATAAAAAGAAAAATCAGTGTTTACCGCCCGCTTGAACAAAAAAGGCAAGGAAAAAATGTCCTTAAAAGACGGCCTGCAAATTACTGATTCAAACATAGACTGCATATAAATAATACTTAAAAAGTATTTTATACCAATTCAGTGTAGCACATTAATATTTGTGGAGCAATAGAAAAAACACCTCCCAACAATACTTGTGGTAGATTTGTTTATCCGCCCCTTGCGTGGATTTTTATATATGCTACCTTACTTATAACAAGGTTTGGAGGTAGTAAATGAGTGCCGCGAGAATCGCTTCGGAGCTGACGGTGGCGATATTGCCGCTGGGCCAAATTTCGTCGGAACAAGTTGAGTTAACGGAAATTGTTCTGCAACAAAACTTTGGCGTAAAAACCATGGTGATGAAGCCAATGGAGATTCCGTTGTCTTGCTTTGACGCGGAGAGTTGCGCGTATAAAACGCCGTGGCTGTTACGCTGGATGTCAGCACACCTGCCCATGGAAGCTCAACGCATAATGGGTATTACCACAGAAGCGCTGATCAATAAAAACAACCAAAGGGGCCATGGCGCTGGCGCGTGGCACCATGATATGGCTGTTTACAGTACCGCTCGCCTGCATGAAAGGTGGGGAGGTGGAGCTGGAAACGAGTTGATTACTCACGAATTTGGCCATGTGTTGGGCCTGCGACACTGTGACAATACCGAATGCGTTATGCATAAAACTGGCCCTGTAGATGTTCTGTGTGAAGATTGCCAACGTTGGGCAGATCGTCAATTGCAGGTTAAGCCGGGAAGCGCGGAAGAACGTTTCGCCCGCGCCGAAACTTTGCAGTCAATCGGGTGCGCGGCAGAGGCGGTGGAATCCTACAAACAGGCGGTGAGTCAAGCGGCGCGCGAACCTCACTATTACCACCGGTTGGCACACGCGCTGGCCAGATGCGGAAAATTGGAGGAAGCGAAAAATGCCGAGGTTCTGACCACAGTATTTGCCAGCGACTACCCGGAATTCAACTACACCCACGCGCTTAATTGTTTAGAAAAAGATCCAGACGAAGCAGAAAAGTTGTTTGCTCTGGCTGTGTCAGCGGCTGAAGACAAAATGCACGTTCATAAAATTATCGGCAATGCCTACCGAGAAATTGCCCATAATGTAGACATGGCCATACACCACTACCGCGAGTATTTCCAACTTGGCGGTGATGACCAGACTATCATTGATTGGTACAACAGCCGTCTGCGTGGACAAGAAAAATCGTAATAGCTCATTAATACAAATAGAACCGAGCCACGGCGTATGCATCGTGGCTCTTTTTTAATTTGAGAAACTATTAATTGCCGGATGCTGAATTTTTATGGCCGATTATGCCGCATGCTGTCCAGCGCCCAAGTGTATTCTATAACCAAAATAGAAATCCATTGCGCCTCATTATAGATGATAAACATGGTGCTGCCAAAAATTAACGCTACTGTGTTAACGATAAAAAAGATGGTATCAAACATCTCTTCGTGACGAGACACCTCTTCGTTGTTTGTGAGATACAAAAGCCACTTGCGGATCTTCATACAACAATTTATCTTCTCTTTTTTCCGGAAGCTTTTTTAGCCAGCATTTGCCTTTTGATTTCCAATCGTTTTTTTGTTTTCGGAGAATGCTTGGATTTTTTATTTTTACGCAGTCCGGATTTTCTTTTTGGCATATGTATGAATTTATTACTATTAATTAAGATAATTTAATTATAAGCGAAGCTTGAAATTACGTCGAGTCTCTAAAGAAAAAGCAAGCTTTTTCTTTATTCACCTCTAGTAATTATAACAAAAAATACCGGCTTTCGCAACTACTACTCCTTACTTTCCTATCTAATACAAACTGGCTCACAACTAATTATTATTTTAATCCCACAAAAGGATTGGCATTGCCCCAATAAGTCGGCACTTTTCCATCCCACTTTTCTATCCAGCGTAATTCTACTACTTTAGGATTAGAGCTAAGAGCTTGCGCTTCGGTACGGATCGCTTTCGCTTTTCCTTCCGCTTCAACAACCTTTTGGTCCGCTTCAATGCGTATTCTTTCTAAATCTCTTTCGGCTTTGAGTTTAAGTTGTTCGGCCGTTACTTTTGCTTCAATAGCATCATTAAAAGCTTTGGAAAAATCAAAAGCAACAATATTTATTTCATCAACTATGATATTATTTTTTACCAATCTCTCGGCTAAATTAGTTTTTATTTGCTCTTTAACGTCTTCTCGCTTTATAATCAGCTCTTCGGCAGTAAACTTCGCGGTCACCGCTTTTACCGCCTCCTGAATTGATGGCGCGATGATGCGGGAATTATAATCTTTGCCAACTTCCTGCCATACTTTATTAACACTATTTGGAAAAAGGTGATAATTTATGGCAACCTTAGAAGTTACAACCTGTAAATCCTTGGACGAGGCGCTGGCCGCGACTTCGTCTTTTTGCATTTTTACATCCATTTTAACTACTTGTTGGACAAAGGGAATTTTAAAATAAAGACCTTCATCAAACACTTTGTCTTTAACTGCTCCAAATTGCAGAAGTATGCCTCTTTCACCCGCGCCGACTGTTCCCATAGATCCAAAAATTACTACCAGCAACAAAAAAACAGCCGCCGACAACAAAATTGTATTTTTCATTTTTTTTAAATCCTCCAATTTTTTAGGGTCAAATATATTGTCCATATACTATTAAACGTTAATAATTAAAATGCCTAAATTGTCTAACAAAACAAGTATGCTGGAAAAGCCGAAAAAAGTCAATGTTTTGCCAATTAACCAAATTAATAAACATTCTCATTTATGTTTTACTGCTTCGCAATCAAAACCAGCCCGTATGATTTCTTGACCACTGTCCAATAGTATTGAAGCCCCTTGTAAACATCGGTTCGAATTGAATTAAACTCCGGACAAGATAAGGGCAACAGCCCGGTCTGACCGGTAGAAAGCTTGATTTTTTGGAAACGGCAATTTTTGACGCGGACCTCCTTAATCGGCGTGAAGCTGGCAGGGCCCAGAGTGCGAGCGTATTCAAGACCGGGCGGATTAAGAACCTTCAGCCCTCCGTATGGCGTTGGATCGACAATTTCAGCGATACCATCGCCATCAAGGTCAGTCCAACCCTGTAAATTCTTCAAAATTTGACTAATACTTTCGGGAAGATAAATTAGTTCATATGTTCCGTCCTTATCGACATCCTTGAAGGATGGACCATTGTTTGCATAGAAGCAAGCGCCGCTTTGGCTCGGAACGATCTGTCCGGCCGGCTCATTGCCAACCTGAATACTAAATTCAGGAGGTAGTTTAATCGCTTCGGCGGCGGACTGTTCCAAATACTTACCGAAATTATCACAGGAAAACATTACTCCGGGTTGCTCCCCGACAGCAATGGTTTGGGTTTGTGGTTGATACTGAATCAAATCGCGCGGGCTCTGCTCCAGATCCGTGTGTTGCATGCCTAACCCGTGCATTATTTCGTGGCTTAGGGTGCCAAACATGTTGTTGAATTGATTTAGGAAAAACAGCTGATCGCTCTGCGTGGGTTTGTCCGATGACAGAGTTCTCCCCTGACTAAACAGGCCAGCCCAAAGCCAGGACATCCGGCCGGCGCCGAGTTTACGCGCCGCGAGGCCTATCCGACCGCCAAAATATGTCCCTCCGGGGCTGTAGTTCGTGTCCGTGATAGGAACCCATACGAGCATATCGAAATCCTGCGGCGCAATTAGGTTAAGTTTGTCGAGCGCGGCTTTGTAAATTGTTTCCGCCTGAATATCATCTACTGTTAGGGTGGCGCGAGAATGCGGAAGAAGACTCTGCTCGGATATACCATCCGGCGGATCGAGCACGAGCGTCGTGAAATCATATTGTATCGGATCGGAAATATTTTGATTTTGCTTGAAATAATTATTCAGAGACGCATTATAAATTTTGGAAAAATCAAGGATCGCCTTCTCCGGGAAAGCCTTGCTAAAATTTAGGAAAACCAGAAGAGTTTTTTTGCGTCCGGTCGTGGGCCACATACGACTGCGCCTGATGTATTTGGTAGATTGGTCGCTGAAATAATAAATCAAATCCGAAAAAGCGGTATTCCCCTGCCATACTCTTGAACGCAAAGCCGGACCTTTCGAAAAATCAGAGTCGAAGTAGGTAAATTCGATACTTGGATTGGGTACGAAAAATTCTACCGACGGATCGATCGCCTTTGTGTCCGGAAGACCATGATTGTGCACTGACTGACTGATCGGCGAACTCTTGGGCGTGTACCACAAATCCCTGATAAATTTCTGAAGTTGCGCGGAGTTTCCACTCTGGTACTCCATTATACCATAGGCCTCGGCCCAGCAGGGCGAAGGATAAAATTTCCCATCTTTATCATGAACAGGATCGGAAATCAATGGACAAACTTGCGTTAGCTTGCAGGCCGGCCCGGATTGGTTTACGCATTCAAGGTGTTCCGGGAAAGGTAAGGTTAAAATTTTACTGGGTTTAGTGTTAGATTTTGCGGTTGATTTCCTGCTGATAGCGCCTTGGCGGTATAACTTAGAGTTTGGTGGTGGCGAAATTCGAGTTGGCGGTGGTGGCGGCATGTATTTCTGCAGTGGCGGCTCCGGAGAATTAGCAACTGCCGCGCTAGCTTGACTCACAAAATTTCCTTCCAAAATTAAAGCGCCTATTATAAACACCAATGCTGGAACAAGCAAAAACAATACGGCCTGTACACGATTAAATTTTCTAAATTGAATACGCATGGAAAAATTTAATTCATTTATTACAGTATACCGTAAAGGACCGAAAATAAATAAATGAAACAAAAAATGCCCAAATTCTAGCTATCAAATTTGCCAAAGAATACCTAAACAGCTACTTTTGTATTTCCTGGCCTGGGCGCGCGTCGCGGTGCGCCAGGTTCCAAAAACTGCCAAAAACAAAACCGAATAAATAACCAACTACGCCGGCCATTACCACCAACATTAGCGCTTTGCCAAATGAAAACGGATTTACGCTATGTGGCGCGGTTAAAAAATGCAGGCCCATAAACCAATTCATAAGCGGTTTGGCCAGCCCTACCAACACCATTAAAGCCCAAAGCAGGTGCATAAAAGCCGCCATGCCGCCGACTACCAATCCGAGTTTGTGAGAATTAACATTGTTCATACATATTTAAAATAAGTAAGAGAAACAAATTAAAAACCGACCTTTTTAGTATTATACATCTAAAAAAAGAAAGTGTGAAATGGCAATGATATTGACCGTCTGAAATATTTAGTTTACAATAGCGTCAAATTCCCAGGTAGCGCAGCGGTAGCGCAGTTGGCTGTTAACCAATTGGTCGTCGGTTCGAATCCGACCCTGGGAGCGAACGAAGTAAGCGAGCAGGCGCGGATGAGAAGTTTATGCCCCGAAGGGGTAAATCCGACCCTGGGAGCGAACGAAGTAAGCGAGCAGGCGCGGATGAGAAGTTTAT
>CAYIHE010000034.1:0-2360 GCA_964363145.1 uncultured Gammaproteobacteria bacterium | reverse complement strand
GCCCCGAAGGGGTAAATCCGACCCTGGGAGCGAACGAATTACTATTAAAAAAGCGGCGCCTGTGGCAACCGCTCTTGCGATTTTCTCCTCGGCGCCTGTTGGCGCCTACTGTTGAATAATGTTAATCGCCACCCACATCAGCAGAGTGGCTGGGAAAGACATCGCGGTCAACGCGTCAACGAGCACAGACAGAATAATGTTCAGGGTGTTCAGCATGTGAGTTGCTCCTTAATTGCGATCGCGATCTGCATTCGATGCCTCCTTGTCGCTTTTTGCGCCTAAAAATAATATAGATTATAAATTAAGCTTTGTCAACCGGATCAAGCGCTATATCCAAACTCAAAATTCTTGGCCTCAAAACCTTTAAAATTTCGCCTCTATATCCAATTTTTTTACTGGTAGGAAATTTATAACCGGCAATTGCCACTTTTATCGTATAAATTCCGGGGTTGAGAAGTATAACGTATCTGCCATTTTGTCCGGTGGCGCGGCTTTCCAAAATTCTATTATCCTCGTCAAACACCTTGACTAATGCCAAAGGAATCGGCTCGCGAGTTTCATAATTATACACCATGCCCGGCTGGACAATAAGCGTGATTTGGACAATAAAGCCGATAAGCAAAAATACCAGCGCGCCAATCGCTAGCGGACCGCCCATTTCATAGCCCGGCACTGCTTCAAGTGATTTTAAAATTATTAGCGCCGAGGCCATCAGACTAAGGCCGATGCAAACTGTTGTTGTATAACCAAGAACACCTTGCTTGTTTTTTCTCATCTGAAAAAATAATAGGCCGAGCATTGCGCCGCCCGTCATTAACGCCATTAAAAAAAATATTGGATTTGCAAAATGAGCCAGATTGTCAATAAATACTCTTTTTTCAAAACCGAATTGTAAAAGTTCTACGTGCGCGAAGTGGATAATGGTAAAAAACAACGCCACAACAAATGCCGGTATTGTGATTTTAATAATTATTTTTTGTCCATATATCATTGATACGATAAAAATCACATATCCAGCGACTCCAAAATAAGTGGACGTGTGAAAAATTATATGAAAAAATAGATCCGCGACTTTGAGGCCGTAAACTGCATTTAAAACAAACGCAATCTGCGGAAAAAAACCAAATACGCCGATTAAAACAAAACAAAAACCCAAAACAGAGAGATAAGGATTCTTACCTCTCCGTATTATTGTGGCCAATATTGTTACCGCGATCAATATCTGTATGGCCCCTATGATAATCGAGCCATAGCTTGCTAACATAGATTTTAGACGGCTGTTGGATTTAACGAAACATCAGAGCCAAGCAAAGTTGGTTTTTCCACGCTAATCTGCGCGCCTTTGTATTCCGCATAGCCCGGAGCTGTAACACTTAAATAGTATTGACCCGGCTCAATAAGCAAGCCGAATCGCCCATCTTCTTTTGTATTTCTGCTTTCAAGCGGTTTGTTGTCTTTAACTCTGACAATGCGCACCGTGGCCTTGGCAACAGGTTTCTTTGTTTTTATGTCATAAACAATACCCGGAGACATAGATACCGATGTTTGGAATGTTGCTCCAACCACAACCAAAACAAGTGAAACAAATGAGAGCGCGTCAACCAAAAGGTTTGGAGCCATAGTGTCAAGAGCTTTTCTAATGGTTAAAGCGGCGAGCAACAAGACCAAGCCAATACCGGTTGTGGCGGCATAGTTTAGAGCGGCTTTTTCTCTTCTAACTTGCCATGCAAGCATCAAAAAGATCGCTGTTAAGAAAACTAGCGAAGCGATAAAGAAGAAGAACATTGATGTGCTGGAAACGACCTTAAAAGTTGCCCGTGTTGCGGCCGAAACATTTGTCGTATCCAATGATAACACGTGGAAAACAACCATTGCGGTGGCGATTAATAAACCAACCGCGAGCACTCCCTTCATTAATTTTGAACCTTTTAGAAAACCAAATTGCGCGCTGCAATAACCGGCCATGCCAAAAAAAACTGAAGTGTGGCAAACAACGGAAGAATACGCCACTAAAATAGCTAAACCAGGAATCACTTTAAACACGTCCGGTAAAAATGGACCAAGACTAAAAATTCCTATGGCCACAAAAAACCATGCCAAGGCCGACATAATGCGATTTTTTCCTCTGCGAGCTACGGTTATAAACAGGATAACTGCTATAACCAACTGCAGGACTCCTTCTATAAGAAGCGTGTATGGTAACTCTGTATACATACTACTATGCAATTAGATTAATTAATCTGGCTTAATGGATTAAGCCATAGTACTATTATACACTACTTTAAAACTTGTGGGTAGGGTTTGGCTGTCGCCCCAAAGTGATAATGTCCTAGTATACCAAAGTAGAAATGTCCTACTTG
>CAYIHE010000033.1:0-9570 GCA_964363145.1 uncultured Gammaproteobacteria bacterium | reverse complement strand
AAGGCGCAAATGCCATCGTGCTTGCCCCAGAGTTTTTGTGATTACACAAAAACTCCACCCACCCGTGCGTGCACGCAAATTCACTCCCTTGATTAAATTCTAGAATACGAAACTCCTGCTCCGGTTCTGCCATTCTGTTTTATTTTTCCTTCTTTCTCAAGCTGTGAAAGATATCTTGTTGCAGTTGCATCAGAGACATGAAGCAATTTTTCCACTTCATCGTTCGTGATTTTAGCTTTCTCAAGAAACAAAGACATGACGCGATCCAGTTTCTTTCTTTTTCTGAATTGCATTGCATTTCTAGCCATCATTAGAAGTTCCTTTGCTTTTTGAGATTTGAGATACGAAATTTTGGGTTTTTCCTTTTCGGGTTCAGGTTCGGGAGTTTCTATTGGTTTTGGTTCTTCCTCCGCCTCGCTGACGCTCGGCTCGGATTCGGGTAACGGCTCATTTACCGGTATTTGAGGCGTTTCAGCTTCGGGGGCAGTTTCTAGCGGTTGAATTTCAGCCGGAGGCTGTTCAGCCTCGGGCTGAGGCTCGGGGACAGATTCATTTTGATCCTTATTTTCGGCCTCTTTTTCAGGTTCTATATGGGTAGAATTTGAGGGTGGTATATTGTTACTTTCATCACTAAAACCTTCCCTAGAAGCCTCCGTGGCCCCAGAGGGCACTTCGGCAGGGGTGGAAACTGTCGCAGGAATGGGTGCATCAGCCGTAGGCTCTTGGGGGCTTGGTGGAATAGAGGGTTCTGCTGGAGTTGGGTTTTGGGGTTCGTCTGACATATACTCCCTGAATAATTAAAAAGCTAAAATTTTTATTTCACTTCTTTCTCAATATCTTCAATCTCTTTTCTGATAAATTTCTCGGCCTCATCTAAATCTTTCCTCAACCGTTTAACGATCCTTTCTTCTTCCTTGGTCAGTTGTCGTTTGGTGCGCGTTTTTTCAAGCATTTTGATTTGCTCTCGAATATCTTCTTTTAACAAGTCAGAGGATTTATGCAAAGCGGACTCCGCTTCACGCACTCCCTTTTTTACCGTTCGTCGCAGGCGCAAAAACTTATACCAGCCATACCAAAACACAAGCAGAAGAAAAAGAAAAGCAATAATGAAAATAATGATTACCGGAAATTTTGTTATTTTCGTCTCTGTTTTCTCCGCAACTTCCGGCGCCGGAAGAATGGTAAACTCCTCGGTGGCAACGGCATAATTTTCCGCGTTATCGTAAGCTTGAACCAGAATGCTTCGTTTGCCCGGATTTTGCAGAGGCAATGTATAAGGGTTGCTCTTCACAACTTCCGGCGCCACGGGGAAAAATTCGCCTTCGCCGATTTTTATTTTGTAATAGTTAACACCGGAGAGAGAGTCTGTGGTGTCAAAAACCACTGTCGGCCTCGGATTCTTCGTTTCAATGCCATCAATAAACTTTATGGCAAACGGTTCCGGTGACTCTGTATCAATCTGAAATTGAAAATGAGAAATATTTCCCCAGCCGTTTTTATTTCTCAATTGGACGTGAAAATAGTACATGCCGTCTTTGACTTTGCTGATTTCCTTTTCTGAAATAGGTGGGTTATACAAAACTGTTGGTTTAGTGCCGGGATTTTTGTCGTAAAGAATTCTTGTCGCGATTATGTCTTTGGATAAAGTCCAAATAAATTTAGGGCTGGAGTTGTTATACCACTTATTCGGGTCAGGATGAGTTGGGGAAGAAATTGCTGGCGCCGGTGGTATGCCAGAAACCGCAGAAGGAATCGTTGTTTTGGAAACACTTGGCGCAGCGCCACCTAAACTAAACTGGGCCTTTCCCAAACTGGATAAAATGTTTGTACCCTTGCCGTCATTGGCGAGTACCGAACCGGAAGAAAAACTAAGCGAAGCGACACCCGCCGCCTTTATTTTGAAGTTTATGGCAAGGACTTTCCCTTTTGCACCCTTAAACCCCGGATTAAGAACCACTCCTTCAAAGTTGATCGTGCCCACTGAATTTGAAAAGGACGGCTCTTGCACCCAAAGAGTAAAAATAGAACCGGTTTTAGAAAGTGAAGTAACTTCCAGTTTATCCGGGGGAAATGAAATAACACCCGAAGCGGCATTCATCGTCTGATCGGCGCTTCCCACATATACGCTGACCGATAAAGTCTGGCCCACGGTATAGGAACCGGAGGCGGGAGAAAAAGAAAGCGTTGCCGCGTCGGCGGATATCGGTAAAAAGCCAAAAAACAAAAATATTAGCGCGATTTTATAAATTTTTGCCATAATCTTTTTTTCACGATGTACCCGGCGAGCATCAGGCTTACTATCAGTATACCAAGAATCTCATAATTTTTGTACCAAGGGCGGAAGTTTGGAGAAAAAAAAATTTTGGTTCGCTCATTGCCGGTCTTGTCAACGGCTTTTACAAAAATTTTCTTGTCTAGCTTTTGGTTTTGTAAAAGATAAGGACTTTCAGCAATGTGAAACTTGCTCCAAAATCCTTCGCGAACTTCGTAATGGTCAATTCCCGACCCTTTGTCTTGTGTGGCAAAGATAAGAACATTTTTCCCGTCAAAAAACGCGGAGTCGTTCACCACTATCGGCATAAAGTCTTCCGGCCGTTCCGTGTCCGTCAATTTTTCTTTCGGCGCGCTGTTGTCTCCGGGTTTTATAAAAACTGTTGTATCATGAGTGGAGAGCATTGCTTGACTGCCTAATCCGTCATTCAATAACGCTTTGGTATCCCGTAGCGCGACAGAGGCAAGGCCGTTATTTTTCGCTTCAAAAACTACGGAAAAGATACGATTGTTTGTTCCGCTAAACCCTCCCGGTGTAATACCTGAAAATAAAATAATACCCGATGTCTCACGAGGTTTTTCAACCCAAAAATTTATAACGGAGTTGCCGTCGCGGATATCTTTCACCAGAAGCTTGTCCGCAGAAAATACAAGCTGTCCTTCAATCGCATTTAAGGACTCTTCCGAACGAATAATTATGTCCACCAAGAATTGTTCACCGGAGTTAACTTCCAGTTTATTCGTATTCAAGCGAATTTCAGCGGCAAAAACTGGCGTGGCGTAGAATGCAAACAATAAAAGAAAAGATAATGTTGTTTTAATAAAGATATTCATAAAATTATCCTGTCCAATAATAAGCCATAATGCTAAAATCTGTCAAGTCAACTTTCCCATCGCCATTTAACCGCTCTTTTTCTTTCACCGAAAACTCCGCATCTATCGGCTGCTTGTACCAATATGCCGCGATAGAAAAGTCAACGAGGTTCACCCGGCCGTCATTATTTAAATCGCCTTTGAGTATATTTAAAGACTGGGCAAACACATTTTTCGCGCCAACCGTAAAACTAACGGTCCTGCTAAAAGAACTAATCTCCTCGCCCAAAGCCGCTTTTGATTTTGTGAGATGTTGTCCCATTTCAAGAATAGAAGTGTCAAAATTAAGTAAATACACTCCGCCGGCGTCCGATATTTTCTTTATAAAAAATTCTTCTTCCGAGTTGACGCTGATGGTGACTTCGGATGAAGGAATACTCTGCCCAAAAATCGCAATATTTTCACCCCGTTTCACTTCGCTTTTATCCACCGCGATGGTCGGCGTCAGAAAAATACCGCTCACCTTGGCGGTAACGCCGGAAACAATATAGCTGGGAAAAGTAAATAAATTTGATCGTATTCCTTTGCTGTCCTCTCCATATACGGCGAAATTATAATTGCCCGTGGAAAGTCCCGCGAGAGAAATTTCAAAACGAGCATCCGGCCCGGCAATGGTGGAAACAGCAATTTGCCCGTCTTTGAGCACAACCACTTTGCTTAACGGATAGGCCCGGCCGGAGAAAACCATGCCCGTGGTTGGCGCGACATTGCCACCGCCGCCTCCACCTCCGCCGGAAGATGGCGGTGGGGTAGAAATACACTGCGAAGTGTTGTAGGTACAGTTCGCTTTACAGCTTAATGAACCCCCGCCAAATCCAACGCTGACGCAGGTGGCGCCGCCGAGATTAGAACCGTCGCACTGCTCGCCACTTCCAATAATTCCATCACCGCAGACAGGACCGGGAACGGTGGCATTTATATTGACATTCTCTGATGCCGCAAAAAGCGGGCTAGGCAACCCCGCCATAAAGAGACTGGAAAAAATAAAAAATAAAGTAAGTAAAACATTCATTCATTTTTTTTATGCTTCTTTCGCATCTGTTGCATTGCCTGCAAAATAACATGGTGGTCCCATTTTTTGAGCACTATCATTCCAAGAAATCCAATAATTGCCAAGATGATAACTACGATAAGGAGCAGTTGCCACGGAATAACGAAGAAGCTGTATTTGGCATTTGCGTTTTGATTGGTCGCGCTCCAAGTCAAGTTGAGCTTGGCCGTATACCAGCCAAAATGAAACTCGCTCCATTGTTGTCCGGCTATTTCAAAAAATCCCGGTTCTTCTTTCACGCCTGTTATTTTAATATCCGATTCTTTTATTTTTTGCTCCCAAAATACTTCAAATTTTCTGGCGCTAGCGGGCAGGACGCTTCCTTCTTTTTCGTTCACCGGAAGAGTCGCCGAAGTCAAACCGAATAAATTCTTTATTTTAATTTCTCCTTTGGGCACTGTGCGGTCGCCACCGGTATTGTTAAAACGATAGGCGAAAGTTATCGGAAGCGAGCTGAAAAATTTATCTTTGGCGCCAAATTCCAAAAGTCCGCCGCTCTCCTCTACCGCGCCGGAAACTTTCAGCAACATAAGAACGCCTAACCTCCCCCCGACTGCCACTTGTCCCCCCGTACTGGCTGCAGGCGGAGTTTGCCCCCACAAAACAGCGGCGAAATATCCGCCCGGCTCGGTGTTTTGAGGTATCACAACGCTAAAAGGGATAGTTTTTTCTTCCTTGGGCTGGAGAGTCACTTTTTCTTCCGTTTTAATCCAAGTGGCTAAACCAATTCTCTCGGGAAGAAAAAAGGGCGCGCCGGATTCTCCTCTGGCTTCAAAATTCTCAACAGAAGAATAAAATGTTTTGGTCTCATCCTGCTCATTAAAAAGTTTCAGCTCGCCCTCTAGGGTTTGGCCCGGGTCGCCGGATAACTCCATCTTGACCGGCGAGATGGTCAGAGCCTGCGCTTGAAACGGTAAAATAATCGCGCCCACTAAAAACAAAATTGTAATGATTAAATTCGGGTATCTCATAATTTTTTTGTCGTATTTCATGTTATGTGATTAAAAAGTGGCGGTAGCCGTATAAGTCAAAGTGGTGGTATAGCTTCCGGCCTCGGTCGCGCCCGAAATATTTGTAAGATAGGAAACGGTAAAGGCGGAGGCGTTGATTCCACCCGTAGCGCTCGCAATCGTTTCTCCGGTCACAAACCGAAAGTTGTCGACGGTAGCGTAGCCAGTAGCGGCAACTCCAAGCGGTGCCGAACCCGAAACTTCCGCTCCGACATTGGGAGTGGTATTATCTTTTAGATTAATCCCAAATTGTTCAGTGGTAGGCACGGTAGTACAGCCCGATGCGCAGGCGGTAATGGTATTAGCATCCGAAGTCAGAGTGGTTCCAGCAACAGTTACCACCATTGAAGCCGCGTTGGTGGCAACCGTAAATGTATGCGAGCCGGTAACCGCTGCGGTTGAAGAAAGCGTTCCCAAAGCAAGAGTGGTCGCGCCCAAGCTGAAAGTTATAGTCTGGGCTACTGTGGAAGAAACCGCCACTTGGTCGTCAGTCAGGATATTAACCGTAATATTTTGCGAAGTTTCCGATCCAGCCACAACAGTGATTACTTTTTCACCGCTGGTGGATGGATTTTCATATTGGGAATTTGCCGCGCCACCCGTGGCATTTTCTCCTATTTTTATACAAACCTCCGAAGCGGCGCCAATAATCGCCGAAGCGCCACCGGAAGTAAGAGTAAGGATGCGATTTACTGTTCCGCTGAATACGGCATTCCATTGAGAAGCTGTGGCGCCAGAAGCAACAAGGGTTTCATCTATAGCTCCATCGCATACATTGTCCGGACTGGTGTCTTCAAGTAAGTCAACATCGCTGAAGTCAAGAGGCCCGCTAGTATCGCCAGTTGCCGATGACCCGTCAAAATCAGCGGGGAAAGTAATTACGATGGTCTGTCCGGATGTCACACCCAGAGAAGTTCTGAATTGTATGGCGTGGTCGGAAAGCACTTGGGGAGTACCGTCGGATAATCCCTGTCGGGACATAGTATCATAGGCATTTGTTATCGCGGCATTAGCTATTTGCGCGAACGGCAAAACAAGAACTGCAATGAGCAACAAAATCAGTCCCGAACTTACTATCTTATAAGAGAGAGAGAGAGAGAGACGGAATTTTTATCTTTTTTATCATAATTTTTGCCACCGACTTGATTATACTATATTTATAAAAAATACACACCTTAACCTTACCACTAAAAGTTGGCAGTCGCAATATAAGTTAAGGTGGCGGTGTAACTTCCCGCTTCGGTTGAACCGGCAATGTTGGCGATATAGCGTACCCCGAACACATCTTCGGTGCTGTCCCCGGCACCAGAGGCAACTTGATCTGGGAAAGCCGCAGTGTCCAGCGCCCAGTTTGCGCTTGCATACGGCACAGTGGCCGAGCCACCCGTGCCGGAATTCACAATCAAGCGCGCGCCAAATTGTTCCGCGCCGGGAGACGACGCCACGGCTGATGCTCCGATAGCGGTAACCGTATTGCCGCCCGAAGCGAGCGTAGCGCCGTTTAATGTTATGACATAGCCGCTGGAAGCGTTGGTGGAAGCGGATAAAGTATGCGCGTCGGCGGTATCCGAAGCCGAACCTAGCGTATCGCCGGTGGCGTAACGAGCGGAGGAATTTAAAGCACCAAAACCAATGGTGGGGTCGGAGATATTAAAAGTCAATGACTGCGATGCGGCTCCCACCGCCGTCCCGCATATTTTATATTCGGTGTAGGCGGTGGTATTTCCCACATGCGAATTATCCGTTGCCTTCATCGAAGCAAGAGTGGTGTCGTATAAAATAGGAGTTGTGCAGTTGGTTGCTTGATAGCCCACAGAAACAGTGCCGCCGCTCGGCACGGACATACAGGCGCTTTGCGCATAACTGCCTGATTGTTGAGCGTGCGCGTTGCTTGTTCCGGATAATTTCAATACCGTGGCAAAAGTGCCGGAACATAAATTATCAAGCCCTGTTATTCCATTACAACAGACAACATTAGCGTCATAGTCCGCATCCGCTTGACCCGGAAGTTCCGCGTGCGCGTTGGTCGCGCCAGACATTCTAAGAATCACTTTATTAGTGCCACCGGTGCAAGCGGCGGAAGTCGTAACGGAACAAGATAGCGTGCCGGCGCAAACAGGGAGAACAAAAAATGTCCCGAAAAACAGGACAGGGAGAACAAAATAAATTACCGTGATTTTATTTGCGAACTTACTCATTTTTATTCATTAATTATCCAAACGAACAACCGGGGTATGGCTAATCGTGCCGGTAAATGCCGTTGGGTCTATTGTTGTGTTACAAGTGCCCGAAGTCATTGTATAGAGCCCCTCGTATTCTTTTTTGCCCGTCGGCACGGCAGAGGTATTGACCACAGTATTGGCGGTTGAAGTAAACATAAATACAGTGTTACTGCAAGTTGTGGCACAACCAAAGGCAATGTAGTAGTTCCCCGGTGTAAGCGTAACCGCGCCAACCGTTACGGGATTTGCTCCTGCCGCGGGGACATCGGTAACATCAATGAGCTTTGAGGAGCCCGCTTCGTTATACACGCAAAACCTTATAGTGCCGGCTGTAGTTACCGCGCCCACATTGTAGGTCAACTGGTTAACGGTGATGCTATAAGGGATAGTAAAGAGAGCAACCTTACGAGCCGTAAGAGATGTCATCGCCACCGCGGCATTTGCTCCAGTACCCAAACCGCTTGCGTTTTTCGTTGTTACTGTTGTCATAGTGCTCCCACCGCCGGTTTGGTCGGTACCGCAGGAGAAACTGTTTGTGCTGATGTTGTAGAGGAGTTTGTCGGTCGTCGCGCCCGAACAGGTCGGCAAAGTACGCGCCGTAACCGCTGAAGCAGAATCTCCAACAAATACCGCATCGTCCGCGGTAGCGGCAAGTCCAGTTCCGCCGTTTGCGACCGGCAAAATACTGGTTCCGACATCGGCTGACGCCGCCAAATTGATCGCGCTCCAAGCTGGCGCGGCTGCGCCGGTTGATTTTAAAAATCCAGCCGCGCCGGATAGCTTTAAAAGAGTATCAATACCTGAACCATAAATAATATCGCCCAAGACGACACCTCCAGAACTTTCTGTATAAAGGTGCCCCGGATTCGGCGTCGCGGCATAAACAACTTCAGCCACAATGAGAGCGATAACCAAGAGCAGAACGGCGTTAAGAACTTTATTGAAGTTAAATTTTGGAAAATTATTCATAGACAATTAAAATAAAAACGGACCCGGCACCTCCTATAATCGGGACAACGAAACGCGCCCTTTTAGACGAATCGAGCGAAGATAGAAATGCTTGAATGGGAGACTCAATTAAGTTATCCAAACCCTCGCTCTTAAAGAATTTAACACGCGTTGTTAAATTACCGAAGTCGCCCGTGTGGTAGCTAATGGCAACCAAATATGTCTCTCCGTCATAACCATCAACCTTGATATCGTCTATGACGATGCCTTGCTGAACAACAAACCAGCTATTCAGCCCCAGTTCTAATGTATCTTGAGGCAAAACAAAAACCTTAAACCCCGAAATGCCTTTCATGACAGCGGGAGCAGGGGCAGGCTCTACAAAAGCGGGAGCGGTATTCTCAACAGGCGTGGATGGAAGTAGAATCTGTAAAATTTCTTCCACAATAGAAGTGTCTGTCGGAGCGGTGGGAGCAGGTTCCGCCGGAGGTGGTTCTATGGGGACAGGTTCAGTTATGATTGGCTCTGTGGAGGTGGATTCGGTGGAAATAGGTTCCGTGGAGACAGAATCTATGGGAGCAGAATCTGCCGGCGAGACAGTGTCCGTTGGAACAGCGTCTATTACAGAAGCTGTTTGACTGGAGCCCGGTATTTTAATATCTAAAGTAATCAAAACCGCAAACGCTAAAACAGCGACACCGGCTACCAAAAGCTCCGCCAATTTTTTATTTAACATACATTATATTTTACCACATCTTTTGTAAAACAATAACAATAAGGAACAATTACCCCCCTACCATATGATAAACGAAGGCACGATTTTGAATTTGAAATTTGAATTTAATTTTCCCATCCCGAATCCCGCGCGCATTCCCTCCCAGACCCTTCCTGCGCGTGGAACCCCAACCCCAATTCCCGCCGAATTTCAAAAAAATCAGTCTCGGTTTTTGCGAATCCATGTCCCAGAAAATAGTTTCGCAAAACCGAGTCCACCGAATTGGTACTAGAACTCCGTCAGTTTCTCCTTTGGAGAAACCCGCCCTCAACACCACACCAAACAATACATTGTGTGGTGGTGAGGGCGGAGCGACGGAGCGGGAGCGGAACCGAGCACCAGTATTCTGGTGTTCGGTGGAGTGGACGCTACGGCGTGACGGAGTTCGTCGTGGAGCGTACGATTACATTTCAAACTACG
>CAYIHE010000032.1:0-9779 GCA_964363145.1 uncultured Gammaproteobacteria bacterium | reverse complement strand
GTCTAACGGCTAGGACTTCGCCTTCTCAAGGCGGAAATAGGGGTTCGATTCCCCTTGGCGGTACCAAAAATTAAATGGGGTGCGTGGGGCATCGGACATTCGCCCGACAGGTCCGCCCCACGCCCGGCGGATGCCGGGCGATTCCCGTTGGGGGCTACGATTTTTATGGAAGAAGTAGTATTTTGTTTTGTTGTATTTTATGATATAATAAACACAGGTAAAAAAAGATGTAAATATGGCCCAAATTAACGAAAAAAAATATAAAAATGTAGTCTTATTTTTCGCGAATAAGATTAAAAATGGCACTCTGGGGAAGCTAAAAATAATGAAGCTTTTATATTTCCTTGATTTTGATTTTTTTGAAAAATATGGTAAATCAGTAACAGGTGATGAGTATCTAAGATTTGACAACGGGCCAGTACCACGAATGGCAGAAAAATTTTTAAAAGAAATGAATGGGACAGATGTAAAAATTTCTAAAAGAAAGGTTGCGGACGGATTCCGTGATCAGCAACACATTGAACCGCTGCGGTTATACGAAATGAATCTTTTTTCCAGAGAGGAATTGATGATGATGGAAGAGGTGGCAGATAAGTGGGAAAAATTTTCCGGCGCAGAAATGAAAAACGCCTCACATGGCGAGGCGCCTTGGATTGCCACCAAATCAAATGATGTTATAGATTACAATTTGGCGTATTATCGTAATAAATACGGCGAAATGGATAATGGCGAATAAGGTAGTATGGAAATTTTACGCCATCCTGGAATTGAAAAAGATTTTAAAGATTTAAAACGTTTTCCTTCGCCCAAAGAATCACTTGAAGCATGGGAACGTTTTTTTGTTTTTAAGGGTTTGCGCGAAACCCCGGGTATTGAGCAATATCCAGGTTTTGGACAATACAAAATTTATAAGGCAAGAGTTGTGCCGCTTAAAGAAAATTGCGGTAAATCTAATGGTTATAGATTAATATTTCAGATTTTGGAAGAAGGTGTTTGTAAAATACTGGTGTTTTCAAGACATGGAATTTATAAAAGTGAATAGGAGTTAATAAGTTTGATTCGTACTCGTCTTATTTTATGATTTCCGGATTTTGGAAAAAATTAAAGAAGCCTATTTTTGCCCTGGCGCCGATGTCCAATGTTACGGACGCGGCTTTTCGGCGTATCATTGCTAAATATGGAAAACCGGATGTAATGTTCACCGAATTTGTATCCTGTGACGGATTGATGTCGGCTGGCCGGAAAAATTTGTTGGTAGATTTTATGTACAGCGAAGCCGAACGTCCCATTGTGGCGCAGATTTTTGGTTCCAAGCCGGAAAATTTTTATAAAACCGCTTTACTTATTCAAGAATTAGGTTTTGACGGCATTGATATAAATATGGGTTGTCCGGATAGGAATGTGGAAAAACAAGGGGCAGGAGCTTGTTTGATGAAAAATCCAAAATTGGCTCAGGAAATTATTAAAGCCACCCAGCGCGGCGCCGGAAAATTGCCGGTGTCAATAAAAACACGCATTGGTTATAATAAAAATTCTTTAAGCGAGTGGCTGCCGACTTTATTAGAAACCAAACCGGCGGCCATAATTATTCATGCCCGCACGCGCAAAGAAATGTCTTCGGTGCCGGCTCGGTGGGAAACTATCGCTGATGCCGTGCGTATCCGCGACGAACATGATAATTCAAAAAATAAAACTTTAATTTTAGGCAACGGCGACGTGAAAGACCTGGCTGACGCGGAAGAAAAAATAAAAGCCACTGGCGCGGATGGGGTAATGGTCGGGCGTGGTATTTTTGGCAATCCTTGGTTGTTCGCTGGATGTCATTCTGAGCGAAGCGCAGCGAAGTCGAAGAATCCCTTACACCCGAATTTAAGGGATCCCTCCACTACGGTCGGGATGACATCGAGCGTTGCCGAAAAACTACGCGTCATGGTGGAGCATACTTATTTATTTGAGAAACTTTTAACAGAGCACAAAAGTTTTGATATCATGAAAAAACACTATAAAGCATACGTTAATGGTTTTGATGGCGCTAAAGAACTTCGGGTTAAATTAATGGAAGGCGCGAAGACCGCCGCTGATGTGGAAAAAATAGTAGTTGACTTTTTATCTTAATAATTGTTTAATTCCTATTAGGAATAGGCGCTCTTTGAAATACAAACATGCAGAAGGAGGCAGAAGCATGCGAAAGCTGGCGTTTCTTTTTGTTTTGACAATGGGGTGTAGGCCAAATTCTGTTGTTAAGTATCCTACCACCGGTGTCGAGGCGGGTCTGGTTTTGGAAACTATTACCATGAATTGGGGGGAAGCCCCTGGCGTTATTCCTCTTGCCACCCCGCGTCTTCCGGCCATTGCCGCAGAAGTGGAAAAGATCCGTGGTATTGGCATTGCTTGCTTCCAGGAGCTTTGGACGCAGGAGTCCAAGGATGCTGTGGTTCAGGCCCTGGGTCCGGATATGTACCATTATTACATTGACACGCGTGGAGAAAATCAGCGCGATGGCGTGGATATTTGTTATCCGGAAGACGTTAAGAAAATCGCGGCTTGCGCGCGGAAAAAGTGTACCGGTTTGCCAGCGGAAGAGCAGACTATTTGCGCTTACGAAGAATGTAGTGGCGAATTGGGAAAGGAATATATATTTGGCAGCCACGAATGCGTGTATTGCGTAGTGGCCGGAGTTGGCAAGAGCATAGAAGAGATCCTTGATAAGTGCGTGCAGAAGCCCGGCGCTCCCAAGATTGCCGGCATGTCGCGCGCTTTTGATGGTCAAGATGGCGTGATGGTGGCTTCACGTTACCCACTGAAAAACCCGGAAGCGCTGCGTTTGCGAGCTTCTTTTTCCAATCGCGTGGCGGTCTTTGTCACAGTGGAAATCACCGGGTTTGAGCCCATAGAAGTGGCTTGTTCGCACATTTCCACTTCCACTGATTTGCCTCCCAATCATCCGGATTTTTCCAATTGGGATGAGGAAATGAAAGCCCAAGTGGGTGATATTTCCAAGAAGCTGAAGGAGCGGGCGGGAAAACGTCCGTCGCTATTCTTGGTGGATATCAACGCCGGTCCCAGCTTGGATGAGGGACGGATTAAAGAAATGGCTCCCAAGGTTTGGCAGTACGCGAAAAAGCTGGGGTTTTATAGTCCGGCGGCGCATGCCGACAAACCGTTTTGTACGATCTGCGCGGACAATACCTTGCGGCCGGATGATGCCACCAACAATTATCTGATTGACCACGTGTTTGTCCGCGATCTGCCCGGTGGCACCAAACTTCAGCCGGTTTTGGTTCATCGGATCTTTGATGAAGAGGTGGTTTACGAAGGTTACAACCGCCAGTGGAAGGGCCACTTGTCTGATCACTACGGCACCGTGGTAAAGTTCAAGCTGATAAACGAGTAGGAGTGATTCGCGGTAGCATAAGACTAGCATTTTGCAGACGTAAAGTTCAGAGGCTTGCCCTGTACCGCTCTGGTACAGGGTTGTTTTTTTTATTGTTTTTTTATGATAATTAGTATAAACTAGCTTTGCATGGAAGATTTTTCTTACAAATTTTTTAATACCGCCGCCACTGCCTGGGAAGCCATGAAGCAGGAAATTTTGGGCGCAAAAAAATCCATTTATTGGGAGATTTATACTTTGGTGGATGACGCGGTTGGCCGGCCGTTTATAGATTTGCTTTGCGCCAAAGCCAAGGCCGGGCTGGATGTAAAATTGGTAGCGGACGCTATTGGCAGTTTTTATTTATCCAAACCAGCCAAACAAAAATTAAAAAGCGCGGGCGTGAAGTTTTTAATTTTTCATAGTTTAAAACCGGATCTGGCTTTGCAAAATTGGTGGCGAAAAATTTGGCATCGCACGCATCGCAAAGTTTTAATTATAGATGAAGCCATAGTTTTTATCGGCGGAGTAAATGTTTCCGCGGCCGCCGCGGATTGGTATGATTTGCATTTGCGGCTTTCCGGAAAAATAGTTCTGCCGATTTTATCCGGTTTTGCCCAAACCTACATTAGGGCTGGCGGCGACAAAAAAGAAGTCGCACATTTATTGGCCAGCCGCGTTTCAATGGACGGTACGCGGCATGATTCCGCTAAATCAAAATTATTTGCCGGTCTGGATGATTTGCGGGAAAAAATAAATTTTATTTTTCATTCGCCTTTGCAGACGGCTATAAAATCTCCATTTAAAACATTTTATAAGCAAGCTTTGGACACGGCCAAAGAAAAATTCAATCTGCTTACTCCGTATTATGTGCCGGGCCGGCAGTTTTTAGAATTGGTGTCGCGTGCTAAGCGCCGCGGGGTAAAAGTAAATATTATTATGCCGTGGAAAACCGATATTCGCCTCATGCAATATATGGCCCAGATGTTTTATGGCATTTCCGCCAAAGCCGGCGCGGCTTTTTATTTTTTAAAAAAAATGAATCATGGTAAAGCTGTGAGCGTGGACAATACTTTGGGCATGGTCGGCAGCGCCAATTTAACTCCGCGCAGTTTGTATGTTAACCATGAAGCAGGCGTGACATTTTCGCACGAATCAATGGTAGAGGAATTAAATCACATTTTAGATGATTGGAAAGACGAGGCCGTGCCCATGGCAGATTTTGGTTTTGGCAATAAACAGGGCTGGTACCGCCGTTTTAAAGATTGGTGGCTGAATAAATTAAAAGATTATGTTTAAGATTATTCGCCCAAGTGAATGTTGCAGATCTTGTAAAATGATATGTTGGCGGGTAAAATATTAGTGTTAGTATATAAATTTTATGAATGCCAGTCAGTTAGTTACAATAAAAGAAGCCAGTCAATGGGCAACGGATTATTTAAATAGAAATGTTAGTGATTCTAATATTTCTTATTTAGTTCAATACGGTAAAGTAAAAAAGTTTAATGATGATGGGACAGCAAAAGTGATGATTGGAGATTTGATGAAGTATTATGAATCTTTTAATGGTAAAAGAGAAATTATCTGGAAAAAGAAACTTGGAAATGACCTAAATTGGGCATTATCTTTTGATAATCTTCGAGAAGTTGATACTACCAAACATGTTCACCGACTCCATCCGTATAAAGGAAAATTTATTCCCCAGCTTGTCCAATATTTTTTAGATAATCATACTGACCAATTCAAAACAGAGCAGTTTTTTAATGCCGGAGATATTGTTTTAGATCCATTCGCAGGCTCTGGAACTACTTTGGTCCAAGCAAATGAGCTCGGTATGCATGCTATTGGAGTAGACGTATCCCAGTTTAACTGCATGATTGCAGAGACAAAATTATTAGATTATGATATTGAAAAATTGGAAAAAATAATTCAAGACATTAAAAGTAAAGTTATTGATTTTGAAGTGGATAATAAATTAAAAGATTTTGAAATAGATTTATATGCCAAAATGTATGATTTTAACAATAAATATTTCCCAAATCCTGAATTTAAAGGAAAAGTGAATCGTCGCGAAATCGACGAATGGAAGTTTGGTTTAGAGAAAGAAAAAGATTATTTAAAGATATATAATGATTTGGTTAAAAAACATAAAATTAGGCTAGAACAAAATGAGAAATCCAGCTTTCTTGATAAATGGTATGTTGAAAGTGTTCGTAAAGAAACGGATTTTGCTTTTGGGCTGATTAAAAATATTAAGGATATTAAAATCAAAAAGATATTAGCGGTAATCTTGAGTCGCACGATTCGTTCTTGTCGTGCCACAACTCATTCTGATTTAGCAACTTTAAAAACTCCACAAGTCACTACTTACTATTGTTTTAAGCATAAAAAGATTTGCAAGCCTATCTTTTCAATTAAGGATATGTTTGTGCGGTATGCAACTGACACAGTTCAAAGAATAAAACAATATTCACAATTAAAAAAGAAAACGTATTATTCTATTTTACCTAATGATTCACGTACTGTTGATATAAGTAAAGAGGTTAAGAAGCGGAGTGAAAAATTTTATGACATCTTGAAGAAAAATAAAATTAGCGGCATTTTTTCATCGCCGCCATACGTGGGGCAAATTGATTATCATGAGCAGCACGCCTACGCGTATGATTTAATGGGTTTTAATAGAAATGATGAATTAGAGATCGGTCCATTGTATAAAGGGCAGGGAATAGAAGCAAGAAAATCTTATGTGGATGGCATTTCAGCTGTATTGCTAAATTGTAGAAAGTTTTTAGCAGATAATTTCAATGTTTTTTTAGTGGCTAATGATAAATATAATTTATACCCAGAAATAGCAAATCGTGCTAGTATGGAAATTGTGAATCGGTATAAACGGCCAGTATTAAATAGAACAGAAAGAGACAAATCACCCTACAGCGAGATAATTTTTCACTTAAAGAATAAATAATATGGCATTATCAGTGGATCAGAAAAATAGAATTAGTGAGGTTATTAAAGATATTTTATTAAGAAGAATTGAGAGTTTTCCAGAGTTGGGTGCACAAATACGCAACGCCCCATTCCATGGGGCTATTTTTGAATGTTTTAAGGAAAGGCTTGGTCATCTTAATGTTGAAATGTCGTATTTAGTAGCAATTGCTAGTTGGCTACACGGGCTTAATACGTCGCTAGGATCAGGATTTGAGAGTATTTCGCACATACTGTCAGGTGGCTACAAACGTAAATTTACTGGTCCGTACAGTTTAAAAGTGAAAAGTTCACAGGCTAGCAATATTGAGAACATAATACGTGATTTAAAGTCAGGTGAATATCTGCCCAACCTAGCCAGAGAAAATAAGCTAATTTTTAATTACCCAGCTAATGATAAGCAAATCGACTCTTTGCCATTTACGGCAGATGTTTATTTTGAAAGAGGTAATGATATCATAGCTATTGAACTTAAATCGGTTAGACCTAACTCAGGAGAAGGTCGTGGTGAGAAACAAAAGATTTTATATGGAAAAGCAGCTTTAAAATTACAAAATCCAAGTAAAAATATTAGATTTTTTGTAGGTTTCCCATTTGACCCAACTTCTAGCAAGGCCACAGGTCATGATAAGGAGAGGTTTTTTAATTATTTAATAGAGTTTAAAAAATTTTTCTCTAAGGACGAGGTGCTTATAGCGGGGGAATTATGGGATTTTTTGAGCAGTCAATCAAATACAATGAGTGCTATTTTGGATGTTATTACTGATACAGTGTCTCACATCAAAAAATTATAATAGTATAAAATTGGAAAAACGGCAAGAATAAAAATTAAAATAATAGTTATCTATAGCCGGTTATTCAACTGTGTTGCGCGCTACTATAAAGAATAATATAATGCAGGCAATCCTCAATCGCTCCCGCCCCTTTTATGGGAGGGACAGAGGGAGGGGTTAAATTTTAATAAAGTTAATTAAAAATAATTTATATGAAAAAGTTTTTAAAAGTGTTAGGAATTGTCGTGGTTGTATTTTTAGTATGGTGGGTTATCTCTGCAAGTTACTATATATGGAAAGCCAGAAGTTTACGCCAGAAGACGGAAGATTTTCAAGCAGCCTTAAGCAGGCCATACCGAGAGGACACTTATGGTGGTAAAACTCCAGAAGAAACATGGGCCATGTTTTTGGAGGCGTTGAAAAATAAAGATGCCGAATTAGCAAGTAAATATTTTGTTCCGGAGAAGCAAGAAGAGTGGAAAAAAAATATAATTAACTCAGTAAATAAAAATCAAATTGATTTAGCCATTAAAAATATTGAGAAAATAAATTTTGAAACTTCTACTAGTAATACCGCATATTTTAATTATAATATTAGCTCTGAAGAATTTCCTGGCATAACAAAAAATCCTGTAGTATTTATTTTAAATCCATATACAAAAGTATGGAAAATTTCGGTTTTATAAAAATTAGATCAAGATTTTTTATTACTTTATTTTTTATCGTAGTATCAATTTTTGTTGTACGTAAATTTGGGTTTACTAGTGCCTACGACCAAAGATCAACCCACCCGGCGTTAACAGTTGAATCAGCTAAGTTTTTTAATTTAGCCACTTCGGGAAATAAATTATCACAGCAAGAAATTGATTGGATAAGGCAAGGAGCAATCGAAGAAGATTCTGTGCCGCGCTGGATAAACCATTTTTATGATCCGGTGCATGGTGTTGGCTGGTCTGGTAAACATTATGGTAGATTAAGCCAAGAGGAAGGGTATAGGCGAGGCGCTGATATGGCTCCATATCCCGCCTTAACTTCGATTGATTGGATTACAAACCAAGAATATCAAACGGCATATGCGTTTCAACACGGAAATCAAACGTGGCAAAAAGCCATAAAATCATATATTGACGGCGACAAGCGGACTGCTTTTATTGCGTTAGGCCATATTTTGCACATTGTGGAGGACGCTACAGTGCCGGATCATACGCGAGACGATTCACACCCGGGTGTTGAGGGTGACCCTGGGTCGCCTTATGAAGAGTTTTCTAAACAAGAAACTGATCGGGGTATTTCTAATTGGGCGGGAAAGCTGTATTCATCAGGAAGCCGTTTAGTTAATTACAATTCTCCGGAATCGGTAATTATTAATTTAGCAAATTATTCAAATAAAAATTTCTTTTCAGAGGATACTACAAGTAACGAAGAATTTCAAAGTCCAAATATTGAGACTTTGAAGATGAAAATTATAAACGAAAAAGGATATTTTTTTGATTACGAAAATGGAACGTATCTTGCTATGATAATTATTGGGAATGGGCTTGCGGAAGAAAAAATTACTCTAGCAGATTATTCTTTTGTTCTCCCATCCTACCGCGATCATCTATTCCCCAAAGCAATAATAGGTGGAGCCAGCATGATCAAGCTATTTTTTGATCAAGTAGAAAAAAATAGTGACACATTTACAATGGGAAATATTTTACCGGATCAATATGTGGCCAGTGGCGCTTTTTATCTTTCTAATCCATTAACTTTGGGAAAAATGGAATTGGTAAACGCGTGCAGTTATTTAAGCGGCGCCTGTTCTACGGCGGAAAATAAATTGACTCAAACATTTGTTGCCTCGCTTAATTTTGTCACTTCTATTGCCAGCAATTTGTTTAATTCTTTGGGTATTCAACTGGCTTCAAATAATCAGGTCCAGACCCAATCCAACACCGAATTAACTAGCCAGCCAATTCAGGAATCGCCACCAGAACCGGTTAAACAGCCGGTCACAATCGCGGCTGTTAAAACTCCAAAACCCCCAGCTACCGCGCCCAAACCGATCGCGCCGCCAGCAGTTGTGTTAGATGTGCCAACGTTTGCGCCACAGCCAACAGCAGAACCGCCAGCGCCGCCAACAGCGCCGGTTGCGCCAGCCGCGCCCAAGTCATCTTTTGTGCTCGCGGTTGGTTATAATCCGCCCGCGCCAGAGCCAGCGGCCGTTTTGGTAATTGAAGAAAACCAAGCCGTATCTTCCACTCCTGAAATCGCCACTACCACAATTTCCAACACTTCCACCGAACCCGTCGTCACTTCCACAATAGAGGCGGTAACTTCCACTGAAGCGGTTACAACTACAATCGAAACTCCCACCACAACAATTTCCACCACCACCCCGGAAATCACCACCTCTACAATTTCCGTCACCACTACTATTGATACTGCAACCACCACCACCTCAACTCCGGCCGTGGAATCGGCGCCTCCGCAAGTGGTAATCAACGAAGTGGCTTGGGCCGGCACGGCGCCTACGAGAGCTAATGACGAATGGTTTGAGTTGTATAATAACACCGATCAGGATATTGATTTAACCGGTTGGAAAATTTTGGTATCCGGCAATCAGCTAAATTTAAAAAAAATAAATAATAAAATAATTTACGCCCGCA
>CAYIHE010000031.1:2956-10358 GCA_964363145.1 uncultured Gammaproteobacteria bacterium | reverse complement strand
CGTTCGCGGCGCACCGAAGAATGCGTTACTTCCACGCCGCATTTGTCGCAAACAATGCCTTTATAGCGAATTTTTTTATATTTGCCGCAATAACATTCCCAATCTTTGGTCGGCCCAAAAATTTCTTCGGCAAACAAACCGCCCTTTTCCGGTTTTTGCGTGCGGTAATTTATGGTTTCCGGTTTGTGCACCTCGCCATAAGACCATCCCTTGATAACTTCCGGAGAAGCAAGTTTTAAGCGAATCGCGTCAAAGTCCGCGAGATGAAGATTATCGGTCATAAAATAAATTTCAGATGATTAAATGATTCAAAAATGATTGGGTGGTTATTTCTTAATCATTGTTGCTCCCGCATCCTCAACCCCGGCTTCACGCGCTTCTCTTTCTTTCTGTTTTCGCGCGTCTTCCGCCGGAATATATTCTCCGGACTCTGATCTGTGCAATAATTCCACATCCAAACATAATCCTTTAAGCTCCCGCACCAAAACATTAAACGATTCCGGCAAATTTACCCTGCTGATTGGTTCGCCTTTAATAATCGCTTCGTAAGCTTTTGACCGGCCCGGCACATCATCTGACTTAATCGTCAAAATTTCCTGCAAAGTATGCGCGGCGCCATAAGCTTCCAAAGCCCAAACTTCCATTTCTCCAAATCTCTGTCCGCCGAATTGCGCCTTGCCGCCCAATGGCTGTTGTGTAATCAAACTGTATGGACCAATAGATCGCTGGTGGATTTTATCTTCCACCATATGATTAAGTTTAAGCATGTAATTGTAGCCCACGGTAACTTTGTGGTCGTATGGTTCACCGGTGCGGCCATCGTACAAGGTTACCTGGCCGCTGGTTGGCAGTCCGGCTTTTTTTAATTCGTCTTTAATTTGCTCTTCGGAAACTCCGTTTAACACCGGCGTAGCCACTTTGTATCCCAAAGCATTGGCCGCTAGTCCCAAATGGGTTTCCAGCAACTGGCCCAAGTTCATACGGGAAATAACGCCGAGCGGAGAAAGAATAATATCAACCGGCGTGCCATCTTCCAAAAACGGCATGTCTTCAGCTGGAACCACTTTGGAAATAACGCCTTTGTTTCCGTGGCGGCCGGCCATTTTATCGCCAACCTGGATTTTTCTTTGGTCAGCTACTCTAATCTGCACTTGTTTAATCACGCCTGGTTGCAGTTTGTCTCCATTCTCGGCGGAGAAAATTTTGATGCCGGTAACGCGGCCATGTTCGCCATGCTCCAAATACAAAGACGAGTCGCGCACGTCGCGGGCTTTTTCGCCAAAGATGGCGCGCAACAATCTTTCTTCAGCCGAAAGCTCTGTTTCGCCTTTGGGAGTAATTTTACCCACCAAAATATCGCCTGATTTTGCTTCGGCGCCAACGCGCACAACACCTTCGCTGTCTAAATTTTTTAATTTTTCTTCACTGACGTTGGGAATGTCGGAAGTAATTATTTCCGGACCCAATTTTGTTTCACGCACGTCAATCGTGTAGTCTTCTATATGAATGGAAGTAAAATTATCTTTTTGCACTACGCGTTCAGAAACGATAATCGCGTCTTCAAAATTATAACCATCCCACGCCATATAGGCCACCAGCATATTTTGGCCCAAAGACAATTCGCCGTCTTTGATGCCAGGACCATCGGAAAGCCCTTGGCCTTTTTTAACTTTATCGCCCAACTTTACTACCGGAGATTGATTAACGCAGGTAGAATGATTTGACCGGACAAATTTGCTTAAATAATGCGTATGCTTTTCGCCTTTTTTATCAGTAATAACAATATGATTGCCGTCCACTTCGGTAACTTCGCCATCTGTTTCGGAAAGAATCACATAACCTGAATAATAGGCGGCTTTTTCTTCAACGCCAGTACCCACGAGCGGCGGCTGGGGACGAATACACGGCACGGCCTGACGCTGCATGTTTGAACCCATCAAAGCGCGGGTAGCATCATCGTGTTCCAAAAAAGGAACGCAGGAAGTGGCGATACTTACGATTTGATTGGAAGCTACGTCTAAATAATCCAGCTCGCTGGTTTTGCCAACGCCCGGTTCGCCATGAATACGGGCTGGCACTGTTTCATCCAAAAAATATCCATCCGCGTCAACGCGGGTGGTGGCGGCGGCGGATTTTATTTTTTCTTCTTTAAACGCGTTTAAATAAATCACTTCATTGGTCACGCGGGCGCGCACTGGAATTTTTTCTTTTTTTGCTTTGGCCAGTTTGACAGCGATGTCTTTGGTGATTTTTACGCCTTCTTTTACTCCGCCAACGTCCGCGGCTAAAATTTCCCCTTCGGTAAATTTGGGTTCATTTGGAACTTCGCGTAAAACTTTTCGATATGGAGTTTCAATAAAACCAAACTCATTGACGCGCGCGAAGCTGGATAGCTCGTTTACCAAACCAATGTTCGGGCCTTCCGGAGTCTGAATTGGGCAAATGCGGCCATAATGCGTAGTATGCACATCGCGCACCTCAAAACCGGCGCGATCGCGGGACAAACCGCCGGGACCCAAAGCGCTCACCCGTCTTTTGTGTTCCAATTCGGAAAGCGGATTGGTCTGATCCATAAATTGCGACAACTGCGAACTCATAAAAAATTCGCGGATGGCGGAAATAACAGGACGAGCATTTACCAATTTGTTTGGGGAAAGAGTATCTAATTCCTGAGTGCTCATGCGGTCTTTAACAATGCGCTCCATGCGGGCCAAACCAACGCGAAACCGGTTTTGCGCAAGCTCGCCAACGGCGCGAATACGGCGGTTGCCCAAATGATCAATATCATCCGGTTCTTCTTGAGTTACGTTCAAACGCACCACTTCTTTTACCACGGCCAATAATTTTTCCGGAGACAAAACACGATTTTCTTTTTTGTCGTAATCTTCGGATTTATAATTCAAATCAAATTTAGTGTTGAACTTATACACGCCAACCCGCCCCAAATCATAGCGCTCAAAATTAAAAAACATGGCGTAAATTAAACTTTTAGCATTGTCGGCCGTGGCCAAATCGCCCGGACGAATTCTTTTATAAACTTCAATCAATCCTTCATCAGGAGTTTTCGCCAAATCTTTTTTAATAGTAGCGTCCACATAATCCACATTGGGATGGTTGTTTACATCTTTAAAAAGATCCATCAGTTTTTCATCGGATTCGTAGCCGAAAGCGCGAAGCAGTGAAGTGGCCGCCACTTTGCGCTTGCGGTCCACTTTAATCCAAATGACATTGTTCATGTCGGTTTCAATTTCTATCCAAGCGCCGCGATTAGGGATGATTTTCGCGCCATAAAAACGGCGGCCGCGAATATTTTCCGCGGTAAAAAACGCGCCGGCGCTGCGAATAAGCTGGGACACCACCACGCGTTCAATGCCATTAACGATAAAAGTGCCGCGCTGGGTCATAAGCGGAATATCGCCCAAATAAATTTCTTGAGATTTTGATTTGCCGGTGCGTTTGTTAAGCAACCGGGCCGTAACGCGCATTGGCGCTTCAAATGTCAGATTTCTCTCGCGGCAAACCACTTCGTCAAATTTCGGTTCATCTAAATAATAATCGTCTAAATATAATTCCAAATCCCGTCCGGTAAAATCGGTCATTGGAGAAACTTCCTCAAAAAGTTCTTTAACGCCAAATTTTAGAAACCAATCATAAGAGCTTTTTTGCACTTCAATTAAATCCGGCATGGGTATGGCGTCGCGAACGGCCGTAAAAAATTTTCGTTCGTTTGTCTTCAGATCCTGACGTTTAAAAATAGGCATAATTCATTGATTTAAACTGAATTTTAAAATATTAATTTAAAAAGGATTTAAACAGATTCGAATCTGTGTAATCCCTGCCCACAGGCAGGTTTTGTTAATCCGCGTAATCCGATGATAAAACAAAAAACCAGCGCCTTGAGGGCGTAGGAATCTTTTTTCTTTAAAATTTCGCTAAAAGCAAGGCCATGATAATTTTATATAGCCCGCAAACCACCGGCGCGCCGAATGGTCGGGCTTAATTTTTTCTAATCTAGGCCAAAATTGTTACCTCTCTCTTTTTGTAGAAGTGTTAAGTATTTAGATAATACTCTTTTTTTTATTTATTGTCAAGCGAAAAATACCCAATTTGCTTTTGTCAAGAGATTTTGTATTTTCTCTCAAATTAGCCAAAAAACTAAATTATTAAAAATCTTATCCACAGTGCACCAGAGTTGTTGTGGACAACTCGGTGCACTGCAAGCAGTATGTAATCTCCGTCATCCCCTCCTTGGAAAGGAGGGGATTACAAAAAAATAAAGGCCAGAAGCGCAATTCTTCGCGCTTTAGGCCTCAAAATGAGCTTTTGTTATGTTTTGTCTTTCTCACGATACCAAATAGCGACTTCTCTATAATACACGTATCCTTGCGCGGCAGAAGCATAATACTGCTTGACGGCAACAAGGGAATAGCTGCGCTCGATAACAATTACACGTTCTCCATTGGTTGCTAACCAATTATTAACCAGCCTTTCAAACTCCTCCAACGAAGAACCGTTGGAGGGTATAATCTGCACCTTCTCCGACTTTGAGCCACTACAAAATGGCGCGTCATGTCCCATATCACTACCTCCTTTTATTCTGGTTGGTTATATATAAATATACACTGTAATAATAAAAAGTCAATAGTAAATAATTATCCACATTGACAAATTTTTTAATCCCTATAAAATATCATCATCAATTTCTGATTTTTTCTCTATCAAGCTGCGCAAGAGTTGATGTCTCAACCGGATCGGATTTCTTAAACAAATCTCTCTCTTTTCTCTCGAACATTTTTTTGTTCAGAGAAAGTTTTCTAAATTTGATCCGTTAGTTAAAACATGCAATTCTTGTCGCAGCTTAATGCAGAAAAAAACTCCCGGCCATTTCTGGCCGGGAAAAACTTCAACTCCACCAACAAAACAACGTCCAGGCAAGACAGAAAGAGTACGCGCTCATTAGTATAACAAGAACCATGTTCCTCAACCGCTTAAACTCGGCCTCGTCCATTGCCTGCCGGCAGGAAGTTTTGTCTTGGTTGGTTCTCATCTCCCCCTCCTTGGTTTATTTTAGTCTAACAAAACTCCACTAAAACGCAAGCCCGCCACACTGTTTTCACGCTAATTTTTGTGGTATACTAGGGGCTGGTATGACCAGATACAAACGCCGCAAGCTAACATTTAGAGAAAAAATAAACTTAAATCCCGACATCGGCCGCGGACTTTCCGCTCTGCTGATTTTTGTGCTAGGCGTTTTGTCTGCTTTAAGTTTCTTTTCTTTGGCCGGCGTGGCCGGAGAATTTATCAGCTCGTTGCTTTCTCTTGGTTTTGGCCAAGTCCGCTATGTTTTCCCGATTATTTTAATTTTGGTGGCAATTTTAATGATCAAAGATTTGGCCTACGAATACCGCCCCACGCACTGGATCGGCTCTATTATTTTTTTGCTGGCCTTCAACGCGCTGGTGCATCTGCAAAAACCTTTGGACCAAATGTTAAACGAAGCCACGCTTGGCAATGGCGGTGGTTTGGCGGGCTTGATTTTGGCCTGGCCTTTACAAAAATACATTAGCTACTGGGGCGCCACCATTGTTTTGGCCGGCCTGTTGCTGGTGGGCGTAATTTTTCTCTTTAATACTTCTTTGGCAAAAATCGTGGATTTGCACAAAAAGTTTTTTTTACTGCTAGGCTGGTTTGGACAAAAAATTATTTTGTTTTTTTCCTTATTTAAAATTGATAAAGTTAAATTTAAAATAAAAGGCGATTACCAAGTAAATGATGGCAATGGTGAAGTTGGTAAAAATGATGAAGATGAAATAGAAGAAGAAAAAAGAATTTTCCAACAACGCAGTCTGGCCAATGAGCCGGCCGAAGAAGAAACCGAAGAAACTGTTTTGGAAAATGAAGAAGAAGAAAAACCAACAATGCCAAAACTGCCAAAACCGATTATTCGCGACCTGCCGCCAATAGATTTACTGTTTACTTCCAAAAGCAAGCCCACTTCCGGAGACATAAAAAGCAACGCCGAAGTTATTCGCGACACTTTGCATAACTTTGGCATAGATGTGGATATGGGCGAAGTGCGCGTCGGCCCAACAGTCACGCAATATTCCCTCAAACCGGCCAAAGGCGTAAAACTGCAACGCATCACTGGGTTAAGCGACAACCTTGCGCTTTCTTTGGCGGCCCATCCAATCCGCATAGAAGCGCCCATTCCAGGGCAATCGCTAGTAGGCATTGAAGTGCCAAATCAAAAAGTGGCTCTGGTTACTTTGCGCGAATTGCTGGAAAGCGCGGAGTTTAAAAACGCCAACAATCACAACATGATGATCGCGCTTGGAAAAGATGTGGCAGGAAAAGTTTGGTTTGCCGATCTGCTAAAGATGCCTCACCTGCTTATCGCCGGCTCCACAAACTCGGGCAAAACCGTTTGTATCAATACTATTTTATTAAGTTTGCTTTATCAAAATACCGCGGCTACTTTGCGCATGATTTTGGTTGACCCAAAACGGGTAGAACTGACTATTTACAACGGTATTCCTCATTTGCTCACCCCGGTAATAACCGATGCCGCCAAAACTATAAATGCTTTAAAATGGACCATCAATGAAATGGACCGCCGCTTTACCCTTTTGGCCGACTCCGGCAAACAAAACGTTAGTTCCTACAACAAATCCGCGGCCGAACCGCTTCCTTATATAGTGTTTGTCATAGATGAACTGGCCGACTTAATGGCCAGGGCCGCCAGCGAAGTGGAAGCCGGCATTATCCGCCTGGCGCAAATGGCGCGCGCTGTGGGCATACATTTAATCGTAGCCACCCAAAGACCGAGCATGGAAGTAATTACCGGCCTGATGAAAGCTAACATTCCGGCGCGTATCGCTTTTTCCGTTCCGTCTCTGGTAGATTCGCGCACTATTTTGGATTGCGCGGGCGCGGAAAAATTACTGGGCCGCGGCGACATGTTATATTTAACCGCCGAACTTTCCAAACCAAAACGTCTGCAGGGCGCGTTTGTTTCCGAAGAAGAAATGAAGCGTGTTATAAATTATTTAAAAGGCGATGAACCGCCGGTTTATGATGAATCTATTGTTTCCAAAAATAATAGCGCGCTTGGCGGCACAGTCAATATGTTTGGCGGACCCAACAGCGATTATGACCCATTGTTTGAAGAAGCAAAAAGAATTATTGTAGAATCCGGCAAAGCCAGCGCCTCGCTTTTACAACGACGAATGAAGGTTGGTTACGCGCGCGCCGCCAGACTCTTGGACGAACTGGAAGAAGCTGGTATAGTAGGTCCGGCGGATGGCGCCAAACCGCGCGAATTGTTTACCGAACATATGCGCCCAACTGAAAGAGAAGATCTGCCTGAAGAAGAACAAACCATGGATGCCGGAGGAACGCCGGT
>CAYIHE010000031.1:0-2856 GCA_964363145.1 uncultured Gammaproteobacteria bacterium | reverse complement strand
TATGGCAATTTTCTGCTTAAAAAATTTAGAGCCAATGACGCGCGTTGGCGAACGTTTAAAAAAAACGCGCGCCGAACAAAATCTTTCATTGGAAGATATTTTTAAAAAAACCAGAATTCCGCTAAAATATTTAGAAGCAATAGAAGCCGGACATTTTAAAGAATTGCCGCAAACCAAAGCGCATCGTCTGGCTTATCTGCGTGAATACGCCGTGGCTCTAAATTTAAATCCAGCAAGTTTTCTTTATCAATTTTCCCAAGAATCGGAAACTGATTTAGTCACACCTCTTCCGCCCGGTCATTTTTCCAAGCTGTGGCTATTTAGTTCTTTATCCAATATTTTTAAAAAAATGGCCATCGCCGTTTTACTAATCGGATTTCTTGGTTATTTAGTCTGGCAAATAAACGGTATTTTACAGCCGCCAAAATTGACTGTCTTTACTCCCATGGATGGATATGTTTCCAGTCATCTCACCACTTTGGTGCAGGGCGAAACGGAAAAAGAAGTAAAGCTCACAATCAATGGCAAAGAAATCAGGCCCAACGACGCCGGGCGGTTTGAAATTTCCCTAGACTTGTCAAATGGCGTAAATACCATTATTATATCTGCAATAAAAAAACACGGAAAAACTAGCACTGTCACACGGCATGTTATGGTAAAATCCAACTCGCTGTCGGCAGGCGATGCGGGGATAAATTATTAATAACATATATCATCTATCTTTTATCATCTACTAGTATTCTGGAGGGGATACTTGATTAAGTTATAATAAAAAATAGATGATATATGATAATTAACCTATAATGTGTCTATGCCCAAACAAATATCCGAGGAGGTAAAGGAGAAAATGAAGGCCGCGGAAAGCGCGATTGAACAAATTAAAAGCAGATTTGGGGATGGGGCTATAATGAAATTTGGAGAGTCCAAAATCATGCAGGTGGACGCTGTATCTACCGGATGTTTGTCGCTTGATATCGCTTTAGGCGTAGGCGGAGTGCCGCGAGGCCGCGTAATAGAAATTTACGGCCCGGAATCAAGCGGTAAAACCACGTTGGCCCAGCATATTGTGGCCGAGGTGCAAAAACTGGGCGGCATCGCCGCATTTATTGACGCGGAGCACGCTTTGGATCCGGATTATGCCAAAAAAATCGGCGTTAAGGTGGATGAATTATTAATTTCCCAGCCCGACACCGGCGAACAGGCTTTGGAAATTGTGGAAACTTTGGTGCGTTCCAACGCGGTGGATGTGATTGTTGTAGACTCGGTGGCCGCCTTAGTGCCAAAAGCGGAAATTGAAGGTGATATGGGCGACTCGCATATGGGCCTGCAAGCGCGATTAATGAGCCAAGCCCTGCGCAAACTTACCGGCATTATTAGCAAATCAAAAACCGTGCTTATTTTCATCAACCAAATCCGCATGAAGATTGGTATTGTTTTTGGCAATCCGGAAACCACCACCGGCGGTAATGCTTTAAAATTTTATTCTTCCATGCGCGTTGAAGTGCGCCGCGCCGCCCAAATTAAGCAAGGCGACAAAATTATCGGCAATCGCGTTAAAGCAAAAGTGGTAAAAAATAAAGTCGCGCCGCCTTTCCGCACCTGTGAATTTGATATTATGTATAATGAAGGCATTTCTGTTTCCGGCGACGTGCTGGACAATGGCGTAGTCTATAAAGTAATAAATAAATCCGGCAATTCTTATTCCTGCGGCGAAGAAAAACTTGGCGTGGGACGAGAAACAGCCAAAAAATATTTAAGGGATAATCCAAAATTAATCAAACAGGTTAGCAAAGCGGTTTGGGAAGCTGTGGAAAGAGGCGATGCTTTGGGAGAAGAGGACCCAGCCAATGACGCGCCGCCGCCGACAGAAGAATAAAATAAAAAAAATACCACGACATAATGTCGTGGTATTTTAAAAAATTCTAATCATCTTCTCTTTCTCTTGTGGCCAACTCTGGTCCTGAACCAATTTTTTTATAATCAAAAATAAATACCAGCATTACCAATAAACTGGACACCGAGCCCAACACATAAAGTTTTAACCCAATGGCCATGCCAATAGCCGCTACCATCCACAATCCGGCCGCTGTGGTTAAACCCTCTACTCTGTTCTCCCGATGCAAAATAGTGCCGGCTCCCAAAAAACCGATTCCAGTTACCACTCCGGCCGCCACCCTGGCTGTGTCAGTGCCAAAAGAAATCATTGATAAAATGGTAAAAAGCGCGGAACCGCCGCTTACCAAAGCATAAGTGCGTACGCCGGCCCACCTGCCTTTATGCTGTCTTTGCCATCCCAAAATACCGCCCAATACCATGGCCAAAACTATTCGAAGTATTAATGCCAAATCGTTCATACTAAAAAGTTAAAAATAAATTCCTCTTAATTCACTATACCATGAGTTGACTTTTTTGTTAATTGCTGATATATTTACTTCTACTTTTTACAGGGCCCTTAGCTCATTTGGTAGAGCGCCGCGTTTGCAACGCGGAGGCGATCGGTTCAAGCCCGATAGGGTCCACCAGTTTAAAATAGCCGCGGTAGCTCATCGGTAGAGCGCAGCCCTGAAGAGGCTGGCGTGGTCAGTTCGACTCTGACCCGCGGCACACGAGAACTAACAACTTACAACCGACAACTAACAACTGGTGAGTATGAAAAAATTTATAAAAGGTAACGGTTAGTTGTATGTGAAGTTGTGGGTTGTAGGTAGTTAGTTGTTGGTTAATTAATACCGGGCTATGGCTCAATTGGCTAGAGCATCTGCTTTGGGAGCAGAGGATTGTGGGTTCAAGTCCCACTAGCCCGACATAACGGTACATTCAAAAGAAGTAATGTGAAACTCATCAAAAACACAACCT
>CAYIHE010000030.1:0-10727 GCA_964363145.1 uncultured Gammaproteobacteria bacterium | reverse complement strand
GTCGCTACGGCTCCTCGCAATGACATAGAACAACGCATATGAATATCAAAAAAATTTCCTCCAAAGTAGTACATAAAAATCCCTGGTGGGAGTATAAATGCGATAAAATAATCCGGCCCGATGGGTCCGAGGGGGAGTATTGTTATACCGAAACTCCCGGCAATGTTATTATTGTCCCTGTTTTGGATGATGGTCGTTTGGTTTTAGTAAGACAGTATAGATATTTGGCTGAAAAAAATAGCATTGAATTTCCCGGCGGCGGTATAGGAAAAGAAGAATCACCCACGGACGCGGCGAAAAGAGAATTGTTGGAAGAGTCCGGCTATAGCGCTGAAAATTTAATTAAAGTTGGCGCGTTTGAACCATGCGTGGGCGTGGTCAAAGACATGTCGCATATTTTTATTGCTAACGAGCTATTGTTAACACAAGAACCAAAATCAGACGCGCTTGAAAGCACGGAAGTAATTTTACGCAGAGTGGATGAGTTTGAAAATATGATTAAACAAGGTGAGATTTGGGACGGGCAAGTTTTGGCGGCGTGGGCTTTAGTACGCGACTTGTTGTTAAAAAATTCTTCTTAACCCCACAGAAACCGCGGGGTTCTTTACGGGGTTGACGTTAAGGGTATTTTTTGGTTTGATACAAGATAGGTTATAGTTCGTTGACAATTATTGTTAAGAAATCAAAAATCAGCAAAAAAGAAAGGCCGGGCAGTCATGTGGAAGATCGCGGGTATGGGAGTCATTCTTTGTTTGTGCGCTTGCGCCGAAGGACAAGGCAATCCGCCAATGGACGCGGATATGCAAAATGCAGATGTTGATTTTTTGCCGGAAAGCCCTGAAGGGGAATACGCCATGCGCGTGGACCCGGTTTCGTGGGTTTGCCAGGGGGAAGCTTCCCAGTGGCCGGTGATGTACGCCATTGCCGATGTGGTGGAGCAAGACGACGGCGTGGTAGACATTCTGTCGCGCGGCGTGTATGGCTTTGCCGATTTCACGCATTGGGAAGTGGCAATGCAAAGTAACGGCTACTTTGAGAACGAATATTATTTTGAGTTTCCGCTTAGTCCCGGATACCCGCCGGCGGAAATTACCGTTAGCGCCACCGGCTCGGCCGTGTCTGGTTCGCTGGCGTTTACCAATCATTGGCTAGCCGGCTGGCATGACGAGAATGGCGTGTTCTACACGGAGTGCGAAATAGATTTTGACAATGTCGGTTCGCGCAGTTATGCCAGTTGGCGCGAGCATCCTCGGTCAAGCATAGACGGACAGTCGCGCGTATGGCACGAAATCTTGGAAGATTCTTTGGCTGGAAATTCATTGTCAGCGCGTTGGCAAACAATTGACACCATCACGCAAGACGATGAGGGGTCTTTTTTTGACGTGAAGGGTCCTGGGTTCAACATCAAGAACGTTCCTCGCCGCGATGACGGATTTGTCAGTCATACTTTCTGGTTTGGCGATAGTTGGCTTGATGTGTACGGCCAGGTGGAAAATGATTATTTGGATTTGGAAATTACTTGGGAGCTATACGATCCAATTACCGCCAAGTTGCTTTGGCGCGCCCGGGATCGTTATACCGGTGTTCCGCGCTTTGTTCCGCACATTCCGAAACAGCCCGAGCCAATTACCGGCGCTTTCAACGCCGAAATCGCGGAAGTCTTTGATTCGTGCGATGGCGAGCTGAATACGCGCCGGTACGTGATTGAATCTTTGCCAGCGGACAACGAACAGATTCAGTTGTGGGTGGGAAGCTTAAAGCCGCCGCCGTTCGCGCCGGATGTGGCGGGTACATTTGAGTTTGGCTTCGAGCGTCTTGACGGTTGGCGCTTCAGCTCTTGGTTTAGCGAAGGCGAAATAAACAGCGATAGCATTTCTTTTATTTTGTATATCGACGTTCTTTGGCCGGATTCCGGCGAGTTATATTGTTCTACGGTCTATACTGTTTCGGGCGACAAGCGCTACCAAAGCTTGTTTCCCCAAGAACAGTAAATAATTCCAGTTCTTTCTACGGAGTCCGTACACATTAGTGTCCGGACTCTTTTATTGTCCAGTTACTATATATATGATATAATCATTTTATGGATACAGATAATCCCCACGAAAAAGATTTAATTGGCAACCCCGAAGTCAACTATTTTGGAATGACCAATTTTCGCAATAAAAATGTGAAATTTGGCATCAAACTAGACGATCGTCGCCGGCACATGTATGTGGTGGGCAAAACCGGCATGGGCAAAACCACCATGCTGGAAAATATGGTGTTAAACGATATTTATGCCGGTCATGGCGTTGGCGTGGTGGATCCGCACGGAGACTTTGCCGAAAAAATCATCAACTACATTCCTCCTCATCGCATAAACGACGTGGTCTATTTTAATCCTGCCGACATAGATTTCCCCATTGGTTTTAATATTTTAGAAACCATAGATCCACGCTACCGGCATTTGGTGGCTTCGGGATTAATGGGTGTTTTCAAAAAAATCTGGCCCGATGTCTGGAGCGCGCGCATGGAATATATTTTAAACAACACTTTGCTGGCGCTGTTGGAATTTCCTAACACCACTCTGCTCGGCATAAACCGCTTGCTCGCCGATGACGCTTATCGCAAGCGCGTGGTGCGCAATTTAAAAGACCCGGTGATAAAATCTTTTTGGGAAACTGAATTTGCCGGCTACAATGATCGTTATAAACAAGAAGCCGTGGCGCCGGTGCAAAATAAAATCGGCCAGTTTTTGTCCGCTTCGGTTATCCGCAATATTGTGGCACAGGTAAAATCACGCATCAATATCCGTGAAATAATGGACAATCGAAAAATATTTATAATGAATTTATCCAAAGGAAGAATCGGCGAAGACAATTCCCGTTTGCTGGGAGGAATGCTTATTACCAAAATTCAATTGGCGGCTATGGAAAGAGTTGACACGCCGGAAAAAGAGCGCAAAGATTTTTTTCTTTATGTTGATGAATTTCAAAATTTTGCCACGGAAAGTTTCGCTAATATTTTATCAGAGGCGCGCAAGTACCGTTTGGACTTGACAATGGCGCATCAATATATGGAACAGCTGGATGAAATGGTTATGGCCGCGGTTATCGGCAATGTGGGCACTCTCGTAACTTTTCGTGTCGGTTCCACGGACGCGGAAATTTTGGCAAAAGAATTCGCGCCTACTTTTATAGAAACTGATTTGGTGAATTTAACTAAATTTCAAGTTTATTTAAAATTAATGATAGACGGCGTGGCTTCCCAGCCATTTTCCGCGAACACTTTGCCGCCAATTAATATCGCTACGGATAGCGCTGAAAAAGTTGTTAAAGTTTCCCGCGAACGTTATGCCACCAGCCGCGATAATATAGAAGACAAAATTATGCGCTGGACAGGTATGGGTGGTGGAGAAGAAGACGAGGATGATGAAGGAAGCATCAAAGATAAAGTTCCGGAGCCGCGGGCCAAAACTTTTTCGGAAAACAAAGATTTGGAACTTTCCAAAGAAAAAGACAGTGAATATACGACTGATGAAGAGGGGATGCCGGTGAAGATAGAGCCGGTTCAACCAACAACTAACAACCGACAACCAACAACTAACAACCGACAACCAACAACTAACAACAAACAACCAACAACTAACAACCGACAACCAACAACTAACAACCAACAACGAAAGCCGGCTTTTTCCTCACCGGCCAAATTTAGACCATCCAAGCCGTTTGCAAATAAAACTTCGGAGAAAAAATCTGAATTAAGTATGAAACAAAGCAGTCCTGTTTTGTCAGTTGATCCAAATCAAAAGGGGATTAGTCTTTCGCAAGCTTTGCAGACCAATAGAAATACAGCGCGAAATTTAGTTTCAAATAAACCGCCAACAACTAATAATCAACTATCAAAACAATCATTTTCACCGCCTGCTTCAGCGCCTCTGCCACAGGTCCGCAATGAACCGGAAAAGCAAGTTTTGCCGGATAGGGTGGTAAAGGTAGATAATGATGACGCCAGCTATTGACAAAAGTGCGTTTTTGTGGTATAATGTTAACTAATAATTTGGGGTACGATTTTTAAACTAAGTTCCCAAAATTTTACCAAGGCACAGTCCCGACTAGGTCGGGACGAAGTCTGGAGGTCGACTTAATAAACTCTCAAAAACCATTTTGGGAACACCATAGCACCAATAAGGTGCATGGCAAGAGAAGTACAAAACTATGGCATTTGATGGAACAAGACAAATGTACGATGTGGATTTAACCTGCGGAAAATGCGGGACCCATATCTCACAATTGCCTTTTGAGCCAAAGGGAGATCGTCCGGTTTATTGCTTTGAATGCAATAAAACCTATCGCCAAGACCGACCAGGCGGCAACGATAGAGGACCGAGAGCCCCAAGACAAATGTACAGCGTCAATGTAAATTGCGCTCAGTGCGGAACCCAGATCTCGGAATTACCATTCCAACCTTCTGGAGACAAGCCGGTTTATTGCCGAGATTGCATGCAAGCTCGCAGAAACTCATAAAATCAATCTAGTTTTACTAGACTCAAAAACAAAGCGCCATTCCGCAAGGGATGGTGTTTTGTTTTTAACGAAATTGACAAACACGCTAAAAACTGGTTAAGATTAAGCCAGCTCTTTCACAACAGGAGAAGCCAATGTCCAAAAAGAGACCGATTACTAGCCGGGACCCGCAAGGTCTGCAGGCAGTCGGCCTCTTTGAGGCCGTGTATAACAAACTGAACCTTGATAAGGCCAGCGCCCGACGGATTGTTAGGCGCGGCAGTGAATTGCAAAATGGGTTTGTCAAGCTGATGGCGGATTTGTCCATGTCGGATCGGTACGCGGACGAGGAAGTTAATTCCGACTGTCTTTATTCGGAAAAGTACAGGGGGCCGAGGCCGATTGAGGAACAGATCAATACGCTTGCCAAGATTTTTAATCTTGATCCGAGTCACGCATTGGAGCTGGCCCGGAATCTCCCGGAACTTCCAATTGGCGCCGAAGGATGGTTTGCCAGTTTGGATTGGAAAAAGATCGCGCTTACGTATGGAGAGGTTGTAGAAAAGATGGTGCTAGCGGCCATCAAGTCCCAGCGGAATTTTTACAATCACCGCGATGGTCAGCTGGGAGCAAACTATTTGCGCCCGCACGCGCGCACAAGCAGAATGCTTCAAAAGTTTAGAGATCAGTATAATCTGCCGGTTGGCGGGGCAATTCTTATTGTGCCGGCCCAGCTGGGTTTGCGGCATCGTGGCCGTTCGGTTCGCCGGGCGCGCTCGGTTTTCGCAACCAATGAATTTGGCCTTGGCGCTGTCGCGGTCGGGTGTGTATTGCTTACTCATCCTGAACTGGAAACGCGCTGGGAGCATCTTCAATTTGATTGCGCCGGCGATGAGTACACGCTGGGTGATGGCGCCGGCTGGCAACTCGCTCCGTTTTTCCATTTCGCCAGCAGTCTTAAGTTTGGCGTCAGATTCTATGATTGCGCGCACAAACGCTACGGTTCGGCCACGGGATTTTTGCCGCCGCGGCAACAGTCGTAGTCTCCAAGGAGGAATCATGTTCAAAATCGTTGAAATCCAGCTGACAGGGCCTTTATGCCACTGCAAAGAAATGAATCTTAATTGGGGGATCATTAGGAGAGGCGAGAAAGATCACGATTTGCTTATTACTTGTGGCACTTGCAAACACGTGACGATTATCGATAACGACTCTTTTCTGGTGAGATTTAAGCCGGACATTCCTTATCCTGCCGGTCTTAAAAAAGCAAAGAAGAACCTTTCTGTATTAGAAGGCGGGAGCGTAGTTCCTTTTGATCGTCCCGATAAACCAAAAAAGGGAAAGTAATATTCAGGCCGTCTCGCTAACACCGAGCGGCTTTTTTTATTTTTGTTTTTCACATTTTGTAACCATAAGCTCGGGGACAATCGCCACCGTTCGTCTCCGAGCACATGCGATACGACGCGTACTTGCCACGGTGAAATGTCAGGCTATTGGCGGCCATGCTACTCTGCTGATTGGCCGCCAAAGCGACATGAGCCGACCCGCCCGCTCGGCTCGCCCGCCCGCTTCGCTCTGCATAGCAAGAGCGGGCGGGCTGAGCGAGACGGGCAGGTGGAAGTACCGACGGAGCGCATCCGCTCGGCGAGTTTTTCCTACGCTTTTTGCTCGCTCAAAAAGCGTAAAGTGGTGCTTGAAAAAATATAAAAAATAGGGTAGTCTTGATTTTATGGTTAAGTTAAAAAAGAAAGACAAAATTTTAGTAGCCATGTCTGGCGGAGTTGACTCGTCCGTAGCCGCGGCTCTTTTGGTTGCACAAGGTTATGACGTCACCGGCGCTTTTATGGTTAATTACGAAACACAGATTGAAACAGATTCTGACAAGATTAAAACAGATTACAGTTGTTGGGCGAGCGATTATCAAGACGCCCTGCGCGTCGCGGCCAAGCTGGGGATTCCTTTAATGCATTTAAATTTTGTAAAAGAATATAAAAAATTTGTTTTAGACTATATGTATAAGGAGTACCGGAAGGGAAAAACGCCAAATCCGGATGTGTTGTGCAATAAGTTTGTAAAGTTTGGCGCTTGGCTGGATAAGGCCAAAGAATTGGGTTTTGATTTTATCGCAACTGGTCATTACGCTCGCCTCGTAAATTCCCCGCTTGTCCCGATTCCCGAAAATCGAGGATCCCGCTCGCTGCGGGAGGCGCTGGTAGGTAGGGGTGGGTTGGCGTTAATGTCGGCTAAAGACACCAACAAAGACCAAACATATTTCCTGCACCAATTAAATCAGGAACAATTAAAATATGTTTTATTTCCCATTGGCGGTTATACCAAGCCGGAAGTAAGAAAACTGGCGAAAAAATTTAATTTGCCAACCGCGGACAAAGAAGAAAGTATGGGAATTTGTTTTGTGGGCGAGGTGCCGATGAAAGAATTTTTGTTGAAAAAAATTAAAACGAAAAAAGGAAAAATTATTTTGTCGCCATCGGCCGTCGGGTCAGTGGACGTAGGGGTTGAAAATTTTCAACCCACACAAATCGGCGAACACGACGGTCTTCCTTTTTATACTATTGGACAACGCCAAGGTTTGTCACGGCTTCCCCTCCTTACCAAGGAGGGGCGAAGGGGTGGTTTGCCGTCCTCTGCGCTCTCGGTAGCTCAAGCGACGGTAACCCCTCTCAATCTCCCCTTGGTAAGGGGAGAAGGCGATACACGTTCGTTGTATGTGGTTGGTAAAAATTTTGCTAAAAACGAACTGGTAGTCGGTTATGAAGACGATCCGTTGTTATATAAAAAAACCGCCGAAGTATCGGAGGTAAATTGGGTGGGCGGACAACCGCCCCGCCCGCTTCGCTTTGCTCAGCAGAGCGGGCAGGCAAAATTTCCACTAAACTGCGAAGTTCGTTTGCGCCATCGTCAGCCGTTGCAAAAATGCGTCGTCGATTCCCCGCTTGTCCCGATTCTCGAGAATCGCGGATCCCGACTCGCCGTCGGGAGGCGGTCTACGAGTAGGGGTGGGTTGGTCATTAAATTTTCCAAACCCCAACGCGCGGTAACCCCGGGTCAGTTCGCTGTCTTCTACGCGAATGGCGAATGCCTCGGCGGGGGAGTAATAAATTAAAATTTTAGTAAAAAAACAGGGGCAGGTGTGCCGTTCTTACTGGGTTAGCGCACCCAGCAAAAATGGTTTCCTGCCCCTCACGGACGTGTACTGTATCTTTAGCGTGTAGATTGCGCATAGCCGGAGCCATGCACTGCGGGATAACCAATCCCAGTCCAATCGGCTCATGTGAGCCAATTGAGCCCTTGTTCACACAGGTTTTTTACCCCCTACTGGTAGTGACTTCTGGGGTCGCTAGTGCCCACGTTTGCGGTTAGGCCACTATTCGGTAGCCCTGATTGTGCAATCATCTTATCACATCCCTTGAATTTTGTCAAGGGGGGTGGTAGAATTTATCCGTATGTTAACCTCTCAAGAATTAAGACAAAAATATCTAGAATTTTTTAAATCAAAAGGGCACACCATCATTCCCTCTGCTTCGCTTATCCCGGAAAACGACCCCACGGTTTTATTTACCACGGCCGGTATGCACCCCCTTGTTCCATATTTATTAGGAGAAAAACATCCGGGCGGTAAACGCGTTACCAGCGCGCAAAAATGCGTCCGCACCGGCGATATAGACGAAGTGGGCGACAACCGCCATCTTACTTTTTTTGAAATGATGGGTAACTGGTCTTTCGGTGACTACTTTAAAAAAGAAGCCATTGCCTGGAGCTGGGAATTTTTAACATCCAAAACTTATTTAGGATTAGATCCGCGACTTTTGGCCGTATCTGTTTTTGAGGGGGATAACGACGCGCCCAAAGACGAAGAGTCTGCTAAAATTTGGCAGTCGCTTGGTATTTCGGAAAATAGAATAGGATATTTGCCAAAGAAAAATAACTGGTGGGGCCCGGCCGGACAAACCGGTCCGTGCGGTCCGGATACGGAAATGTTTTTTTGGGTTGGAAAGACAAAGTTCCCCCCGGAAGACAGTAATCCGGCCACCGACGAAGACAGCTGGCTGGAAATTTGGAATGACGTCTTCATGCAATATAATAAAATACGGACTACAGACCACAGACTACAGACTACTGTTGACGAATACACATTTGAACCGTTAAAACAAAAAAATGTGGATACCGGCATGGGGTTGGAGCGAACGCTGGTGGTGTTAAACGGCTACGCGGATGTTTTTCAGATAGATACTCTTTGGCCGGTTATTCAAAAAATTCAAAACATTTCCGGACGTGAGTATATAGAAAGCGCGGACGTCACCCGTTCCATGAGAATAATTGCCGACCACTTGCGTACGGCTACTATGATTATGGGCGAAGGGATTGCGCCAAGTAATTTGGATCAGGGTTATATTGTCCGCCGCTTAATCCGCCGCGCGGTGCGTCATGGCCGGTTGCTGGGAATGCATGCCAATTTTTGCAGTAATATTTCGCAGGAAGTAATAAATATTTTGTCAGATGTTTATTCGGAGCTGGAAAAAAATAAAGAATTTGTGGTAACCGAAATGGCGCGGGAAGAAAGCGGATTTAAAAATACTATTGAACAGGGTTTAAAAGAATTTGAAAAATTATTACGCGGATTCCAAATGGCGTTTGAAAAAACCGGCCAGATGGTAAAACAAATTTCCGGAAAGCAGGCTTTCAAATTATTTGAGACTTTTGGTTTTCCTTTAGAAATTACTCAAGAGCTGGCCAATGAAAATGGCTTAATGGTAGATGTGAACGGTTTTGAGGAAGCGTTTAAAGCGCATCAGGATTTATCACGCGCCGGCGCCGAACAAAAGTTCAAAGGCGGGCTGGCCGACACCAGTGAAATGTCCACTAAATATCATACGGCCACGCATTTGTTGCACGCGGTATTGCGAAAAGTTTTAGGCGCGCACGTGGAACAGCGGGGGAGCAACATTACAGCCGAACGTTTGCGTTTTGATTTTTCGCATCCGGAAAAAATGACCGAAGAGCAAAAAAAACAAGTGGAAGATTTAATAAATTATGCCATCGGCCATGATTACCATGTTTCGTTCGCGGAAATGTCCGTGGCCGAGGCAAAAGCCAAAGGCGCCATGGGTTTATTTGAGGATAAATATGGCGCTAAAGTAAAAGTTTATTCTATTGGCGATCCGTCAGCGCAGGCCGACGCGCATGAGAATTCTTTAACTTTTAGCCGCGAAATTTGCGGCGGTCCGCACGTGGAGCATACGGGCGTACTCGGTAAATTTAAAATTATAAAAGAAGAAGCGGTGAGCTCTGGCGCGCGCCGCATCAAAGCGATTTTGGAGTAACTATGTTCAAGAAAATAATTTTACATTTTTGGTCAATGCGCCATCAATTCGCGCGTTATTTTGTTATTGGTTTAAGCGGGGTTATTTTGGATATTGGCAGTTTGTTTTTACTTAAACACTTTTTGCATATCCGTCCCGTTGTGGCTGTTATTATCAATCAGGTATTTTTACTAAATTATATTTTTTTTCTTAACAAACATTGGGCGTTTAAATCCCAAGGCGTTACTCGCAAACAGATGGTCAAGTTTTTTATTTTAGCAGGTATCAATTATATTATTGCCGTCAGCTGGATGTGGTTTTTTAATGAAAAATTATTGATAAATTATTTGTTGGCGCGAGTGGCTAACATTGCCGTGGCCGTGGCATGGAACTTCCTTTTATATAAGTACTGGGTGTACAAACACGAAGAGCCGGCATTTTCTGCCATCCCTGTCCACACCCATCCCTTGACTTAATCCGAGCTTTATACTATAATAAATCACGTACTAATCTTTAAATAAATGGCTAACAAAGACATAATCGAAGTCAAAGGTATAATAGAGGAGTTGCTACCAGCCACTACTTTCAAAGTACGGCTGGAAAGCGGCCAGACTATTATTGCTCATTTGTCCGGAAAGATCCGCATGAACAAAATCAGAATGGGCATGGGAGACAGCGTAAAAGTAGAAATGACGCCTTACGACTTGACAAAAGGACGAATAACATATAGATTTTAATATATAGATTACACAGATTATTAACGGATTACACAGATTGACAGAAAGTTTGTCAATTTAATCCGTGTAATCTTCAATGTAAATCTGTTTAAATCCATAATAAAAGAGTATCAACCATTGCGGTGTAGCTGGATCGTAGTTATACAATGTCCAAATGTCCGTATAACTTAACCATCTGGCGCTGA
>CAYIHE010000029.1:0-11004 GCA_964363145.1 uncultured Gammaproteobacteria bacterium | reverse complement strand
CCGAGAATAATAAGAACCACGACTGCTAAAATTATTTTTTTCATATTTTATGGCGTTACAATTAGCATACCACCAGTATACCACAAATGAGTTTTAAAGTTGTTCACAGACATAAAAATGAGGCTAAACTCATTTTTATGTAAATCATCCGACAACCCCGCTGCCTGCACGAATTGTTGAGAGCAGAGACCCGTAGAAAAAGGCCCCCATCCTTTTAGAAGAAAAAATCTGGATTTGGATAAAATGCGGAGGCGATGTCCCGAAGTTCGAACCGATTAAGCGGCTTAATGTAAGGAATATTGATAAGATTATACAAAAATTAAGACGATTATACCAAGAAAAGCCAGATTTATTCGATATTCCTACTTTCGCTCAGAAGATTTACTGATTTCTTCGACTTGATCGTCAGAAAGCTTGGAACCCGCAAGGCGCGTAGATGCGCCGGCGGAGGCTATAAGAGTTGCACGACGCAATGACTCTTTTTGAATTATATTCAGGAAATTGTTGAAGACCTCATCGCCGCAGCTTTCTTCCGTAAACATTTCTGGATGGAACTGTACTGCGTAAACCGGACGAGTTTTATGCTTTATCGCTTCGATTCCATCCTTGGAACGTGCGAGTGAAATAAAATCCTTGGGTAGTTCTTTTACAACCCAACGATGGCTTTCGAATACTTGAAAAGAATTAATGTTTAAAAAGATATCATCGGATTCTATAACTTCAATATCTAAAATGCCGCGCTCCTTACTTTTCATGAGTTCAAGCTTTGCACCAAATGCTTGTGCAATGACCTCAAAACCAAAGCAAATCCCAAAGATGGGTCGGGTCGATTCCTTAATAAGATCTATTTCTTTTTCGAGCTGTGCAGTATGTCCCTCTACAGCAAAAACATGGCCACCCGAAAGAATAATCGCATCAAAATCATTAGGATCAACCGATCCGATCTCAGAGTATTTGATTACTTGAGACGTGTGCTTCGACAGTAAATTTTTAAGCTGTTGAAGATAACTTGTTCCGTTATCTATTATTAGGACTTTCATATAGTTCGAATCACTCTAGGGTTCACTTATTTTATCATTTTCCCGTTTTGAAATGTAGCGCAGAATAAGGGAATTTTTACTGCTATTTTCCAAAACCACTGGCGGAGACGATTACCGGAACTTTGAACCGATGGGACGGCTCAACTACGGCAATGTTGATAGAATTATGCGAAAACTGAGACGAATATACCAAGAAAAGCCAGATTTGTTCGAGATTCCTACTTTCGCTCGGAAGATTTACTAATCTCGTTCAAAATCTGCTCAACCTGTTCATTAGTAACTTTAGAGCCCGAGAGACGAAGTGATGAGCCAGTAGAAGCAATGAGAGTGGCACGCTTAAGCTCCTCCAGACGCTCCGGGGAGATATCAGTTCGCTTTTTGGTTTGTTTAGTCTTTTCCATAGGAATAATCATATCAAGCTATTCTCTGACTGAGCCCAAACCTTCTCTATATCTTTCGTGTCTTCCCAAATTTCTACGATTCTTTCACGCAGTTTTTTATGCTGAGGATATCCGGTGTCGGTCACACCCTCAGGAAGTAAATCGGCACATTCGATATTGAGTAACACGGTAAGGGCTTCCTTAATGTCGTTATATTTCTGCTTTCCTAATCGTGCTTCGTAATCAGACCCGAACCTTTGCCACGTATAGAAATGCCAAAGCTCGTGCATGACCGTCTTTCTAGCCCATGCGTTGAGCATGGAAACGAAGAAGTAATTATTTTCGATGCTATACGGACATCGCGTATTGACCGTCAGGTACGCCGTCACATCCTGCGACAAAGTTGTACCGAATACACGTTCCGCGCGTACATGATATTCGTCAGTGACCACAGACCAATCATTTTCAAATTTAGTTATGAGAGCCGGTATATCAATGCCTTTATCGGCAATATAGGTATCAATGAATGCTGAAACCGCGTCCGATGTCGCATTCTCCCCGCACGCACGTACGAGTTCCTCGTACACCTTGGTCGCCGTTTGCGAATTGCTTGAGCTTTTGCCTTTGTTCAATAGGCACCAAACATCTTTCTCTCGATCATAAGTGAAGTTTATTTTAGCCATAGTTCGAATCCCTTTAAGGTTCTTACATTTTACAACTTTTCCGTTTTGAAATGTAGCGCAAAATAAGGGGATTTTTACTGCCACTTTCCAAAACTACTGGCGGAGAGGGAGGGATTCGAACCCTCGAGGGATTTTACTCCCTCCCACGTTAGCAGTGTGGTGCCTTCAGCCAACTCGGCCACCTCTCCAGGTGTAATTTGTCATCCTGAATGAAATGAAGGATCTTTTACATTGAATGAGAGAGATTCTTCGCTTTGCTCAGAATGACAGACAAGCGATATTGTATCAGAAAATAGCATTTAGTCAATGCCTGTTGATAAAAGTATTGGCATAGCGCCAAATAGTTGTTATAGTAAGAATGTAAGAAAATAAGAAATAACCATCAAAACTATGTCTGCGCCAATTATTCAAAAAACAACCTCCCGAGGACAAATAACTCTGCCGAAAATGTGGAGATCAATGTTTAAGACTTCGCAATTCTTAATAAAGCCGGGGAAAAATAATCTTGTTATTAGCCCTCTTTTTATTGAAGAAAACCGTCATTTGGCTAAAAGCAAAGTTGGTTACACTACAATTTATAACGCTAAACGTGATACCAAAGGAAAAGGCATACCAGCCGACAAACTTTTGGAGATACTAAAAGAATTAAATGGACAAGCTTAAAAAATTGTTGCTGCGAATTTCTAAGCATGATCGCCGGGAATTGCAGGTGATTATTTTTTTGATAATGAAAAATGATTTGACATTATGAACCCAAACGAACTGATGCGCGCGCCGCACAAAGAAATTATATTTAAGCAATCAGGGTCAGCCCACATGATTCTTGCTTATCATACCCTCGGCAACGGCACTTGTTTTGGAGGGGTTCGGCTTTTGTCTGCGGACGCGGGTGAGCAGGGATTAAAAGATGCCTTAAGACTTAGTGAAGCCATGACTTATAAACTGGCATTAATTGACGCGCCCTATGGTGGCTGCAAAGCCGTGGTTTTTGTGCCTAAGTCCGGCAAAACAAAAGAATTTTTGCGCGATGTCGGCAGATTAATTGAAGAAGAGCGGGGCAGATTTGTCTCGGCTATTGATTTTGGTTTTGAGCCGGATGATTCCAAAATAATTAAAGAAACAACCAGTCATATTTTGGCGATAAAGGATTCGGAATTTGGTCAAAGCGGAGTAACTACCGCTTATGGAGTTTTAGAGGGGATAAAAGCAACTTTGAAGTATGAGTTTGGTTCGGATACGATAAATAGGCGAAGTTTTGCTGTGCAAGGATTGGGAAGCGTTGGCAAAGTGCTTGCCAAAGAACTTATAAGAGCGGGTGGCAAAGTTTATGTTTCAGATTTGGATGCGGAGAAACTTAAAGAGTTTGAGAGTATTGCCACCACAGTAAATCCAAACGAAATATTATACTTGGATGTTGATGTTTTGACGCCGTGCGGGCCCGCTTATGTAATCAATCAAAATTCAATCCCCAAATTAAATTGTAAAATAATTGCGGGCGCGGCCAATTGTCAGTTAGAGGATGAGGTTGAAGATGATAGGCGTCTTTTTGAGAGAGGAATTTTGGCAGCTCCGGATTATGTAATAAACGCCGGTGGAGTAATGCAGGGAATTGAAGAATTAAACGGTGGCTCGTTAGAAAATGCTTTATCCAGACTGCCTCTTATTGCCAGAAATTTAAACGAGGTTTATGCCAGGTCAAAACAAAATGGAGAAGGAACTTATGCGGTTGCCAAAAAAATGGCTTTGGAAAAAAGAGGATTATATCTACAGATATAAACTCATTCGCTCGAAAATGTCTTGCCGTCAGATTGTAGCCAAGTAAACTTGGCACAACTGCTGGCAATCCATTTTACTCACTCATTTCGATTATAAAGTTTCCAAGTCAAGAGTCTGGGTAATGCCAATTTGATCCACGAATTCCGGCACGTGGCTTACCAAAATTATGGCGCCTTCAAATTCATCCAGCGCTTTGGCGATAATGGGTAAGTGGCGGAAATTTATATGGTTGGTCGGTTCATCCATTATTAACAATCCGGGTTTTTGTAAAACAAATCTGGCGTAGCACAACAATCCTTTTTGTCCTTCGGACAGCGCGCCCACTTTATTTTTTAAAACCTCTGCGGACAATAAAAATATGGCGGCGGTGGCGTAAATTTCTTGATTGAAAGGATTGGGCATCATTTCTTCCAGCGCCTGATACGCGGTTTTCTCAAAATCTAATCCGGAAAAATCTTGGCGGTAATAACCAACGCGCACGTCCGGAGAAATAACAGCGCCTTTTTCCGTTCCTTCGGTAAGGCGTCGTAAGAGCGTGCTTTTGCCAATGCCGTTTGGGCCTTTTATTAAAAGTTTTTGATTTTTGCGGACTGTAATGGGTGGGTCAATCTTTTTTTTCACCGGCTCGAGGGGCATTCGCCCCTCGCCCGGCGTATGCCGGGCGTGCTCCTTCATTATACCCACGGAATTAATTTCCACAAACGGCCCCACAATATCGGTTTGAGCGGGAATAGTAAAATCGGTAATAGTTTTATCTTCCCGGCGTTCGTCCACCATATTTTCTTCCGCTTCTTCCACCTGATCGCGCAGTTTGCTGGCCAATTTGCGCATCTTGCCGCCTTTGTTGGCGAAAAAGTTTACTTTGTCTTTTCTATCCTGAATACTTTTGCGCAACTGGGCATTTTTCATCTGTTCGCGTTCTATGCGGGCTTCAATTTCTCCCAACACATTGTAATAGTCGCCAACATATTGTTCTATTTTGTGAGTAAAAGAATCCAAATACAAAACGCCGTCAGTAAAAGAGTTTAAAAAATTGGCGTCATGGGAAATAACTAAGCATGTTTTTGGGTAGGTCATCAAAAATTGGGTGAGGTGTTCTATGCCTTGCGTATCTAAATTATTTGTCGGTTCATCCAGCAGTAAAATATCCGGTTTTTGAATTAAAGCATAAGCCAATAGCAGTCTGGCCTGTTGGCCGCCGGAAAACTTATTTATTTTTCTGTCCAATGGGGCTTTTAGATGCACGATATCCAAAACTTCGGCAATGCGTTTGGGCAAATCGTATATTTTTTTGGTTATTGTTTGGCCAAAAAATTCTTCAATGGTTTTGTTTAGGTTTTCCGGTTTCATTACTTGGGTGGCGATTGCAATGCTGGCGCCCAAGCTGGTGTTGGCCTGGCCGTTGTCCGGTTTAATATCCTTGGTGATTAGTTTAAAAATTGTGCTTTTTCCGGCGCCGTTTTGCCCCATAATGGTAAATTTGGTGTTTTCGCGCACCGAAAAACTGGCCTCATCCAAAATGGGCTTATTTGTGTCGTAGGCAAATGATACGTCGTCGAAACTGATAATTACGTTGCCGGGATTAGACATACAAGTGCATAGTGTAGCAGAGAATAGAGCTTTGGTCAATTTTACCTGCCCACGGATCTCCCTCCCCTATAAGGGGAGGGGCAAGGGGTGGGGTTTTTGTTTCGTCGACTGTCACTAAACCCCCTCCTCTGTCCTCCCCGCTTCTAGGGGGAGGAGGCCGCAAGAAGTCCGCGAATGATATAAAAAAAGCGGGTTGATATTATCTCTCCGCCTAACTCGACGATTGAGGCCTACTTGTTGAAGTTGGCCAGCTGACCGAGGAATACCCCGGGGTTTTCAGACAGTATCATGTAAGTTTTTTTACCGGCATTTTTCTCTTCCTTGCCCAGCTCTTCCCATATCTCATTTCCATTACCAACCAGCTGTTCTATCAGCTCGTAAGAATATGTGGGGAAAGTCACCCTCTTGCCGTCTACCGTGCGAATCCTGGCGCTTTTACGCGACCGTTGGGCAACAATCAGTTTAGTCGCCAGATATTTCTTGATGAGTTTGTCCATGTATGACTTGTGTTTAAGTGGAACATCTATTTTTACCAACCGCAGATTCTTATCGGGTACAAATTCTTTTGGGTCGTAATCAACTTCGAAAGAACTAATTTTTTTAACCTTATCTTTTCGGACACCACTTTCCCAGCAGTTGTCAAACAAGAAAACGAATCCAGTATGCAACTTTTCTCCAACTTTACCACCTTCATATATACACTTCCACCCCTCTGGAAATACCACCGTCTTGGTTTTCAAGTCGTAGGAAAGAATCATGTGTTTTGGAAATTCCGCTCCACCCGGAGAGATGGATTCCTTGCCAAAAGCGCCTTTTTCTTCATGAAGTTCCGCGAACGTGACTTTGAGACATTTCATGAGCGTTCTCCTCGGGTTGTGAACGTACTTAATTAAGTCCATCCTACTATAATTTAACGGGTTTTGTCAATGTCAGTGGTCGTTCGCAGTTGCTTTTTATCGGTGATTTATGATAGGCTAAAAACCACAGGAGGTAACAACAATGTCGCAATTACTACAGACGCAAGGGATGAAAGAATTGACCGGCAAGGTGAAGCGCCTGGTTGGTTTTGCTTCCACCTTCGGTCTACTGGGATATTTCTTGATTCCGGTCATACCGGCCACGGCGGCGATTATCGTTGGCGCGGCAGTTGGAGCCGTGATTGCCAAAAAGTTTAACAAGAGGTAGGCGTAAGAACAAGTGGTGAGGGCGCCGGCAACGGACCCTCTTTTTTATAAAAAGGTAACTTTAACTGTGCAGCAGTACAATATTTGACATTTGGGCCGATAAAAGCTAGAATATTTAAGCTAATTTTAAACCTTTTGTAATATACGTATTATGAAACAAAACATTGTTAAAGTGCTGAAATTTTTAATTTACACAACCTTTTTTGTGCCGTTATTGGTACTGCCGACTTCGTTTATATTCCCTTTTATCGTGCCAAAGATTTTGGTTTTCCGTTCGCTGGTTACACTAATGATCGCCGGTTATGTTTTGTTGCTTTTTATAAATTGGCAAGAATTTAAACCAAGATTTTCCTGGTTAAGTCTGGCTTTGGCCGCGTTTTTTGCCAGTTTTACCATTTCCACTTTTGTGGGTGTGGATGCGTATCATAGTTTTTGGGATAATCACGAAAGAATGTTGGGCCTTTTTACCATATTTCATTATGTGGCCTATTATTTTATTTGTAGCGCCATGTTTAAAAACTGGACAGAATGGAAAAGGGCGCTCAAAGTTTTTTTGGTGGCCGGGTCTTTGGTGATGTTTGTTGGTATACTGCAGATTTTTAATCCCAATTTATTGTTAAATCAAGGAGCGGCCAGAGTAGCCAGCACGCTCGGCAATCCTATTTATGTCGGTGGTTATGGTTTGTTTTTAGCCTTTGTTGCATTTTTGCTTTTTATAAAAGAAAACAACAGAACCTGGAAATTGGCAGAAGCGGTCGCTTGCGTGTTGGCTATAGTGGGCATGGTTTTCAGCGGTACGCGCGGATCAATACTTGGTTTGGTTGTTGGTTTGGGTGTGTTAATTCTTAATTATATTATAGTTTTAAAAGAAAATAAAAAGACAAGGAATGTTTTGTCTGCGGTCGCAATTTTTGGAGTTTTACTTGCTTCGCTTTTATATGCGTTTAGACAAACAGAATTTGTTTCTAACATTCCTGCTGTTGGCAGGGCTGTAAATACGACATATACGGCATTAAAAAGTACGGCTCGCTGGGTGGCGTGGGGCGTGGCCATAGAAAGCTGGAAAGAGAAGCCGATTTTTGGCTGGGGACCAAACAATTTTTTTTACGCTTTTAATAAAAACTATAATCCATGGTCTTTGCATTTTGGTTATGGGGAAACATGGTTTGATAATGCTCATAATATAATAATGAATACTTTGGCGGTGCAAGGAGTTGTTGGTTTGGTTGTGTATATTTTAATTTTTATATCTGGAATCGCGGTTTTAGTATTAGCCAAAAGAAAAAAAATAATTGATCCGCATATTTTAGCGGTAGCGGCCGCGTTTTTAGTGGCGCATCTTGTGGGAAATGTTACGGTTTTTGAAAATCCGACCTCCTATTTATATTTTATGTTTTGGCTGGCGATGATAAATCAGCTGACAAAATCCGCACCAGCGCCAACAGAAATCAAACAGAACCATGCCAAGATTTTAGTTATTCCGGACAAGAGAATAAGCGGCGGCGCCATGTCTGTAGTTGGCACAGCGGCAGTTTTAGTTATTTTTATTTTTAATATTCAGCCGGCCCGCGCCAACATGAAAACGCTTAACGCTCTAAAGGTTTTAACTTACGCGCCAGCGCAGGCCGCGCCTGTAGTAAAAGAAGCTCTGGCTTTTAATTCCCCGCACGTGGATGATATTCGCAGTGATTTGGGCAGAACCATCGCGCAAATGCTGGGCGGAGAAAATAAATTAAGCAAAGAACAAAATTTGGAATTGTTTAAAATCGCAGAAGACGCGCTGCTTGAAAATACCAGGCTTCACCCGTATGACATTAGAAATTATCTGTCTTTAAGTCCGCTTTATCAGGGAGCGTATGCTCTTACTAACGAAGTTAGTTATGTTGTGAAATATGGCGAGAGTTTGGAAGCGGCGCTTAAGTATTCGCCAAAACGCCAGCAGATTATATATAATTTAGCTAATTTTTATTTGCAGACAAGCAGAGTTGATCGCGCCATTGAATTGTTGCAGAAAGCGCTGGATGATGAATCCGGAATTTCTGAAACTTATTGGCGTTTGGCCTATGTCTACAAGATAAATAAAAATATGGATAAAGCTTTGGAAATTTTAGAGTTGGCCAAGAAAAATAATATTGAATTTGCCGACAATGAAAAAGGGATTATTGAGCAGATTTTGGCGCCAGAGCCACTAGTAACCCAAGTGGAATAAGAATATATGAAGAAAGCTTTGATAACCGGCATTACCGGCCAGGATGGGTCATATTTGGCCGAATTTTTGTTGGCAAAAGGTTATGAAGTGCACGGCATTATACGTCGATCCAGTAGTTTTAATACTGGCCGAATAGAGCATATTTATCAGGACCCGCACCATCCGGACGCGAAGATGTTTTTGCATTACGGCGATCTGACCGACTCAAGTAATTTAAATCGTATTTTGGAAAAAGTCCGGCCAGATGAAATTTATAATTTAGGCGCGCAAAGCCATGTAAAAGTCAGTTTTGAATTCCCCGAATACACGGCCAACGCTGACGCGCTTGGCGTGTTGCGAATTTTGGACGCCATCAAAGATGCTGGTTTAAAAGTAAAGTTTTATCAGGCCGGCTCTTCGGAAATGTTTGGAAAAGTTTTGGAAACGCCTCAAAAAGAAACTACGCCGTTTTATCCGCGTAGTCCGTACGGTTGCGCCAAAGTTTTTGCCCACTATATTTGCGTCAATTATCGCGAGGCATACGGTATGTTTATTTGCAATGGTATACTTTTTAATCACGAATCTCCACGCCGCGGCGGCACTTTTGTCACTAAAAAAGTTACCAATGCTTTGGCTAATGTAAAACTGGGACGGCAAGATAGGGTGTATATAGGAAATCTAAACGCTAAACGAGATTGGGGATATGCCAAAGAATACGTGGAAGCGATGTGGCTGATGTTACAGCAAGAAAAGCCGGATGATTATGTGATTGCCACCGGTGAATCTCATAGTGTGCGCGAATTTTTAGAATATACGGCCCAGCTTCTTGGCTTGGATATTGGATGGAATGGCGAAGGTTTGGCTGAAAAAGGATATGATAAGAATACTGGCAAGGTAATTGTGGAAATAGATCCGCGCTATTATAGGCCTACGGAAGTGGATTTTTTGCTGGGCGATGCCGGCAAAGCCAAGCGCGTGTTGGGTTGGGAGCCAAAAACTAAATTTAAGGAATTGATAAAATTAATGTTGGAAGAAGAATTTAGAGATAATGGTTTGGACCCAAAAGAATACATCAAAGAATAATTTTGCGGTTATGGATAAAAATGCCAAAATTTATGTTGCTGGGCATCGCGGTTTGGTTGGTTCCGCCTTAGTGCGATGTTTACAAAGTCGCGGCTATAATAATTTAATTTTGCGCGCGCACGCCGAATTGGATTTGTTGAGTCAACAAGCGGTGGCAGATTTTTTTGTCAAAGAAAAACCGGAGTATGTTTTTTTGGCCGCGGCCAAAGTGGGTGGAATTTTGGCTAATAGTAGTTATCCAGCCCAATTTATTTACGAAAATTTACAAATCCAAAACAACGTTATTCATCAGTCGTATTTAAACGGCGTAAAAAAATTATTATTGCTTGGCTCGTCTTGTATTTACCCAAAGCTTGCGCCACAGCCGTTAAAAGAAGAGTGCCTACTCACCGGTCCGATGGAAACCACCAACGAACCATACGCCTTGGCCAAAATTGCCGGCATCAAAATGTGCCAAAGCTATAATCGCCAGTATGGCACCAATTTTATTGCTGTTATGCCAACCAATTTGTATGGACCGTATGATAATTTTGATTTACTAGACTCTCATGTTTTGCCGGCTTTACTGCGTAAATTTCACGACGCCAAAGTTAATGGACAAGCCGAGGTGTCCGTTTGGGGTAGTAGCACTCCGCGCCGAGAATTTTTGCACGTGGAAGACATGGCGGATGGTTGCTTATTTTTAATGAAAAATTTTAACCCGACCAAAGAACAAAATGAAAGCGGTGAAATATTTTTTAATTTGGGCACAGGCACCGATCTTACTATAAAAGAATTGGCGGAAATGATAAAAACAGCCGTCGGTTATGATGGTAAAATAGTTTGGGACAGTTCTAAACCAGACGGACCTCCGCAAAAATTGCAGGATATGAACAAAATGCATATTTTGGGTTGGAAGCACAAAGTTAATTTGTCCGAAGGCATAAAATTAACTTATGAATGGTTTAAAGAAAATATAAAATAAGGCGAATAATTTTTATATGGGCTAGCCACATATAAACTCATTCGCTCAAAAATATTTAGCAAGCTAAATATTTTATTCACTCATTTTGATTATGAATAAAACAGATGTTAAGGAGT
>CAYIHE010000028.1:0-11022 GCA_964363145.1 uncultured Gammaproteobacteria bacterium | reverse complement strand
CGGCCACCGCGAGCGCCACCTCGGTAATAGCGCCAATGGAAAAAATAGCCACTTATGAACCATGTTTTAAAACTGAACCAATGCCAATTTGTACGGGTGATGCTTGCTCGGTAATATTTTTTTCACCACCACGGTTTAGTCTGATATAAGCAGGTCCTTTATCATTTAATAATTGTGTAAAAAGTTGTACGGCTTCAATGGAATCGGCTGGCGCGATTATTTTCATATTTGGCAACACGCGCATCAAAGCCAAATCTTCCAGTCCAAAATGCGTTGTGCCCAGCGTACCATAGGCAAAACCACCACCCACGCCGATAAGCGTAACATCAAGATTTTGATAACAAATATCTACCCTTACCTGCTCCCAGCAACGCATAGTTACAAAGGGCACGATGCTATACACAAAAACTTTTTTCCCGGCCAAAGCAAAACCCGCGGCCACGCCGATCATATTTTGCTCCGCGATGCCACAGTTGATTATTTGGTCCGGCAATTCGGCCTGAAACTGTTCCACCACCGAATACCCCAAATCACCGGTTAAAAAAACAATTTTTTTATCGGTTTTGGCGGCGGCATGAATGGCATTTATAATCGTATTTCGCATATAATAAATCAATTGGAATCAATCTCAATAATCGCGGATTGCAACTGCTCGGCTGTGGGTGATTTATAATGCCAGGCCAAATTATCTTCCATCCAAGACACTCCTTTTCCTTTGATTGTGCTGGCGATAATCGCAAGCGGTTTAGCTGAATCCCTCCGGCTGTGGCTATAAGTAAAAACCTTTTGCAATTCATCATAATTATGGCCGTCAACTTCAATAGCCTCCCAACCAAAAGCGCGCCAGCGTTCAGCCATGTTACGCATATCCATTATACCGGCAGTATGGCCCAAACCCTGCTGTTTATTACAATCAATAATAGCGGTTACGTTGTTTAATTTAAAATGACCGCAAAATGATGCCGCTTCCCAAACCGATCCTTCATTACATTCTCCATCACCTAGCAGACAATAGAACTTTCTATTATTAAGTTTATTAGCCAAAGCAAAACCGGCTAGCATAGACAAACCGTGTCCCAAGGATCCGGCGGTAGCTTCTATACCCGGCGCCGAATCTTTTATAACATGCCCGGCCAATTTTGCACCATCACGCGCATACGTTTCTAAAAGTTCCGCGGAAATAAATCCGCGTGAAGCCAAAGCCGCATAAAGAGCCACGGCGGCATGACCCTTGCTCAAAATAAAAATATCGCGGTTCGGGTCATCCGGAGCGGAAATCTCCAAAATATTTTTATACAAAACAGTCAGAATATCGGCGATGCTAAAACAAGAACCAACATGCGAACTGTTAGTTTGGGAAATAAGCTTTAAAATCATTTTTCGGATATTTTTGGCTTCGAACGCCAGCTCTGCTGTGGTCATAGTATTTTTTATACAAAGCAACTCTTGTACCATTCATACGTTTCTTTAACTCCATCTGCAAATGAATACTTGGATTTCCAACCCAATATTTTTTCCGCCTTATCAAAATTCAAACTCTGAGACGGAATTTCATTTTTTTGGTTATTGACTATTTTATAATCAATCTTCTTACCGATAATCGCGGAAATTCCGCTAATCAAATCCAAAACCGAGAAATTAAAACCGGAACTAAAATTAAAGGCTTCACCCTTGGACTTGTTCATCTGCTCGGCTAAATAAATATATCCATCCACCACGTCTTTTACATAAATGTAATCGCGCGCAAATGTGCCGTCGCTTCTGATTTCCAAAACTTCATTGTTAATAGCCGCCTTCATGATTCCGGGAATAATGCGGTTGAAATTAAGGTCGCCGGGACCAAAAATATTGCCAAAACGGGACACTGTTACCGGCAAGTTATAAGTCTTGGCGTAAGTCAGTGCCAAAAGATCCGTGCATGATTTGGAAACATCATACGGATGATCGCCGCGCAAAGGCTGATCCTCGAGCGCGGCTGTACAATTCTTTCCATAAGCCTTATCGCTTGACGCAATCACCACGCCTTCAATGCGCGGCGACATTTTGGCGGCTTCCAAAATATGAACGGTACCCATAATGTTGGTCGCGAGCGTTTCGTACGGGTTAATAAAAGCGGTGGAGACAATCGGCTGGGCCGCGATGTGAAAAATATAATTTATTTCATATTTAGTCACAATGTCGGCTATGCGTTCCCGGTCTTTAAGATCTCCGTTTGCCATAACTACCCGGCGGTCAAAATTATTTTTAAAAAAATATGCCTCCGGATCTCTGCTGCGTGAGAGAGCGATAATACGGCCAACACCCATGGTGAGCAGCCGTTCAACCAAATGCGAACCAACCAGACCGGTGGCGCCGGTCACGAGAATATTTTTATTAATTAGATTAGACATATATTATTTTTTAGTATCCCAAATTTTCCAAAATGGGTCTTTTTGCCAATACTCATTCATCTCTTCCACTTCCTTGTATGTATCCATGCACTTCCATTTTCCCTGATGAGTATAAACCGACAGCTCGCCTTGTTCCGAGAGCGGCGGAAATACAGATTCAATCATGCTGTTCTCGGCAATCATGTCAAGCGCCGCCGGTTTTAAAACCATAAAACCGCCGTTAATAAAATTGTTAACCTTTTCTTCTTCCGTGCCCGTAGTAACTTTATGTTGAAAAAAATCAACGGCTTTTTTGGTGTCATGATTGATGTTTAGAAAACCAAAGCGATGTTCCGGACGCACGGCCGTGATGGTAGCCGCGGTATTCTGTTTATTATGAAAGTCCACCAACTCTTTAAGATTAATATCGGCCACGCCATCGCCATAGGTAACCATAAAATCTTCGTTGGGATTTAAATATTTTTTTAATCTGCGTATTCGTTCGCCGGTCAAACTATTCAACCCCGTCTCAACAAAAGTTATCTTAAAATCATCACAATCATTGTTGTGAAAAGTAATTTCGTTGTCTTTTGTGCTTAAACTAAAATCATTCAACAGGCTGCGCCAGTTCAAAAAATATTCTTTTATCATGTTGCCTTTATAGCCCAGGGCCAAAATAAATTCATTGTAGCCATGATGCGCGTAAATTTTCATGATATGCCATAAAATCGGTTTACCGCCCACCTCCACCAACGGCTTGGGCTTAAACTCAGTTTCTTCTTTCATGCGGGTTCCGGTCCCGCCACACAAAATTATTGTTTTCATAATCGAAATGAGTGAGAGAAATAATCAAATGTTTTTGATTATTTCCAAGCGAATGAGATTATACGGGCTTTAGCCCTTATACTTTTATAATACCTAATTTCTTTTTTATAGATATATTAATATTTTTAATTAAAATCATCAGATTAATTATCCGCCTGTTTATTGTAAAAAGCAAACTTAACTTTTGATGCAGTAACTTAATGCTTAGATTTTCTAAATGCGTATAATTTAATCTCAATTGCCAAATAATCTGCCCGGGAATAAAATCCGGACCGCCAGCATAAACCCCGACCGGATGGACGGTAATTGTATCATTAAAATGCTGTCTAAAAAATACATTCAATAGTGTTAAATCGTTGCGAAACATTTCACAGTCCCTTACAAATATGCTTTTCTGCTTGCCCTTATTTCTCCGTTTTTCTTTCGGCGAAAAACCGAGAGCTAAACCGGCGTAAGCCGAATCATAAATTTTTTTAAATACCCCCATTATTATCGGATCATCCTTAAAACCGATAATTCCGGCATGAAGCGTGGTTAAATCATCGTACTTATTACCCAAATTAAAAATTGATTTATAAGTTTCCGGAACAATGGTTTTAAAATTGTGACCCTGATCAATCAAAAATACGTTTTCTTTTTCTATTGTTAAAAAAATATCGTCCAACGGTTTTAACACTTGACAGCCGGCATCAAGATAAAAATTTAACCGCGCCAACGGATGGATAAAAATATACGTTTTCCATGTATAACAACTGCGCCAATGATTGCAAAAATGGGGCATTTTTAAAACCTCAACACCGTCTATTGACGCAAGTTCTTTAACGAAAATATTTAAAAGACCGATATCGTATACAAATATTTTTGGATGATTGGGGTAATTTCGCTTAATAGACCCTATCAAATTGATGAGTGACGGGAAAAACTTGGTGGAGGCGGAAGTTATTATGGCTTTATCCAACATAATTAATCTATTAAAATTCTATTTAAAAAATATACCCCTTAAAACCAAAACGCCTTGTCTTTGCGAAGATTTAAATAGTAAGGCGCAAAAAGGAATTATGGAATAAGATATCAGGGTAGCAAAGGCCGCCCCGTTTATTCCATATCGGGGGATAAATATCAAATTTAACAACACATTCGTCAACATGCCTAAAAAATTAATTATAAAAGAAATCTTTGTTTTTTTTTCACCAATTAACGCTTGGTTTAAAACAGAACTTATGGCCACGGCAATGCCGGCCCACACATAAATTGACAAAACCGTTGCCGCGGATAAGAAATCTTTACCGTAAGTAATTTCAATAATAAATTTTGAAAGCAAAGACATTGGCAACACGAAAACTAAGGATAAATAAAAGGCCAAACCATACAATCTGGCCAGCCTCTCCTCGTACCGCTGATAACTAATTTTAGACGCGTTAAGTACCGCCGGAAAAATTGATCCGATAATAATGGTTGGAAAAAAATACCACAGCTCCGACAAACGAACGGCGATGTCATAAAAACCAACCGACGCGTTACTCATCATGTGTTTAATCATCACTTGATCAACCCGAGAATAGATGCTGATAAAAGCGACGGAAAAAATAAGCGGCCAAGAACTCTTAAGCATATCTTTGCAATATTGCCTGCTAATCCGCCAATTAAATATGCTGCGACTGTCTTTAACATAAATAAATATATAACCAATCGAGTAAAAAATGCTTTCCAAAAAAAAGATGGAAATAAAATAAATCAAATCCAGTTTCAAATAAACACAAACAACCTTAAGTGTGGATAAAATTAAACTAACTGCCAGGGAAATTATCACTACCGGTTTTGACAAAACTTTTGCTTGGAAAAAAGTGTTTATTATGCCAAAAGATTGAAAAACAAATGACAATGAAACAATAAAAATCAAAAGGTTTGTGTAAAAATCATTATGATTAAACAAAAAAGTAACTAAAACTAAACCGATCGTTAAAAAAGCGCCGGCAACTCTAAGCAAAAAAGCGGCGCCCATTAATTCTTCCTTTTTCTCCGGCTGTTTTATTAAATCAACATACAAAATTGAATCTATTCCTAAACTGGCCAAAAAAGAAAACATGCCGACATAGCTTATAACATAACTCACCAAACCGTATTTATCTGGACCAAGAGAACGGACGATATAAATATTCACAAAAAAAGCTACGGCGCTGGCCAAAATTTTACCAACCAGATTCCATCCGCTATTAAAAAAATATTTTCTAAGACCTTGGAATCTTAATTCAAACAGCCAGCTTTCCGGTAAAAAAAAGCGTGTAATCTTTTTAATAAACAGCTTAATTGTGCCAATAAAATCCATAAATTATTGCTGTTTTTTAAAATATTCCACAGTCATCCTAAGGCCTTCGTCAAAACTTACGGACGGCTGCCACCCAAGATGTTCTTTTGCCTTTGCATTATCCAACCGGCTTCGCATCATTTCACCCGGTCTGTCCGGATTATATTCCGGCTCGGCTTCAGGCCTTCCCAACAGATTGGCTATTTTTTTATACAACGTATTTAGATTATTTTCCTTATTATTACTTAAATTGAAAATCGGCAAAATCGCGCCGTCGGGTTTATAATCTAGTGCCAACAAATTAGCGGCAACTATGTCGCTAATATATGTATAATCACGTGTTTTAGTGCCATCACCATAAATTGCCGCCTGCTTGCCGGCATAAATAGATCGAATGTAATCAGCCATAGCGCCGCCAACTTGGCGTGGTCCGTAGGTTGTAGCAAACCTAAAAATCACATACTCTACTCCATATGTACGTCCGTAAAACTGGACATAATTCTCAACGGCAAATTTAGAAATGATATAGGGATTATCAGGTATCACTGGTTCGGTTTCTTTGGTGGGCAGATTTTTGGTATTGCCGTATACAAAACTTGTAGAACAAAAAATCACTTTTCTAGTTTCATGCATCCTGGCAAATTCTAGCGTTCTTAAACTGCCCAAAATACTTCGAGAATCAAATACCGGATTCTTTACGGATTTGGGCACATCGGTGTTAAAACCAAGCATATACACAATTTCCGGCCGTTCTTTTTTAAACACTTCTTCAAACCCTGGATCGTTCATATCCATTTCATAAAACTTAGCTCCCGGATTTACATTATTACGTTTGCCGGTACTCAAATTATCGACCACAACAACATTCGCTTTTTTCTCAAGCAGGGCATCCACCAGATGCGAGCCGATAAACCCAGCTCCCCCGGTAACTAAAATTGTCACGTTCTCTACGTTCATAATTATTTTTTCTTAAACACAGACAGAGAATCTTGAACTTCTAAAAATTCTAGCTCTGGATTGTTCTTCAATTCGGCAACTAATTTAATCGATCCCGGCCAACCCGCAAACGCTGGTTCCGAAGCGACTCCGGATGTTGGCGCTATTGACATAGATGTTACCGGAGCAGAATCGTGAAAAGCAATAATCCCACCTTGGGATAATAAAGGAAACCATTGATCAAAATCTTGTTTTACGGCATCGTAGGTATGATCGCCGTCAATAAAAATAAAATCGAAGGGCTGTTGCCAATTTTTTACTACATTAAAACTGTAATCTTTAAAAAAAACAAACTTCGGATAAAAACTTAAGTTTTGCTTAATTTTCTCGTCATTACCAATCAATCTTTTATTCATACTATCAGGGATAATTGGATCTATCCCATAAATTGGCACTTGGGCAACTTTTGCCATTTCACGAGTAGTTAAACCATCAAGCACCCCGATCTCCACGATGCCAAGCTGGGCATTGCGCGCATATTTTTGCAACGTCTTTACATCCAAATCGGTACTAAAACGAGCTCCTTCTTTCGTAGGTTTTGGAAAGAACCCGAGCCTAGTTTTAATTACATTTTTCATCACATGAACGAACAGGCGCGGGTCGCGCTTTAAAATACGAATTTTATCTATAATTTTTTCTTTCAAATTCATAATTGCATTATAATAATTAATACTGAAAATTATTTTTAATATAGTCTTAGGCGCGTTAATATCCATTTTAACGGCAACTTAACATACTTTGAAATAAAATGTACCACAAAACCTAATTGTTTTTTTCGATTAATACAATACTGCTGTACGGCTTTTTGTTTTTCTTCCGTTGACATTGGTATGCCCGGAACTAAAAAAGAACGTGACAATTTTAAACGACAATACTCTTTAGACTGACGGAACTGTTCTAAAAACGCCTTGTATTTTTGATGAAGATAGCGCCGATTACGCAAATAAACTTGGCCGTGCTTTGGGGTGGCGGTAGACTGGACATGTGTGGTCCCCCAATCAAGCTCGGATTGAAAGTTTAGGGCAAAAACATAATTATGCAATCCTGCCTCAAGACAACGCAACGAAATATCATGACAAGACCAACTAACCGGAGCCATCTGTTCGTCCATGACACCGATTTTATTTACCACTTCGCATGACAAGCACTGCGGACTCCCCACCGCCACCATGCGCTCAATCATTTTATGCGGCGCCAAAGGGACGGGGGTCATGCCGGTGCCATAAGCGCTTTCAATAATATTACGCTCTTCAATTAACTGTTCTCTGTTCCTAAAATATTCGCTAATTTCCGGTCTGTCTTTTAAATAAACATTGACTCCGTGCCGAAAACCAAGATAGCCAATCTTAAAATACCCAAGATAATCATAAATCTTATAAACTAAATCTTCCAAGTCGTGATCTTTGATTACCACATCGTCCTGCAGAATGATATTGCACCCTTTCTCGCTCTGTGACGCGGCGCGCAATCCGGCGTTAATTGATTTAAGTTCATGCACATCCGGGGCATAAACTTTAATAATTGGCGTCTGGGGGTTCTTTTGAATAATTTCATCTATAACTTTTTCCGTATTATCCGTACAACCGTCAAGTACCGGATAAATAAAACTGTTCTCTCGACAACAAGCCAAAACATTTTCCAAAACCTCGCCAATAAGTTCTTGCTTATTGTGAATAGTAATAATGTAATTAAATCGAAAATTTTTCATATAGCCTTACCAATCTTTAATTTTTTTAACAGCCTTCATCTTTATCTTTTGGTAAACATCTGTGGCGCTTTTATCCAAATCAGGCGAAAGCATTTTCAACAGATTGTGCCCCATAATACGGTGCTGTTTGCCGATTTTATTTGCCTTTAATAAACCTTTTTTAATAAGGCGTTTAACTGTGCTTTTACTGACTTTAAGTAATTTTTCGGTTTCAATGGGTGTATAGACCTCGTTGGGATTTATCTCCGGCATAATATGATAATAATAACCACTTCAAGTAGTATACTATCAGGTGTCATTGGGTGTCAAGAGATGTCAAAAACTATTGGCAATGCTTACTGTTTTGCTTAAGATTAGCCTTTTACCTGCTGACTTATCCACTGATACGTTTTCTCCAAACCGGCGCGCAAAATTTTTGTTGGCTGCCACCCTAATTCTTTCTTAATCAAGTGATTGTCCGAATTTCTACCGCGTACGCCGTTCGGTCCTTCTATGTGTTTGATGGATAATTTTTTTCCGGCAATTTCCATTACCATTTCCGCCAAATGATTTATGGTTACCATTTCTTCCGAACCGATATTAACCGGCCCGATAAAATCAGAGTCCATCAGTCGTCTTACTCCTTCCAAACATTCATCAATAAAGAGAAAGGATCTTGTCTGCTTGCCATCGCCCCACATCTCTATCTCTCCGCCATCCAAAGTTTCGGCAACTTTTCGGCAAATGGCGGCCGGCGCTTTTTCTTTTCCTCCTCGCCAAGTCCCCTCCGGTCCAAAAATATTGTGAAAACGGGCGATACGAACATTCAAATTATAATTGCGATAAAAAGACAAGTAAAGCCGCTCGCTAAATAATTTTTCCCAACCATACTCACTGTCCGGTTCGGCCGGATAAGCGGAGTCCTCCGAACATTTCGGATTTTCCGGATCCACCTGATTGTAAGCCGGGTAAATGCAAGCCGAGGAAGAATAAAATATCTTTTTCACTCCGGCTTTTTGACTATAATGCGCCATGTTTAAATTTATTTGCGCTGAATTATGCATCACGTCGGCATCGTGATCACCGGTAAAAATATAACCAGCCCCGCCCATGTCGGCGGCCAACTGAAAAACTTCGTCAAACGCTCGGTCCAAAATCTTTTGACAAACAAGCGGATCCCTTAAATCACCGGCCACAAATTCATCGGCGACCGTAACGCTAAATTCCGGATATTTTAAATCTACCCCTCTTACCCAAAAACCTTCCCCTTTTAATTTTCTTACTAAATGGCTGCCGATAAATCCGCCGGCGCCACAAACTAAAGCTGTTTTCATAATCGAAGTGAGTGAGAGAAATAATCAAATGTTTTTGATTATTTCCGAGTGAGTGAGATTATATGCTGCGAAGCCCCTATGCTATGGCATTAGATAAATTTAATTTTTTTCATGGCAAAAAAACACATCTTCAACAATAGCCAGCCGTGGCTAAAACGGGAAATATTGGTAGTACCGTACGTGCGCGCTTGGTAGCGGATGGGCAAATCCACAATTTTTAAATTTAGTTTGGCCGCCCCGAACAGCAAATCAAAGTCTCCAAATGGGTCAAAATCGCCAAAAAATACCCTACCAGTTTTTACTTTTTCGTAATCTTCTTTCCAAATTACTTTGGTGCCGCAAAGCGTATCTTTTAATCTTTGATCTAAAAGCCAGCTAAACATCGCGCTAAAAAATTTATTGCCAAAAATATTTAATATGCGCATAGACTGATTCTCTAACTGATACACCAGCCGTGAACCATTTATAAACTCTCCGGCACCAGTGGCAATAGCATGATAAAATTTAGGCAACTCTTCTGGGCGCACAGTTAAATCCGCATCCAAAATCATTAAGATATCGCCAGTAGCCGCGTCAAATCCTTTACGCACGGCATCACCTTTACCTTTGCCTTCCTGTTGCAAAATTTTTATGTCTAGTGTCGGATAAACGTTTTTTACCCGCTGTATTTCTTCCCAAGTATTGTCGTTGGAATTTCCTTCCACAAAAATAATTTCCGTATGAGAGCCCATGGGCGGCAAACGCTTTACCGCGGCCTCAATGTTTCCTTTTTCGTTTCGAGCCGGAATTATTACCGAAACAGAAGGGTTTGGTTTAAGCGGTTGAACCATCGGTTTTGGCCTGGCCACGACAAAATTTACCAAACACAAATTCCTAAACAACGGAAACTTGGCCAAAAAATGATTTAAAAAAGAAGACAGTAGTGGAATTCTCTTAGGAAAAAGCAAACGCCCACCTTTTTTTATTACTTCAAGATCGGCCAAATATAAAAGGTTGTCCACATCCGTGCGTGAGAGCCAGTTACTAATAGGGTTCTTCATCTTCATTGATAATTTCTCCGCTGTTTTCATTGCCGGCTCCCAAAGATAATTGAAGTAAGTAATAATTACTTTGGTTTTGCTGTGACTGTATTTTTGCAATTGCGAAAATGATTGCTGGACATCTTCAAAAAAACCAATTACGTCAGTGAGAATTATATAATCAAACTTCCCATCCACATCCAAATGTTCGGCGTCGGCTTCTCTAAAATCCAAATTCGGATATTTTTCTTTGGCAATAGCGACTACTTTTGGACTAATATCCACGCCAACTCCACGGCTTGGTTTTAAGTCGGCCAAAATATCGCCGGTGGAACAGCCGATATCCAAAACACTGGCGTTTTCCGGCACCAAAAATTTCAACAGTGATTTTATCTCCGTGTGATAATAAGTGTTTTTTTTCTTCCATTTGTCGCGCTTATCCGCGTGCTGATTGAAATACTCCTTAACATCTGTTTTATTCATAATC
>CAYIHE010000027.1:0-11086 GCA_964363145.1 uncultured Gammaproteobacteria bacterium | reverse complement strand
CAAGGAGGGGCGAGCCGCAGCTCTGGGGTGGTTGCCGTTGCTTTTGACCTCGTCAGTCGCGTCATAATCATCGGCAACCACCCCTACCCCTCCTTGGAAAGGAGGGGATGCCGACCGGAATGACACAATATGAATTCAAATTCATAATATCACAAACTACAGGTTTTACAAAATCTTTTATAATAAAAAAACCGCTGGGCGAACCATGCGGCTTCAGAGAAAGAACAAATATTATTTACGACAGACGGCGCAGTACGAGGTAACCGGCACCATACGAAATATCGTCGATATCCACCACAATAATACCCCACCTATCCCCCTGCCAAACAAAGCAGCGGGTGCTTCTGCCAGAGTACATAGCACTATTGTTAATGATTAGCAGAAACTGATTGAGCACTGCCGGTAACCGACTGAAACGCTCACGGATGAACGCCAAGTCTTGGAAATTATTTGCCCCACAATTTTCTCCATCAGTGCGCTTAAGCATTTCATGGCCTGGGATTGTGGGCTCGTACTCATTCAAGAATCCAACTGCTTCGTAGCGCCGACCTTCGATTGCGAATCTAATTCCGAAGTCCTTGTGGGCCATTGTCGCATTCTCCTTTGTCCGGTATTTATGGACGTTCTAAACATAGCAAATATATAGCGGATTGTCAAAGTACCCTTGACATCCCCCAGCAATAAAGATACAATGTCCCGTTAAACCTTAAACAACCCAAAATGCACCGAGCCGCTCAACAAATCCACAACCACCTAAAAACCGCCAATAAACTGGCGCTGGTTTCGCATCCCAATCCGGACGGCGACACCCTAGGCGCGGCTGTGGCTTTTGCTGAATATTTGCAAACACTAGGGAAAAGCGTTAAAATTTTCTGCCTCACTCCGGTGCCCGACAAATTTGGCTTTCTTAAAAATATACATTTGGTCAATCAAGATCCAGGAATTTTTGTGGATATGGATACTATCACCGTGCTGGATTGCGGCGATCTGCGTTATGCGGGTGTGGCAGAAACTTTAAAAGACCATACTGCCACCATTATCAACATAGATCATCATGCTACCAACCAAAAATATGGACACTTGAATATGGTTATACCCGACGCGGCTTCTACCACCGAAGTTGTCTACGATTTCTTTAAAATAAATAATGTCCGGATAACTCCAACTATGGCCACCGCGCTTTTAACCGGATTAATAACCGATACGGATAACTTTTCCAATTCCGCCACTTCTTACACTTCACTTACCGCGGCCAGCGAACTGCTCCGCCTTGGCGCAAACTGGACAATAATTCATCATTCACTGGTACAAAATAAATCCATTGCCATACTAAAATTGTGGGGCGTAATTTTAAGCCGATTAAATAAAAAAGAAGAAATTGACATGGCCTACACCTACTTAACCATAAAAGATTTGGTCAAATACGGAATAGACGACGATGATGTGGAAGGAATATCCAATTTCCTAAACAAACTTGACGGCGCGAAAATATCCCTATTTATAAAAGAAACGGCTGATGGTAAAGTAAAAGGCAGTTTTCGCACCACTCACGAAGATGTGGATGTGTCGGCTCTGGCTAAAAAACTTGGCGGCGGCGGACACAAAAAAGCGGCGGGGTTTACGGCTGATGGCACGATAGAAAATGTGGTAAACAGAATAATTGATTTGTCTAAATAAAAATGCTATGCTTGCTCTGTCATTGCGAGCCACAGCGAAGCAATCCCACAGTACTGGTAGTGCCAATACAACGGGATTGCCACGTCGCTACGGCTCCTCGCAATGACAATCAAACAGTCTAAATTCTACATTCTAAATCCTAAATTATAAAATATATGTCAGACATCGCCTCCCAATACCTCGTTCCCACAGTCATCGAAAAAACCAGCCACGGCGAACGCGCTTATGATATTTATTCACGCTTGCTACAAGACAGAATTATCTTTTTGGGCACGGCCGTAGATGATAATGTGGCCAATGTAGTTATCGCCCAACTGCTTTTTTTGGAAAACCAAAATCCGGATAAAGATATAAAATTATACATAAATTCTCCGGGCGGATCCGTTACCTCCGGCATGGCCATCTACGACACAATGCAATACATCAAGCCCAGCGTCAGCACTATTTGCATTGGCATGGCCGCCAGCATGGGCGCTTTTCTTTTGGCCGCCGGCGCGAACGGCAAACGTTTTGCTCTGCCTAACGCGGAAATTATGATTCATCAAGTAATGGGCGGCATGGAAGGCCAAGCCAGCGATATTAAAATCCGCGCCGAACGAATTTTAAAAATAAAAGAAAAACTAAATAAAATAATGGCCAAACATACTGGCAAAAACTTGTCTCAAATAGAAAAAGATACTGACCGAGATTATTTTATGGAAGCGGGCGAAGCGGTAAAATACGGCATCATAGACAAGGTGATTGAAAAGCAATAATAAAACTCAATAATCCATTATATTTGTCATCCTGAATGCAATGAAGGATCTCTGTCTAGTTCGTTCGAAAACAACAAGACAGAGATCCTTCGCTATGCTCAGGATGACATTTTTTTTGAAGTTTTTTATCTAAAATTAGCCAAAGTTTGCCCTTTATCCCCTGTTTGCCCTTGACAAAACTGCGGTTTTGTGATATAATATGCTGTTATCTAAATTCAGATATACCAAGTCAGGTAAGTATCAGGCCCCAGCGCCACCCCGCAGTTGCGGAGGGTACGGGGCAGATAACAACGCACACTGTGTGTTTGCAGAGAATTCGGGTAGTGCATAGTAGAGATCGAACTTGTCAGCTAGTGTGCATCAACCCGCATTCACGACAAGCATGGAGGTGTGTTAGGGGGACAAGCAGGCTTCGGCTCGTTTTCTTCTTTAACACATCTTCTTGGGTGCGGTTTTGGAGGGGAGTTTACTTCCCTCGTCATAATTAATCCAGGGTCGCCTTATGGCGACCCTGGTTTGTTTTTTTGTCATCGCGAGGTCGCCTGAAGCGACCGTGGCGATCCCCTTGTCACAGAGATTGCTTCGTCATTTCTCTCCTCGCAATGACAGAATGATCCGCTACTCAATGACATCTTCAATCGGTCCCAAATTGTCGGCGCCCGAGGCAGTGGAAGTATTTGTTTCCGCCGCGGCGCCAATGGTACATATTTTCGGCAAAGGCCGATAGTAACTGTCAAAAACTCTTTCTATTTTTTCGGTAGTGGAAGTAAATCTGGTGTAAATAAAACTAGCTACGGCTCCACGAAATGCGTTTTGGCATTTTTTCTCGCCCGGTTTTAAATCCGGAGTAATAATTTCTTGCGGTTCGCCGGCCGGAATCCATTTCTTTACCGTCGGGTGGCTATATGATCCGCTGCGCCCGTCGCTTTTTCCCCACAAAGTAAAAATAAGGCGCTGATTTTTATAATCTATTTCCGTTTGAATTAATAAATACCCGCCCGTGTCATTAAGAAATTTAAAATCCACATTTGGCTCATACAAAGTGGCGTCTGTGCCAGGATTGCCATTGACCGGATCAGCGTAATAACCCACCACCAGCGAATGATTGCGTCTTTCGGTAATTGGCATGCCAGCGTTCATCGCCATTCTAAATAAAGTGGTGCCGATTTGGCACATACCGCCGCCCACTTCCGGAATTATTTGATTGCCCTTGATAACCATTTCCGGCAAAAATCCATTTTCTTTTGTATATGGCCCGGCAAATTTATTGGCGGAAAAAACTTCTCCGGGTTTTATTAAAATACCGTTTAATCTTTTTACCGCGTTGGCGATATTTTTTATGCGGTTGGTGTGGCTGTCTTTAAAAGTGGAATACCCCACGCCCAGAACTTCCATAATACCCAAGTTGTTTACGTCGGACATTTCCTGCGCTGGTTTGGCGATATCAACGGACACGGTAACGGTTTTATCCAATTCAGACGGGCCATAATTACGAGCGCGAAAAATGGTATTTAAATCATTATAAGTTTTTTCCACGTTTAAGCTGATGCCGGTGCGGCTGCCGTTGAATTCTTTTACCCGGTTATTTTCCATGACAAATTTGGCGTTTTGCGGCGGCGCGTCTATACCAGGCCGTATAGTTTCCAAATATTCGACCACTTTTTCTTTGCTTAAAACAAATACCAGCCCGTCTTTTTCCCGCGCCGCTTCCAGCCACTGACTGTAAACTTGCGGCCCGACATTCCAATCACGGCGCGCTTTGGTGCGCGGATCTATATAATTTAAACTTAAATCGCCGTAATTTAAAACATCCGGCAATTTGCCAGTTACTGATTCTAAATCTTTGGCCAGCACATCCGGCAAAAATTCATTTTTATAAATTTCAATCGGCGCGATAGACATAGCAGACAGGCGATTTTGCACGTCTTGTCTTAATCTATCAAAATCAAAAACAAAACCGCTTTGCTCCGGCATTATGGAATATTCCAAAGGAGATAAGTTGATAATTTTTATATTGGCGTTGCGCGGCTTGTCGCGCATAAACGACATATAATTTTCCAAACTGGGCAAAAAATTATCCTGGCCAACCACCTCGGCCGCAATGGCGCGCGGAGCCAGCCATCTAAAAGATAATGGCTGCCAAAAATTTTGCCAAAAACTTCCAGACCGCCCAACGGACATTAATTTAGCGGCGGTAAGATCAGCGCCCAGCTTTATCAGCTCCACCGAACTATCGTTGGCAGACACTATGTTGAATTTAAAACTTTGCCTAATGCCGTTTTTCTGGCCACCGCCCTGAAGCGTGTTCCCGCTGAAGCGGTAAAAATAAAAATCCAAACTTTCTTTGGTAAGACGATTATTGAAATTTTCCACAAATTCTTTGGCTTCGGCTTCGGTCATTCTGCCAAATGAGTGCGTACCGACATAAACTCCTGGATAAATTTTATCTTTGTAAACTTGAGCGTAAGCCATAACTCCGCCAAAAAGCATTAGCGCCAAAACTAAAAAAACCCCCAGCCCGATCAGGAGATTTTTCCACCACGGGTGGCAAACAGGCGGCGCAAAAAATTTTATTTTTTCTTTAATCACGGACATACTACTCTTCAATTACCATAATAGGGATGTTGTTTTGCGGATTGGCTTTTGGCATATGAATTACCAAAATACCGTTGTTGTATTCGGCGCGCACCAGCTCGGCTTTTACATCCACTGGCAAAACAATACTGCGGGAAAATTTCCCCCAATAACATTCCTGATAAAAATGCTCGGCCGATATATCTATCGGCGATTTTCTGTCACCGCGAATGGTAAGCAGATCATTGTGCAAATGCAATTCAATTGATTCCGGCGGCGTACCGGCCATAGCTGCTATTACAATCAACTCGTCCTCCGTTTGCGCAACGTCTACCGCCAACTGCCCTTCGGTTTCATGTTCGCCTGCCTGGTTTTTTAAAGAACTAAACAACGAAAAATCTACCTGATTTTCATCAGTATTAATAGGAAAAGATACTTTTTTACCAAACATATATATAATATCAATTGCTTATTGATATTATAGCATACTTTGAAGAGAAAAGAGAAAATTAGAGAAGCTTCAAAACATTCCACCAATTTTCCACAAATTCAGCGCGGCGATTTTGATATTTAAGATAATAGGCGTGTTCCCAGACATCCAGACAAAATATTGGTTCATGACCCAAAGTCAACGGAGAGTCCTGGTTAGGCAAAGAGTAAACTTTTAACTTTTTATTTTCATCGCGAACGAGCCATGCCCAGCCGCTGGCAAAATGACCAACGGCCGTCTTGGTAAAACTTTCTTTAAACGCGTCCAGCGAGCCAAACTCTTTGGAAATTTCGGCGGACAAATTTTCATTCACTTGTTTTTCCGGCCCCATTACTTTCCAAAAAAAATCATGATTAACAAATCCTCCGCCGTGATTTTTTAATACTTTTCTGTCGTCATCGCTTACTTCCAAATTATTTAAATTCATTAAAATTTCTTCCGCGGAATCAAATTTTAATTGCGGATTCTTTTCTAACACCGCGTTAAATTTATCCAAGTATACTTGGTGATGTTTGGTATGATGTATTTCCATAGTTTTGGCGTCGATGTACGGCTCTAAGGCGTCATACGCGTATTCTAGTTTGGGTAGTTCAAATTTCATACTAAAATAATTAAATATTAATAAATTTTATTTTCCCACTCCTTTGCTTGCCGTGACAAAAGTTTTTCGGCCTGCAAAGGTTCGGCCATTAATTCTTTGACAATTTTTTCCATGCGCGCGCCCTGCGAGCCCTTGGCCAAAACCACATCTCCTTCTTTTAATTTTTCTTGCAAAAATCTGCCGGCTGACTCGCTATTATCAAAAATATAAATTCTGTGTTCGTCTAATCCAGCTTCTTTGGCGGACTGCGCGATATATTTGGCGGCTTCGCCTACTGTAATCAAATTATCTATTGCTAACTCGGCAACTTTAAAGCCAAGTTCGCGGTGAGCGTTTTCGGTTTCTAATCCTAACTCCAACATATCTCCCAAGGCAACATAACGCTCAGCTCCGTTTTTTATCACCACCTGCGCCAGCGCCTCTACCGCGGCTTTAGCGGCTTCGGGACTGGAGTTGTAAGTATCATCAATAATTAAAGTATTTTTAATTCCCGGTATTAGCCGCATCCGCCCAGCCACACCGGAGAATTTGCCCAGTGCCTGCGCGCCATCTACCAAATTTACCCCAAATATTGTACCAACCGCCAAACTGGCCAAGGCGCTAGAAATAGAAGATTTGGCAATCATGCCGGGTAAAAAAATCGGCACAGTGTTGCCTTTGTATAAAACTTTAAAATTTAATCCAATAGGCCAGCCGGTTTGCTCATCGGTTAAAACATTTATATCGGTAGCTCGCAGATCTGCCCCATCTTTGAATCCATAAGTAATAACTTCGGCTTTCGTGGCGCCAGCGTTTTGCATCACCAGATCGTTGTCAAAATTTAAAACTGCAAATCCGTCCGGACGCAGATGAGAAATTATAGCTTTTTTTTCTTGCGCAATTTTTTTGATGGTCTTGAAGAATTCCGTGTGCGCGTGGGAAATAAATGTGAGCACCCCAACTTTGCATGGGGCAAGCTGGGTTAGGTACTCAATATCTCCCGGCTTGTCAGCGCCCATTTCCAAAACCAAAATCTGCGGATAATTTTTATCGCGCATTAAAATTAATTTTTTTGCTTTCAAAAAAACCTTAAGCCAGCCCCAGACAGACCGGCGCGGATTTTTTTCTACCCCAATAATTGTCAGGGGCACACCGATTTCATTATTATAATTTTTTGGACTACGACGAACATTAAATTTTTTCTCCAATACGGTAGCTGCAGCTTCCTTGGCTGAAGTTTTACCGACTGAACCGGTGATGCCAACTACATCAGGCTTGTACTTATTCAAAATTATTTTGGATAAAACTCTTAGCCAGTATTGTAATAATGATTTGAACATATAATAAATTATCTGTCATTGCGAGGAGCCGTCGCGACGCGGTCCCGTAGCGAACGGGATCCGCGATCTTCGAGATCGGGACAATCCCCTTGTTAACACTACCATCCGATGGGATTGCTTCGCTGTGGCTCGCAATGACAATTTAAATTTTGATTTTAATTCTTGTCTCCCGGAATACCATAATAATCCAAAGCGAACTTAGCTACGTCTTTAAATACGGGCGCGGCCGTGGACTCGGCCCAATTTTTTTGCGGGGCTTCGTATTTTACCAGCAAGACAAATTTTGGATCCATGGCCGGAAAATATCCCACAAAAGTATGATTAGTTTCGCTTTCCGAATACTGTCCGCCTTTGGCGACTTGCGCCGTGCCGGTTTTTGCGGCCACATAATAATCGTCCAAACGCGCTTTTTTACCATGGCCATTCTCCACCACCGATATTAGCATGCTTGTAATTAATTTGCTAGACGCGGCCGACAACGCAGTATCGGTAATTTTAGCTTTGGTTTTTTCCACCTGGCCGTTTTTATATCTAATTTCTTCCACTATATACGGTTTTAACATCTTGCCGCCATTGGCCAGCGCCCCATAAGCAACCGCTAGCTGAATGGGCGTGGCTGTAAAACCCTGGCCAAACGAACCATTGGCCGTATAAATTTCAGCTTTTTTATCAAGCGAGACGACATCGCCTTCCGCTTCGGTGTCCAAATCAATGCCGGTTTTTTTGCCAAAACCGAATTTTTCCGCGTATTCCTTGAATCTGGCCCGTCCGATTTTTTCCGCCACCCAAATCATCCCGGTATTAATGGAATTTTCCAAAACACCTGTCATAGTAACAGTGCCGTAGGTTTTATTTAAAGCATTGTGTATTTTGTATCCATTTATAATACGCTCGCCAGGATCGGTAAATAAAGTAAACGGTGAAACCAATCCCAAATCTAAAGCCATTGACATTACTATCGGTTTAAACACTGAACCAGTTTCATATGGAATAAATATGGAAGCATTATTATATGTGGCCAAATCTTTAACTTCTGAATAATTATTCAAATCAAAATCCGGCAAACTGCACATGGCCAAAATCGCGCCGGTTTTTGGATCCAAAATAATTAACGCCGCGCTTTGCGCCTGATATTCTTCCAGCCCCTGCCGCAAACGTTCGCACGCCTTATATTGCAAATTTCTATCTATGGTAAGCAATAGGTCAGCGCCATCTTCAGCTTGTTTTAAAGTGCGATCCGCCAAAGTAATAATACTGCCAAGCGCGCCTCGCTCGCCTGCCAAAAATCCGCTTTTACCCATTAAATTTTTATCCCAAAAACCCTCCACTCCGTAACGGCCCACCATGTTGCCTTCGGCATCGGACCCGATAAAGCCAAGCGCGTTAGCCGCCAGATTTCCTTCCGGATAATAACGAAACTCCTGCCCCACGGTGTTTATACCGGGTAAATTGGCCAATTGAATTTGATTTTTTATTTCTTCGGAAACTTTTTTCGCGATCGGTTCATACGGATCATTGACTTTGGACAATTTCGCGGCTAACGCGCTTTTTTCTTCCGAAGAAAAATTTAAAATATTGGCCAAAAAATCCGTGGTGGAATTAACCTGCTCTGGCAAAATATCGCGCGGCGTGGCATAAAGCAAATAATACTGGCGGTTTACCGCCGCCGGATATTCTTTGTCCGAGGAGCGGGCATCTTGAAAAAATATATTGCCGCGGCGCGGATATAATTGTTTGTAAATTTCATTGCGATTTGAAGCCAGCGCTGAATAATATTTGCGTTCCACGATTTGCAAAACAAAAAGTTTGGCTATGACGATGACGCCAGCCAATAACACCAAGGCGGAAATAACTCGCAAAGGATTGTCGGCTTCTTTTTTTACCATCATGAAAAATTAATGTAAGGTTTTTAAAAAATTTTCCATTCCAATTTTAGGCAACACTTTGCCATTTATAATTTTATAAATCATATCGGCAAGCGGAGTCTTTAGTTTGTATATTTTGGACAACTTGTTTAACGCTCTGGCGGCGGGCGCTCCTTCTACAACCTGTCCTACTTTGGCCATAGCTTTGTTTAAATTTAAACCTTGAGCCAAAAACTCTCCCAGCCTTCTATTTCTGCTGGCTACCGCTAAACCGGTGCCGATTAAATCTCCCAAACCCGCCAGTCCGTAAACTGTCTCCAGCCGCCCGCCCATTTTTTTAACGAACAAGCCCATTTCTTGAAGCGCGACAACAAACAAAATAGCCTTAGTATTTGTGGATATTTTTAAGCCGTCGCAAATTCCCATCGCAATGGCGTAGACATTTTTAAACGAACCGGCCACTTCTACGCCAACAACATCACTGGTGGAAATTAATTTTAAATTTTTATTCTCCATTACTTTTTTTACCAACATAATCGCGCGCGCGTCCGACGACGCCACATTCATAGCAGTAAAATCTCCGCTCACCATTTGACCGGCAATGGCCGGACCGGAAATTGCGGCAATTTTATTTTTTTGTCCCGATTTTGCTACACGCAAAATCGAGGATCCGCGATTTCGCCTTTGGTAGCGAAATCGGGACAAACTTTTTTTTATAACATCAGTGGTTAAACAAAGCGAATTACTATCCATACCCTTGGAAACATCAACACAAATTGCCCGACTGCCAATATAAGCGGCCGCCTGTTTTAAAATAGGCGCGACACGGCCGCTTGGTACGGTTATAAAAATCACATCCGCTTTTGTTACGGCTTTGGCGATATTCTGTTCCGGATTTATGTTTTTAGATAATTTTACGCCCAGTAAATACTTTGTATTTTCTTTTTTTTCTTTGATCTGCTTTAACGGTTCTAAATCACCGCTATAATTCCATAGATTTACCTTATACCCATTTAATGCCACAACTTGAGCAATAGCTGTGCCCATATTCCCAGCTCCTAAAACTGCTACTAGTTCTTTTTTGGACATATGATAAATGTTATTTTTGTCATCCCCTCCTTTCCAAGGAGGGGCGACCCTTTTGGGTCGGGGGTGGTTGCCGAGGTGGGGCAATCGACGGCACACCACCCCTACCCCTCCTCGGTAAGGAGGGGATTTCGAACGGGGTCGGAATGACATTATGCGCTTAATTATACCACAAATCAACAAACAAAAAATGCCATATTATAGGCACTTTTGCTTTGTTTAATTATTCTAAAATTCCATCTAAATTAACATCGTAAAGTATTTCTTCGTTTAATTGGCGATAGTTTATAATTTCTTCCGGCTTAAACCAAATCTTTGTTTCTCTTTCCGCTTCTTCTGGCTTGTCGGAACAATGAATCAAATTGCGCACCGCGCGCTCGTCCAAACTTGACAATGCGTAAGAATCCAAAGTAAAGTCGCCGCGAATAGTTCCAACATCGGAAGTTAAAGGTTCGGTGCCGCCAACTAATTTTTGCACAATTCCCACGGCCTGATTACCGGCTATTACCATAGCCACTACCGGCCCGGAAGTCATAAACTTTACTAGGGCGCGCACAATGTCTTTACCATATTCCACAGCGGGTTTGTCTGCGGATAATCCGGCAGCCTTTCTGTCGGCAATCGAGCGTTCACCTTTTTGCGCAAACCACGCTTCATCTTTATCATAATGAGTCCAGCATTGTTCTTCGGTAGGCAAAACCAATTTTAAAGCGCTGATT
>CAYIHE010000026.1:0-11587 GCA_964363145.1 uncultured Gammaproteobacteria bacterium | reverse complement strand
TGATAATCGCCTGCTTTTTCTTTTTCTCTAACATACGAAATATGTTTAACGAGCTGACCAAGAGTATGCTACCTCGGCCGTCCGCCCCTTGCGGGAAATAAATTACCTAAATAGAATAGCAAAAAAACGAAAAAGTGTCAAGCTGATATATTTTATTGGAGCAATAAAAAAACCTTGCGCTAATCGGTCCAAAGGACGTTCTGGCGCAAGGCGCAATGCCTGCAAAATGGCATAATTTTTATGGTTTTTTCGCGCTGGGAAGTTTTAGAATGGTAAACGGCCCCCTAACGCTAGTAGAAAAATGCGCCGCCGCTTCAAGCGCGTTGTTGATCATTTTTTCTGGATCCCAGCCGAGCGTGGCAGTCGCAAATAAAGAACCATGCGCGTAACTCTCGGCGCATCCAATCGAACTATATGGCTCCTGGCTGATTCCTACCTGAAAATCACGCCCGATCTCATAAAGCACACCTCGGTAACCGACAAGAAAATCTCCGCCTTCTTCCCTTTCGCCATCATCGTCATCCTTGCCCATATATCCGCCGTCACTAAAACATTTCCTGACTGCATCAATAAAAGCTGTGCACATAAATTCGTAATCATCTTGATCTTGCTTTTGGACTGGCAATTTCAAAGAAAAACGCAAGAGCTGTCCCATCCGGAATGAACTGGTAAATCCGATAATAAAACGATCCTCTAGAACAAACACTTTTGGATCAAGGCGAATTTTAATATCATCACCGCTTACGCCAGCGCTGTCGCCACCAATATATACAGAACCATCATGAACAAAACCGACGATGCAGGTCATTGTGGTCCTACCTCTCTTCATTTTGGTTACCATGTTCCGTCTCCGATCTGGTGTGTTGTGAAAGTGCGACTATTTTATGAGCCGGCTAAAAATGAACGCGGATAACGCGTAGGAAACGGAAACCAAAATCAGGCCCATAACGGCGCCGAACATTGCCTCTTTGGCTTTTTCAATAAATGTTTCATTGCCGCGGGCGGTCATCCAGCGCAAACCGGCATAAATCATAATGGTTAAAAAAATTATGCCAATAGTAATCAAAACTACGCCAATTACCGTGCTAAGGGTAGAATAAATATCGCCTTTTTGATATTGAGCCGCCTCGCTGGTTTTTTCCAACCCAAATTGGGCCAAAGCGGGACTGGCTGAAAAAAATAACAACGATGCAACTCCTAAAATTAGAGAAATTTTTTTAAACATAATAAATAATGATTGGCAATAAAACAAAGTAAGGCTCGGTCGGCTGTTAGCTTTAATCTGCTTTACAAACTTTAATTTGCTTTCGCTAGTGTACCACATCTTGATTAATCTGTAAAAATAAGATATGATACGGGACAAGTCAAAAGTCCGCAATGACCCCGTAGTTCAATGGATAGAATAAGAACCTTCTAAGTTCTGGATCTAGGTTCGATTCCTAGCGGGGTCACGGATCCCCAAGGTTCGCCCTGAACTACAAGAGTTCAGGGCGTCCTGCACCCTATGTGGTGCAGGACGATTCCTAGCGGGGTCACCATGAACCAGATGCTATAAGCATCGGTTCATGGCTGTGAACTGAACATTAGTTCTAGTTCACAGCTGTATTTAATAGAAAGTAAAAAATACAAAAAACACATGGTGGCCTTGGTATAATGGTTATTACGCGGGGTTGTGGTCCCCGCAATACGGGTTCAATTCCCGTAGGCCACCCCTAAACAAACACTTATAAATAACCCGTCCTTATAAAAGGACATTCTTTGTTTTGCAATTTTTTATATCCATGGTAAGATAAAATCATCGGCCTTTCCATCGCTCATTTTACCTCAAATAGAGAGGAAACCATGCCGCGAAAAAAACGAACTGATTTGATACCGGAGTTTTTTACCCCAATTGAAACAACCGATGGCAACAAGTTAATTATAATTGCCATGCTAGAGCCAGATCCGCCGCATATCACTGTGGAACTTGGTGTGTTTTTTTCCATGAAACAAATTCTGCGCCGCTTTAGGCAAAACAGCAATTGGCTGGTGAATGAAAAAGCTGGCGATAAAATACTTAGCGCGATAAATAAAGCAAGTTTTCTCCCCGAGCGTTCCAAAATTCCACCAAGGTTTGCCTATGGCATTGGACTTGAATATTTGAGCGCGCTTGCTAAATTCTACGAAAAAAAGGCAGACACGTTTGAAAAGAAATTAAAAAAGATTGAAGATGATAGTACCGACGAACTAAAACAGCTAATGGCGCCCAAAGATCCAAAAAATGGCCCAAATTAGATTGACCCCCCGACGATGTAGCGTCGTGGGGCTTTTTTTGTCCAACACATTGCCCAAGCGCATAAAAAATGATATAAATAATTGATATGTCCTTGCCGGCCAAAAAACTGCTAATTGTTTCCTGCTCCACCGGAGCCGGGCATTTTCGCGCGGCCGAAGCCCTGCGGCTAACAGCGCAACAACTTTACCCAGAGGCGCAAGTTTTACATATTAATCTGGCTGATTATCTTTCCGGCCCGGCTAGAATCATCAGTATTTCTTCCTATAATCCGCTCACGCACAAACTGCCAAGATTTTATAAATTCATTTATTATTTTAGCGACATAGCGCTGACGCAAAAATTTCTTTATTTAATTAAGCCAATTTTGCGGCTTGGAGCAAAAAAATTTTTAAAAAAAGTGGCGGACTACGCGCCGGACCGCATAGTCTCCACGCACTTCTACCCCCAGCTTATTCTACCCAACCATCCGTCCGCGCCGCTAGACACGGTAATTACCGACTATCATGTCCATCGCATCTGGCTGGCGCCCAATGTAAGAAATTTTTTTGTGGCCAGCGAAGACACAAAAAAAGAACTGGCAAATTTAGGCATAAAAAGTGTGGCCGCCGGCATTCCTATTTATCCCAGTTTTTCCGAAACAAAAGATATAAGCGCGTTAAAAATCAAGCTTGGTATAAACAATAATTTGCCGACTGTGCTGATTTTGCCAATATCCCGCGGACAAATTAATGCCAAACAAGCTGTGGACGCAATATTTTCCCGCAATAAAAATATAAATGTGGTGGCTATTTCCGGAAGAGACCCTGCACCAGACTCCTTTTGGGAGTCGATGCAGGGCAAGCAACATAACTACTCGGCGCAAGGTAGAAAATTTATCATTCTAAAACACGCGGACAATATTGATGAGTGGATGCGCGTGGCTGATATTATAGTCAGCAAAGCCGGCGGGCTTACCATCACCGAAGCAATATACTTGCAAAAGCCGCTGATAATCGTTAATCCAATTCCCGGGCAGGAAGATTATAATACGGCCTATTTGGAAAAAAACCGCCTTGGCTTGAATGCAAACTCCGAAAATGATTTAGCCAACAAAATCCAAATGATTTTGGCTAATCATGATAAAACAAAAACCCTGTACCAGAGCACCCTGCATCAGAGTAAACTCGGTGCAGGACAAGAGCTCGGTACAGGGCAGGAATCTCGCCAAAACGCTGGCGAGATAATTTTAAAAAATATTTTTGCGGAAAATGTTTAGTAACAGCCGCGGCTGATGCTAAAATCTATGCCACCCCAAGTGTCCATAGCCGGCGAACAAGAACTTACTCCCAAAACCACCCTTAACACAAACACGGTAATTCCGTAGGCGGTAAAAATTATCGCCAGACCGATTACTCCTTGATAGAGTAATTTTTTTGCTGTGCTTATTTTGTCTTCTTCGCCGCCGGCTGTCATCCACAAAAATCCGGCATAAAGCGTTAAAATCACAAAGATTGTGCCTAAAATTCCCATGGCTACTCGTATTATTCTGGCCACAACAACACGTGGATCCACGTTGCCGCCGGACAAATTAGCGCCCTCTGCGCCGGCGGTCTTGCCCAACTGCCTCATTGCTTCCACTTCGGCGGCAGAAGGCGCGGCCAAAACCGATGCCGGCTGCAGGATATAAGATACAAAATACAAGATAGAGAATAGAAGTGAGGCGATGAATATTGTTTTTTTCATAATCGAAATGAGTGAGTGAAATATTTAGCTTGCTAAAATATTTTCGAGCGAATGAGTTTATATGCGTAAATATAATACTACGACGTTACCCTAAAAAGATTTGTTAAGACAAAAAAGGTAATTGTGTAGGCGGACAAAATAATAATTAAACCGATTACTGAAGTTTTTAAAATTTTGTTGGCTTTTTCTATGTTTTCTTCATTGCCAGCGGCGGTTAGCCACAATACGCCCGCGTAAACAGTTAGAGCCAAAAATATGGTACCCAAAAATCCTAAAACTATTTTAATAATTTTACCAACAGTTTCGGATAAAGTGGTGTCTGACACCTGAACGCTGTATCCGCTTTTACCGGCAATCTGTTGGGAAATATCAATATGATTTTCCGCGTATGCTTGAGGAGCAAACGAAAATAATATACCGGCGGTTAGTAGAAAGGTTGATAAATATTTTTTCATAGTTTAAAATCTTTTCTATTCACAGATACTACCTGACCATGCACACCCAGCGTCTAGACAACCACCTTCACTAGCTCCATATAACGCGCAATTGGCCGGTGGCGCGGTGGTGCCGCCAGCCGCTCCTCCCAATTTACTGGTCACAAAATAAGTAATGGCATAAGCCGACATAATAATAATCAAACCGATTACCGCAGCTTTTAAAATCCCAACTGCTTTTTCTATTTTAGCTTCTTCTCCGGCCGCGGTCATCCACAAAACACCCGCATAAATGGTCAGCACCAAAAATGCCGTGCCCACCAAGGCCAAAATCGCTTTAATCACACTGGCAACGGTACCGGACAAATCACTGCTTAATCCGGTCTTGCTAGTATCCGCGGCTTCATCTAAAAATTTGCCGGCAGATTTTAAACCTTGGGCCGAAACAAACACGGGCATAAATATTGCCAAAGAAAATACCGCTAACAAAATTATTTTTTTCATAATAATTAATTAAGGAGGAAACACGCAACAAATATTATCTGAACCTCCAGGACAAAAATCTGCTAATACCTGTGTACCTGTTATAGCTTCACAAGATGACATTCCATAGCACGACGCCCCCCCTCCTGGAAAACTATACTCACATAAAGTTATGCATTCCCCGCTTTCATTCCAAACCATATTTTCTCCACCCTCGCAAGGCTCACCGGCGACAATCGTGGCGGGAGCCGGACCGGTTTGAGTTGAGCCGCCTCCTCCCACTCCCAACCCTTTAAACACAAAGCTGGAAATGGCGTAGGCGGACAAAACAATAATTAAACCAACTGACGCTTGAATTAAAATCTCTTTGGCTTTTTCCGCTTTGTCGGCCACGCCAAAGGCGGTCATCCATAAAATACCGGCGTATAAAATTAAAAGAAAAAATGCTACGCCAAGCAATGACAAAACTACGCCGACAATATCGCCGATAACTTCCGGCACGCTTTTACTGCTTATGGCGATGTTTTTCAGCCCGCCACCATCCGCCGCTTCATCTATGCCGTATTGCGCAAACACAAAAGCCGGCGCTAACAACATGGCGCTAAAAAAACTTAAAATAATTATTTTTTTAAACATATATTTTTGTCATCGCGAGTTCCGACTTGAGTCGGGACGTGGCGATCCCCTTACATCAAGATTTTCCTTAATACAATGGGATTGCTTCGCTCTGCTCGCAATGACAGGCGTCATCTTGTTCCGCAAAAGGGCGCGCTTAATTCCCATGGGATTGGACCCAACCAAGCGCGCCCCCTGCGCAAAATTATTGTGTAGCTGTTACCAAATTGCTGATAATAAAGTTGGTTAGGGCGTAAGCGGACAAGATAATCGCCAAACCAATCACGCCGGAAAATATCCATTGTTTGGCTTCTCCTGTTTGTTCTTCGTTGCCTCCGGCCGTCATCCATTTGAAGCCGCCGATTAGCACGATCACTACCGCAACGATACCGAGCAGACTCATGGCTACGCGGATAATTCTGGCAATGGTTACTCTAATATCAGCGTTTGGATTTGTGCCAAGTTCAGTGCCGATTGAGCTGGGCAGCAGTTCCGCTCCTGTTATAGAAGTGGTTTGCGCTCCTGCCGGCATTGCTCTCAAAAGCATTCCTGCCAAAATCAAAGCAAAGAAAATAGAACTAAATTTTTTCATATTTCCACCCCCCTTCTTTGGTTGGTATGCATAAACTCTTAGTAAGATTATCGTGTAGCTGAGACCAAATTGCTGATAATAAAGTTGGTTAGGGCGTAAGCGGATAAGATAATCGCTAAACCAATCACGCCGGAAAATATCCATTGCTTGGCTTCTCCGGTTTGTTCTTCGTTGCCTCCGGCCGTCATCCATTTAAAACCGCCGATCAATACTATAACTACCGCCACGATACCGAGCAATCCCATAGCCACGCGAATAATTCTGGCAATGGTAACTCGAATGTCGGCGTTTGGGTTTGTGCCAAGTTCAGTGCCGACTGTTCCTGGTAATAATTCCCCACCAGCTATTGGGTGGGCAACACCATCGCCCAAATGAATCGCCAATGCCGCGGACGGCATTAACATGGACAATGCGGCCATGGTTACAAAAATTTGTTTCAATTTCATCATATTTTCACCACCTTTCTATAGATAATATACATAATAATTTATAATTTCTAATTGACCTAATTACTAATTTCTAATCAAACCCCAATTTTGTCATCCCGAGCCCCGCACCAGAACAAGTTCGGTGCAGGGTAAACTCGACGAGGGATCTTCACCTGTCATTCCCAACTTGATTGGGAATCCAGACAATTGTCCACTGGATTCCCGCTCTCTGGCGGGAATGACAACTGGACAGAGATTCCTCCTTCGTCGTCGGAATGACAAAACAAATTTCGATATTAGGATTTAAACTATTATACCACACCCTTTTATGTTTACCCAGTCAAATAATCAGTAAATGTGGATAACAATAAATAGCTGGCAAAAACCAAAATAACGCCGATTATCGCCCAAAGCATAGTTTGCATGCCGGATTTTACTTTTTCCGGATTGCCTGCGGAAGTAAGCCACTGAAAACCGCCCCAAACCAGCATAAGCAAAGTAAGCGCGCCCACTATTCCCAAAGCGGATTTTATAATCGTGCCAATAATAACTGGAACACTGGTCGGGTTTCCCGCCAAAGGATTTTCCAGCTTACAAACAATGCGGCCGGACGAGTCTGGTTCGCAGGTTTCCGCGGCGCGGACGGATAGAGCCACACTAAATATTCCCAAAATAAAAACCGCGCTCCAAATTGTTGTTAAAAATGTTTTTTTAGTACTCATACGATTTATTTAGTGTTATTTCAATTGTCATCCCGAGTGAGGTTCGCGCCGACGAGGGATCTCTGTCCCACTCGCCATGAGACAACCAGACAGAGATTCCTCCTTCGTCGTCGGAATGACAATTGTGGAAGCTCTGTTACAATTCTATGTTACAACCCCAAAGACTTAAATACAAAATTTACCAACAAATAACTTATCAGCATTACCACTACGCCAAGCGTGGTCCAAACAATAACTTTTTTCGCTTTATCCACGCGATCGGGTGCGCCGGAAGCGGAAAGCCACAAAATACCGGCATAAACATAAAGCACCAAAGATATAGAACCAATAAAGGCCATCAGCATTTTTATGGCTTTGCCGATTAAATCCGTGGGTTGGCTGATGTGAGCGGGATTAAGCGAGCCAGCCGCTTCTGCCAACAAAGCATCTGCTGATTTTCCTGTGGAAATACCAGTTGGACACTTGCCTGGTGCCCAAAGCGGTGTTTTTTTAGAGCTGGTCGTGTTACTTTTACACAAATTCTTTGCCTGTTCATAAGCGTCATTCTCGTTTTCTGAACTGATTGGCATGCAGGCATCATCATCTACCCTATAACAGTGATAATCGTTTATCTTTCTCACTCCACCGCCCGCACAACTGCCAATTCTTCTGGCTTCTGGCTTGTTTGAAGCATCGCAAGAAGTTACTGCCGCCGACATAGGAAAAGCGACATTTGGAGCTTCTGTTTCAGCTCCTTTCAGGTCGTTTGCCCAAACTTCATAACAAGCACAACGACCATTATCATCTAAGGTTTGATAGATAAATGTTTTAGCTGAACATGTTATTGGGACGACTGTGACGTTGGCCTGACCAAATGACGCGCATCCGGGAACCTGTCGCCAACACTTTTCTCTGGCGTTAATTTCGCTGTTAGTGTAAAGCAAGGCGCAACTGCCGTCCGAATTATAACAATTATCACAGGCATAAGCGATAAAACCAGGACATAAACCAACATTAAAAGATACTGCTGTGCACCCAGCTTCTATATCACAGGCGGTACGCGCGATATTATCGCGATTATCAGAATTATATTGATCGGTTGACAAATCTACAGTAACACAGCCCGGTTCTGCTTCTTCGCATTGACATGACACTGGCAAGGCCAAAACGTTATCATTAAAAATCAAAAACCCGCCAAATAAAAAAACTCCAAAAATAAAAAATTTTATTAAGCCGAATGTAAATTTATTTTTTTTATTAAAAAACATACTAACTACCTTGTAGTTTAAATTCTTCTCTAACGCCAAGCGTGCTGCTCAAAAATCGCACCAGCATATAGGCGCCAAAAACTATAATCAACCCGACTATCGCCGCCACCATAATATCTTTGCCTTTTTTAACACTATCAGTAGTGCCGCGGGATAAAATTAAAGTAAAACCGCCATAAATAAAAAACAGCAAGGCCAGCGCGCCCACAATGCCAAATAAATATTTGGAAAAATTGATAAGCAAAGTGATAAAGATGCTGATACTGCGACATTCTTTTTCGTCTACGCCTGGGCCGGGATTATCCAAAGCGCATTGGGGAATAATTTGCACCTGCGCCAAAACCGGAACAGCGTAAAAAAATACCGTGGCTAGCATTATGGAAATAAATATGAGTTTGGAGAAATGTTTCATAGGGCTTGTTGCGTTGTCATTGCGAGGAGCCGTAGCGACGCGGCAATCCCATTGTTAGCGCTGCCATACTATGGGACTGCTTCGCGGAGTTTATGCCCCGAGGGGTACTCGCAATGACACAAACGTTTACTGCGTCTGATTAAACTTCGCCGCGGCGCGATTTAAAACTTCTTGTTTATACTGCAATTCCTCGCCCGCTTGCGGCGGCGGCAAGAGCCATTCATGCGTCATATCAGCCAAAGCTTTTACGGCCGTTTCGTAGTCTTTACCTTTATACCAACTGCCGGCCACCAGCGCCTGCGAAACAAACGGGGCCAACGCGAGATTTTCCAGCTGGCCGGAAATGTAGGCGCGCAGAGCCGAAGGGCGCGATGCCTGATCCAAATAATCTTTGGTGGCTTTGGAATGAGTTAAAAAATTCACCAGCGCCCAGGCCTCATTTTTGTGTTTGGATTTGTCCAAAACCGATTGCACCCAATAATTGGCCGTGTTCACTGGCTGTTCCGGATTTAATTGCAACATTGGCAAAACTTCCACGTTTAATTGCGGAGCGCGGGCTTTGATAACGGACGCGTGATAGCTGTAACCAAAGAAAAAAGCGAGCGAGCCGTTGACAAATTTATCCAAGGCATTGTCCAGTTCTTCGTTCCAAGTATAAGTGTCGCGTGTGTCATCAGCAAAATCAGTATAAAAATTCATTACTGTTATGCCGGCAGAAGCAGTCTCGCCGGGAGCGCGGGCATTAAAGGCCGCAAATCCGCTTTTACCGGCAAATTCCAAATTGCTTTGCTTGAATAAAATATAAAGCAAATCTTCAAATCCGGGAATATTATTGCCTGTGCCCAAGGCCGCGCCGGATTGCAAAATTTTGCCTGATTTTTTATCAAATTTGGTAAGTTTTTTTACCGCCACCTGAAATTCTTCCCAATTTTTTGGCGGTTCGGCAATACCGGCTTTGTCCAGCAAATCTTTGTTGTAATACAAAGCCATAGTATCCAAAGACAAAGGCAAACCGTAAATTTTGTCATCCATAACCACATCGCTTTTCACCGCTTGAACATACTCTTTTTCTATTTGATTGAGAGTTGGAAAAACTTGACTGACGGTGTTAACAATAGTCTGCGTGCCCAAAGTGGTTTTTTCTACACGGATAGTGGTGTCCGGAGCCGAAGCAGGCATGGCGGAAAGTTTTGGTTTATAAAAACGCAGCCAGCGATTGCGCAAGGAAACAATATCCGGCCCTTTGTCTTCGGATAATGCTTCCAAAAGACGTGGATAAAGTTCGTCTATGCGAAGCTGTTTTAAATTAATGGTTAAGTACGGCCGTTCAACTCGGTATTTATCTATTTGCGCCTGCAAAGCATCCACATCGTCAAAAACAGTCCAAAATTCCAAAACAACCGGCTTGGTGGCGGCGGCCTGTTCTTTGGACAACCCTTTACAACCAAAACCGGCCAGAGGTAAAAAAATGACTATTGCTAAAATAAAGAATAATTTTTTAGACATAAAGTCGATGGTAGTCCCCGCTTGGGCGGGGTAGGGGTGGGTTGGCAGTCCCCACAATTGTTAACAAACAATTTCCAACCCACCCCTACCCCGCCCAAGCGGGGAATTGATGGATTAGTATATTCGTATCATTTGATTCGTATTATTAGTATCATTATATCACACTCTTCAAATAATCTCTAAACTCGCCGGCCAGTTTTTTATCGCGCAAAGCAAAATCCACATTGGCTTTAAGATACCCCAGTTTGGAGCCAGTGTCATAATAAATACCATCTATTTTTTTGGCATAAATCGGGTGTTTTTTAAGCAGTTTGAAAATAGCATCCACCAGCCACAATTCGCCATCTTTGCCCAATTTAGTATTTTCTAAAGCAGAAAAAATATCCGGAGTAAAAATAAATCCGCCCAAACTGGCCAAACGCGAAGGCGCTTTTTGGGGACCAGGTTTTTCTACGATATTTTTTACCTGATAAATACTATCTTCAACTTTTAACGCGTCTATAATACCGTGCTTTTCGGTTCCTTTATCATCCACTTCATATGCTGTTAAAACCGGCTCGCCGTACTTTTCATAAACCTCCATTAATTGTTTGAGCTGCGGTTTCTCCGGCGCGTAAAAAAATTCATCACCCCACATTACGGCAAACGGCTCGTCGCCGACAATATCCTTGGCGCATAACACCGGCGTGCCATTGCCATACGGCCCTTTCTGGCGAATAAAAATAAAATTGGCCAATTCGGATATTTTTTTAACTTCTTCGGCCATTTCTTCTTTCCCTTGTTTTTTTAATAAATTAATCAGTTCATAGTTGGGGCTAAAATGATCTTCTACCGCCCGTTTGCTGGGGCCTGTAACCATAATAATATCGGTGATACCGGATTTTACCGCGTCTTCCACCACGTATTGGATAATCGGCTTATCCACAACGGGTAGCATTTCTTTTGGTTGGGCTTTGGTGGCCGGCAAAAAACGAGTGCCAAGGCCGGCGACAGGGATGACGAGTTTGCGGATTTTGGACATAAAATTAAAGTTTTTTATTACTAATTTCTAATTGTCATTGCGAGGAGCCGTAGCGACGCGGCAATCCCATTGTTGGCACTACCAGTACTGTGGGATTGCTTCGCGGAGTTTATGCCCCGAGGGGTACTCG
>CAYIHE010000025.1:10314-11782 GCA_964363145.1 uncultured Gammaproteobacteria bacterium | reverse complement strand
ACCACACCGAGAAGGTTTCGGTGTGGGCGATCCTCCTCAACGGGGATCCGCCGTATGGGCTCTGCCCGTACCTGATCACGATCTACGACGAGCTCTACGCGCTCTCCAACAGGAAGGCGAAGGTCTTCATGCACTCCACCAACAAGGAAGTGCTGGAGGCCAGGGCCAACCACCGCCGGGAGAAGGAAGTCCCGGTTCGGACGTTCGTCCAAAGGATGGCGCGGGTGTTCGAGAACGAGCTCCCGTTCATCCCCGAGCCCAAGCGAGGAGAGGGCGAGAAGCTCCTCTGCTCCATGGGCGGTGAGGGCAAGGTGCCCTGCTGTGACGGCAACCAGCCGGCGCAGCGCGTCTCGCATTGGCGGGGGAAGCCGCATGGCTTCTGCCGGAACTACGCCAACGCGGCCTGGGCCGAGGTCAAGCGCGTCAGGAATGCGCGCGAGGCGGCCGAGGAGATCACGGACGAGAAGAAGCGCGAGGAGGCCACGAAGAAGCTCCCGCGGTACTCGTTCCGTCTCATGTCCGAAGAGACCGAGGAGCAGGCCAAGAAGGTGGCCGACAGCTTCCTCGTCCGGCAGGCCAAGAAGCTGGATGAGCGGACCGTTCGCGCCAACGCCGTGTTGGCCTACGCCGAGCGGTACGCGGTCCTGGACTCGGAGGTGGAGTGGCCGGAACCCTCCACGGACGAGCAGGGGGATGACCTCTGCGGACTCCCGGAGTCGGTGCCCTGCTGTGACAAGCAGAGCTACGCGGTCGGCTTCCTGTCATCGGCCGATGGTCCCATCGGGATCTGCGGTCTGGCTGGGGCGATGTTCGTCACCGTCCTCGTGAAGAAGAAGGACGATGACGACGCCACGGTTCCAAACCACATCAAGTGGACGAAGAACCGCGACCTCGCCGAGAAGATCTCGGCGGACATGGCCAAGAACAGCCGTGGCAATGGCCGTTCCCCGCTCAACAACAAGACCAAGCGGGACGGCGAGCGTCAGCTCGCCACCGTCCGGGGGAACATCGCCCGCCTGCTCAAGCAGGGGATCAAGATCGAGATTCCCGACGACCGTTTCTTGGTCGAGAATCTCGACTGGCTCAAGTCCGAGGTGGACCGCCAGCGCCGCGCCGCGTCCCGTGGCGCGGGCGGCGGCGGTGGCGGCGGCAAGAAGAACGGCCGCCACAACAAGTAGTATTCTATTCCGCATTCGCGGGGTAGGATCGACTGTATGCTCCCAGGCGCACATGCAACGTGTGTGTCTGGGAGCTTTTTTATTAACGACCAAAATTTAAGAGCTTAAGCGAAGTAAATTTTGTGTTAGTTAACACCCCCGTACATACCGCGAAGCGGTGTTGTACGGGGGTGGCTACGTTAAGAAGTGTTGGCAGTAACAAACCCCGCCTTTATGGCGGGGTAGATGTTTGACGCACCTCGCTAGCCATGTTAAAATTTCTTATATAATCAGTAATTTGTCATTCTGAG
>CAYIHE010000025.1:0-10214 GCA_964363145.1 uncultured Gammaproteobacteria bacterium | reverse complement strand
GCGAAGAATCTCTGTCCAACTCACCGAGTATCGACCGACAGAGATCCTTCACGGAGTTTATCCTCGCATAGCGGGGGTTCAGGATGACATGCTAGACATATTAAATCTATGGACCTTAGACTTTTTCAAAAACACGGCAAATATCTCATGCTCGCTTTTGATCATCGCGGCAGTTTTAAAAAATATGTAAAACCGGCCAATCCGGAATCTGCCACTGACGCTGAAATTATTAGCGTTAAAGCTATGGTAATAGACGCGCTCAAGGATCAATTTACCGGCGTGTTGCTGGATCCGGACTGGGGCCTACTCGCTTTTAATAAAGCCATGGAAAACAAAACCGACCCGGCCGAAAAACCCAAACCATATATTTTGTGTTTGGAAAAATCCGGTTACGTGGAAAGCGGCAAAGAAAGAACTACTGAATTGCAATATAACGCCGAACAGCTAAAAAGGTTAGGAGCAGATGGCGCGAAATTGCTGATTTATTTTAATCCAGAAGCAAGCAACGCCACCAGCCAATTGGAAGTGGCTCAAGCCGCCATTGCCGACTGCCGCGCCAACGATTTGCCGATTTTTTTGGAAATAGTCACTTATGGCAATGAAGACAAGAATAAATCGCGCGGCGAGTGGGTAATAAAATCTTTAGAAATGTTTTTTAAATATAATGTGGTGCCAAATGTGTGGAAACTGGAGTATCCCACGGATTTTTCCACTTGCCGCAAAATTACCAAGCTGACGGGAGATGTGCCGTGGATTTTGCTTACTCGCGGGGAAACATTTAAAATTTTTGTTAAACAATTAAAAGACGCGGTGGCCGCTGGCGCTATCGGATTTTTGGCCGGGCGGGCTTTGTGGCAGGAAATCGCCGAGCATAGCACTGATGAAGCCAAAAAGTTTTTTTTGGAAACAACTGTAAAAGAAAGATTCAGAATTATTTCCGATATCGTTTTGGCGGAGTAGAATCTTTCGGACTGTCATTCTGAGTGAAGCGAAGAATCTCTGTCTACAAATTGTCATTGCAAGTTAAGCGAAGCAATCCTGACAGAGTTCCTTCATTTTATTCAGGATGACAAAATATGTTCATAATTGATTTTGATGATACTTTGTTTGATACGCATGCCATGAAAAAAATTCTGACCCAATCGCGCGAACTGGCAGAAAGCGAATTGGCAAAATTACTGCTTCCCGACGCGTTTTTATTTTTACATTATTTAAAAACAAGCAATCATAAATTAATCTTATTAAGTCTTGGCGATTTGGAATTTCAAAATAAAAAAATAAACGCCACCGGCATTGCTAATTTTTTTGATGAGATAATTATTACGCCGGACAGCAAGGAGTTGATTTTGGAAAAAATTTTAAAACAGTTTGACGGCGAAAAAGACATTTGGTTTGTAAACGACAAAATAAAAGAAACTAAAAAAATCATTCAATATCATCCAAAGTTAAAACCAATTTTAAAAATGTCGCCAATGTTTGCGAAAGAGGAATACGAATTAAGCCAAATGCCGCATTTTTCCACCCTAACCGAAATACAACAATATGTTGAACAGCAATTTAAATAGTACTCGCCTCGGCGTAGCCTCTGGCGAAGCCCGGGTTGGCGTGGTAATACTCGCGGCTGGCCAAGGCAAGCGCCTAAACTGCACCGAAAAACCCAAGGTAATGTGCGAAATCGGCGGCCGGCCGATTGTCAGTTATATTATTGAAACGTTAAACAAGTGCGGTTTTGACGCGGCCAATATTTTTTTGGTGGTTGGTTTTCAGCAAGAAAAAGTGCGCGAGTATTTTGGTGACAAAGTAAATTATGTGGTGCAAGAAGAATTAAAAGGCACGGCTCATGCCGCCTATACCGGCATGCAAAAATTGCCAAACAGCGTTAATCAGGTTTTGGTTATAAATGGTGATGACAGCGCTTTTTATTCTCCGCAAGTCATATCAGATTTTGTGAGCGAACATTTGCGCGGCCAAGCCGCGGTTTCGGTGTTGTCAGTTGAACCACTCAATCCGAGTTTGTATGGACGTATTGTGAAACATGCGAATGGCCGCGTAGAGATTATTGAAAAAGAATATTTAACCGACGAACAGAAAAAAATACCTGAAACCAGCACTGGCACTTTTTGTTTTGAGAGAAAATGGTTTGAAAATATGTTTCCTTCCATGCCGCCTTTGCGAAAATTGGGCGAGTATGGTTTACCCACGGCGATGGCTATGGCCAATGCCGAAGGTAAAAAAGTTCAAGTTATAAAGTTAAAAAATAATAATGAATGGTTTGGAGTAAACACTCCGGCGGAACTTGCGGAGGCGGATAAGCGGAAAGGCCTGTCATTGCGAGGAGAGTAGCGACGAAGCAATCCCATTGGATGGTAGTGCTAACAAGGGGATTGTCCCGATCTCGAAGATCGCGGATCCCGTTCGCTACGGGACCGCGTCGCTACGGCTCCTCGCAATGACAATTGTTAACTTTATAACTCGAGCGTATGTGCGGAATAGTGGCGTATATCGGAAACAAACAAGCATTGCCGATTTTATTAAACGGCTTGCGTCGTTTGGAATATCGCGGCTATGATAGCGCCGGTATTGCCGTAATGAATCAAAATTTTAATTTCCAATATCCAATATCCAATATCCAATGTTTGAAATCTGTTGGTAAAATAGATAATCTTGCTCAAAAATTAAACGGAATAAATTTAGAAGGCTCTCTTGGCATCGCCCACACCCGTTGGGCCACGCACGGCGGAGTCACCGAAGCCAACGCGCATCCGCACGCGGACTGTACCGGCAAAATTATTTTGGCGCACAACGGCATCATAGAAAATTACCGCGAACTAAAAGAAGATTTGAGCGCAAAACATATTTTTAAATCCGAAACCGATTCGGAAGTATTAGCGCATTTGATTGAAAAATATTATACCGGTACCTCCTCCGCTGAAGCTCCGGCGGCCAAGGATTTGCGCAAAGCCGTGTTGGAAGCTCTGGCGCAAGTGCGCGGCACTTATGGACTGGTTGTGATGCACAACGATCATCCAAACACCCTCATTACCGCGCGCATGGGCAGTCCTCTCGTGGTTGGTATTGGTGAAAACGAATTTTATATTGCAAGTGATGCCACCCCAATGCTGGCTTATACAAAGAAAGTTATTTTTTTGGATGATGGCGAGGTGGCGGAAATAAAATATGATGCAAACCCTGATACCAGAGTCGCAGGGCGGCTCGGTACAGGGCATATGAATACGGTAAATTTAAAAGACATAAATGTTGCTAAAAAAGTAGAAGAAATAGAATGGGATGAAGCGCAAGCGCAGAAGCAGGGTTTTCCTCATTTTATGTTGAAGGAAATTTTTGATCAGCCCACGGTAATTGCCGATGCCATTCGCGGACGATTTAATCTTGCTGAAGGCGCGGCGCATCTGGGCGGATTAAATATGACTGGCGAGCAAATGCACGCGGTAAAAAGAATAATTTTGCTCGCTTGTGGCACTGCCTGGCATGCCTGTTTGGTGGGCAAGCACGCTTTTGAACGTTTGGCAGGTATTCCGGTGGAAGTGGATGTGGCCAGCGAATTTCGTTATCGCGACCCGATTGTAAATAATGAGACTTTGGTGTTTGCCGTTTCTCAATCCGGCGAAACGGCCGATACTTTGGCCGCGCTTAAAGAAGCAAAAAGAAAAGGCGCGTTTGTGCGTGGTATTGTAAATGTGGTTGGCTCCACCATGTCGCGTGAAACCGACGGCGGCACATATATTCATGCCGGCCCGGAGTTGGCCGTGGCGTCCACCAAAGCTTTTACAAATATGGTAGCTGTTTTGCTTTTGTATGCTTTACAATTTGGCCGATTAAAAAATACTTCCGCGGCCACGGGCCAAAGATTGCTAAATGCTTTGCAGGAAATTCCGGAAAAAATAAAAATGATTTTACAGCAGAGCGATAAAATTAAAGAGCTGGCGGAAAAATATAAAAATTCTCGAGATTTTTTCTTTCTTGGGCGCGGTATAAATTTTCCGGTGGCTCTGGAGGGGTCGCTTAAATTAAAAGAAATTACTTATATTCACAGCGAGGCCTATCCGGGCGGAGAAATGAAGCATGGTTCTATCGCCTTGCTGTCGCCGGAGTTTCCCGTGCTGGCCATAATGACAAAAAATCAGTTATACGATAAAATGCGCAGTAATGTGGAAGAAATAAAAGCAAGAAAAGCGCCGATAATTTTGGTGGCCACCGAGGGCGATGAGTCCGCGCGTGAGCTTGCCGAAGACGTAATTTTTGTGCCGCCGACCATGGAACTTTTGGAGCCGTTGCTTAACACTATCCCTTTGCAATTGTTTGCCTATCATACGGCTGTGGCGCTGGGGAGAGATGTGGACAGACCCCGCAACCTTGCTAAGTCGGTAACCGTAGAGTAGTTTTTTGTCCGGTCGGCATCCCCTCCTTTCCAAGGAGGGGCGACCCTTTTGGGTCAGGGGTGGTTGTCCCGATAGTGAATCGAGGATCCTCGACCGCAGTCGGGACCGTTGCTTTTGACCTCGTCACTCGCGTCGCAATCGACGGCAACCACCCCTACCCCTCCTTGGAAAGGAGGGGATTACAGTATAAAATCAATTCTATGAATTATCAAATTATAGGATTATTGGCCGCCATATTAACAACTAGCGCGTTTTTGCCGCAAGTAATACGCGTGGTAAAAACCCATTCAACCAAAGATATTTCTCTGGCTATGTTTATTATTTTTTGTATTGGGATATTATTGTGGCTGATATATGGAATTATGATAAAGGACGTGCCGGTGATTATCGCTAATGCCGCCACTTTTATTTTAGCCGGCGTTATTTTGTTTTATAAATTAAAATTTAAATAAGATGACTAATTTTAAAGCAATACTTTTTGATATGGATGGCACGCTGATAGATAGCGAACTGCATTGGGTTGTCGCGGAAACAAAATTCGGTGAAAAATTTAATATTCCTTTTTCTTGGGAGTGGATAAAGTTGATAAATGGCAAGAGCTTAACGGAAGCATCAGTGATGTATAAGGAGCGCCATAGTTTGCCCAATCCGATTGAAGAAATTATTGCCCATAAAGCTAGTTGCAGTGAAGCGGTGTACTCTGATCATTCTTTACCTCTGCTAGGCGCTGAAGATTTATTGGCGCGCATCAAAAAACAAAACGATAAAAAAACAGCCATAGCTTCCGGCGCCAGCTTGGATCGCATCCGAAAGATTGTAGATAGATTTAGTTGGCATAATTATTTTGATGCGTTAATTTCGACTGATCATGTGGATTATGTGGGGAAGCCGGATCCGGCCATTTTTCTTTACGCGGCCAAGGAATTAGGCATATCGCCAGGCGACTGTGTAGTGGTGGAAGATTCAGAAAACGGATTAAACGCAGCTAAGCGGGCGGGGATGAAATGTGTAGTTCGGTTTGATGAACGTTGGTGCCACGGGGATTTTTCCGGCGCGGATTTAGTCGTTAATTCATTGACCGACAAAAAGATTTATGATTTTTTAGGAATAAAATATGTCTAAGAAAAAAATAGTAGTCATCGGCGGGGGAAACGGCTCGGCAATTTGTTTGGAAGGTTTAAAAAAATATGCCGACAAATTTTCTATTTCCGCGGTAATTTCCACCAGCGACTCCGGCGGTTCTTCGGGCAAATTGCGCCAGGAATTTCACACGCCGCCGCCCGGCGATATTTTGCGCGCCATTTTGTCGTTGTCCAAATACGACTATCAAACTCTGCGCCGCATTTTTTATCAGCCGCGTTTCCAAAATCTTGGCAAATTAAACAGTCATAATTTGGGTAATTTATTTTTAACTTTAGCCAGTCAATATAGCGGCAGTTTTTTGCGGGCTTTGGAAGCTTTATCGCAAAGCGTGGAAGCGCAGGGGAAAGTTTACCCAGTAATGCTATCCAGCACGGATTTGGTGGCTGAACTGGACAACGGCAAAATCGTTCGCACCGAAGCGTTTATAGACAAGCCAAAATACAATCGCGGCTGGAAAATAAAAAAAGTTTGGCTGGAGCCAAATTGCGAGGCCTATGCCGAAGCGCGGCAGGCGATTGAAACCGCGGATTATATTATTTTAAGTCCGGGAAGTTTGTACACTAGCATTATCGCCACGCTTTTGCCAACTGGCATAAAGCAGGCGATAGATAAGCGCCGCGTTTCAAAGGACGGTACGCGGCATGATTCCGTTGAATCAAATAAAAAAGCCAAAATAATTTATGTGGCCGGCAATGCTTATCGTTTGGACGGCGAAACCGGACCGGAAAAATTAAGTGACACTATTTTGCATCTGGAAAGATATTTACCATGCCAGCTGGACATGGTAATTTATAACAATCACAAATTAACCAAAGCTCAACAAGCAAAGTATAAAGAAAAAAATTGGGGCGTAATAGAATTTGACGCCAATAACTTGAAACCTTTCAATATCAAAAGTTTTGATTTTGAAAAGAATGGTATTGGTTTGGACCCGAATAAGCTGGGCAAATTCTTCGCCTCGATTTTACCGAAGTTATGATTAAAAAAATTCTGGATCTTCATATTCATTCCAGATATTCGCGCGCTTGTTCGCCGGCATTAACTTTGCCAAACATTGCTTTGGCCTGCGAACAAAAAGGCATAGACATTGTTGTTACTGGCGACTTTACTCATCCTGCCTGGATTAAACATATCAAGGAAAATTTGGTTGAATTTGGCAATGGTATTTTTAAACTAAAAGAGCGCAGCAGCCCAACCATTTTTATTCTTGGCACAGAAATCTCTTGTATTTACAAGCATAAAGGCGCCACACGCCGCGTGCATCTGCTTATTTTAGCGCCAAATTTAGAGGCTGTAGACAGGTTTAATGCCGTTTTAACGGCTAAAGGCCTAAATATAAGATCTGATGGCCGGCCGATTATTGGGCTGTCCGCAAAGGCCATTTTACAGATACTTTTGGATATTGACCCCCGATTTATGATGATTCCGGCGCATGCCTGGACGCCGTGGTTTGCCGTATTTGGCTCCAAATCCGGTTATAACACGCTGGAAGAGTGTTTTGAGGAGCTTACCCCGCATATTCACGCCATTGAAACCGGCTTATCCAGCGATCCGACAATGAATCATCGGCTTTCCGCTTTGGATAATATTACTTTGATTTCCAATTCTGACGCGCACAGTTTGGATAAATTGGGCAGGGAAGCGAACGTGTTTTCTTTTGATTCGGAAAAAGAAATTACCTATAACGAAATAACCAGAATAATAAAAGAAGGCGATAGAAAAAAATTTTTATATACCATAGAATTTTATCCGGAAGAAGGCAAGTATCATCACGATGGCCACGCGGACTGTGAAGTTGTTTTATCTCCTAAAGAAACTAGAGCGAAAAAATTTTTGTGTCCCAAATGTAAAAAGCCGGTCACGGTAGGCGTTTTGCACAGGGTTGAAGATTTGGCGGATCGTCTGGAAGAAAAAAATAGCCACCCATTTATTCCGCACAAATATATCGTGCCGCTTAAAGAAATAATCGCCAAAGTTTTTGGCGGGGGCGTGGCCAGCAAAAAAGTAATTAAAGAATACGATTTAATGATAAAAAATATCGGCAGTGAATTTTATATTTTACTTCACGCGTCCGATAAAGAAATTTCTCAAAATATTTCGGACAAAAATATTTTGTTAGCCATAAAAAATATGCGCGCCGGAAAAGTAAAAGTAAAACCCGGATACGATGGAATATTCGGCTCGGTAGAAGTTGTTTAGCTGTCATTGCGAGTACCCCTCGGGGCATAAACTCCGCGAAGCAATCCCACAGTACTGGTAGTGCTAATAAGTAGATTGTCCCGATCTCGAAGATCACGGATCCCGTTCGCTACGGGACCGCGTCGCTCCGGCTCCTCGCAATGACAATAAAAAAATCCCTCCTTGCGGAGAGATTTTTTAGAAGACTATTTGCGTTTCTTCTTAGAAGCTTTCTTTTTCTTTTTGGCTGCTTTTTTCTTCTTGGCCATATTGTTGCACCTCCTTTCCTTTTTTAGAAGTTATCCCCCGACTTAGTCGGAGTGGAAAATAAGTTTTTTCTACTCGCGAGGAAAGAAAAAACTTATTGAAGAAATTTTTACAAGACAAGCATTGCTGTAAAAATTTTCCTTCGACATATTTATTATAGGTTGTTTTTACATAAAATGAAATAGCCAGCGTGAAAGTTATGCACAGGGCACCAAAGCTTTGCTCGGTGCCCTGCAGGCAGGTCACCATTTTTTATTTTTTTGACCATTGACTTTTTAAGAGTGTTGGATTAAAATATTGTTTGTTCTTTCAACTTCCCACAGCAGGCAGAAAGGGGTGACCGATGAAATCAATTCTTTCCCCACACGACAAGTTTTGCATTACCAGACTTATTGAGTTGGGTTTGTTCAGAAAAATTACAACTGAAAAGCTCAATATCGGCAATGGCATTATCATCGTGCCTTGTAGTGATGGGCATCAGTTCAAAGATGTGTACAATCATATCAGAGGCGTTTGCGAGAAGGTCGTAGATATAGACTGTATTCATCCGGTCGCGTTGAATGGTGGCGCCATTCTTATGAGTGGTAGGCTGCCCGAAGAACGGCAAGCACATGGTAAAACCATGTTTGAGAATATCATTGAGGCTAGCTGTATTAAGAAGTGCGATGATGTGTTTATCTATACGCATTTCCCTTGCGCCGTCGCCATGGCTTCTGGAATTGGTGTTGTTGATCAAGGGCTTTATCTGATGATGGCCAAGAAGCGCCTCAAGGCAGCAGCTCCTCATTTGCGCGTTAAGTGCTTCTTTCATATTGATATGTATGATGAGGTCGAAGGAGATTCACACAAGCGACGAACCTATTTCGTTCCCAAAGAATTGTGGGAGAACGAAGCTTTTCTTTTGCCAGTACTTCACGAATTGAAGAGTGAATTTTAGGGCGCAGTAAACTGAGCCTTGTTCAGGAAATACTGGGCGAGGCTTTTTTAATTGACTAAACAACATTTTTTTGGTATTTTATGAACAGTTAATATTAAACTTTTATGTATAAAGAATTAGGAGCGTTACCATCAGAAATTATTAATTTTAAATCTTCCAAAAATATGGTAGATACAAATAAAGAATTGGTCTGGGATGTGGAAAATGCCAAAGCGGAAACATTACTGCAAAATGGCGCGCAAAATTATTTTAAAAAAGAATTTCCGGATTTAAATCAAGCGTTTGTAAAAGAAATAGACACGGTGGTGTGCATAGACGAAGGATGCGCTCACAAAGATATTAGCGGTCACGGAAAATTAAGCATTGCCGGCGGCGGAATCTTGCTTCCCGCGCGTTCCGCAGACGAACGGATAGAAATAGCCGCCAGATTATTTAAAGAATTGGGGGTAAAAAATGTAACCAGCCACGAAGGGTGCGGCGCGGCCAAGCTGGCTTATGGGCGCGATAATCCGGATAGTAATCCTACCAAAGAACAAGTAAACGAATACGCTAAAATTTGGGCGGAAAAAGTGGCGCAAAAAATGGGTGCGGGCGTAATGGCCGACCATATTCCTTTGGCTGAGATGGAAAGACCAGCCCAGTTTCATAACGCGCGCGTGCTATATTTTGACGCGGTCGGCGGTTTTAATCCCAACAAAGAAAAAGGATTACCCATGGGATTTGTTATTAGCCGCCGGCATGTGCCCGGCGACTACGCTTTGGAAGAATTAAAAGTGGCTGTCGGCATCGCTTTTGGCGGTCATGGATTTGGCGAGTTCTTTAATGATAAAAATCAGTTTGTTATTATTCCTCTAACTTCAGACGCGGCTTCTCTTCAAGCCGCGGAAGAAGAAATAAAAAATGCCTTGGCAGGTAATGAAAATTTTTCTAAAATAAAAATTGACGGCGTGGTTATTTAAATAAAAAAAGCCGGATATTCGCGTCCGGCTAGCGCTGTTTTTTACCGCGGCGTATTTTGCGGCAAGGTGAAGTTTTCTTCATTATCATCAAACGGCCAAACATTCGGATTGCCGGTAAACTTCGGCGTTGGTTGCGGACGGGTTACCACCAGACGCAAAACCCGGGCAATTTCTATGGCCATTTCATATCCCAGCTGTACTAGCGGCGTGGAGTGGTTTGTCGGAGAAATATGATTGGCGCAGGCGCCATTGGACTGATAAAAAGCCGCCCTTATGCCATGGCAAACTTTTTGTTTGTCAGCCAGTTCAGGCGGACTCTCTTGAAGTTCC
>CAYIHE010000024.1:0-11791 GCA_964363145.1 uncultured Gammaproteobacteria bacterium | reverse complement strand
GCTGAAGTACTCGGAACGGCGCGCATGAGAAATCTCGCGCGCCCTTCCACTAAGATTTTTTTCTGGGAAGAAGGTCTTGGTGGAAGAAAGGAGAGGAACAAAATGTTTCGGTTCGTTTCTATTCAAGCGCCATGACAGACGGCGCGACAACAGAGGCAGTAACTGCCTCACGCCAACCAAAGTTTTAATTTTTTGGCGTAAATGGTAGAAGCACTGTCGGATCACGGCGCCTTAAGCCGTAGACGTCATGGTAGACGACGTCTTAAAAGGACTGTCGCAGTCCACGCCAAACCAGAAATGGCCAGGCGCAATAGTCACGCTACCGGAGAGCGGCCGCCTTAGGTCCGTTGGCTGGAAAGCCAAACTGCATTCGAAAGCGCTTTCGAACTCGCAGAAGGCTCGGAGTACAGCCAGAATAACCGCACCTTTTTTCTTTGGCCACCCACTTCGCGCATAGTGGCCGACCGTACTAGAGCGGCAGTCCAGGTGATTGCCTTGGCTTGTACGGGCGCATTACTCTGCTTGGACACCTAATCCTCAAGTTCTGGCAACAGAATAGAGGCCGGTGCTACACAAGCGGATTATCCCCAAGTTAATAAATTTTTATCAGTTTGGGGATAATAAATTCATCATGAGAACAAAATTCCGGTTTGACAGCCGGCTTTTTTTAATGTAAATTACTAGCACAATTTAGTCTAAATCTAGCAAAAATATGTTAACCCTTAAACAAATTTACGATTTAGGAATAAAGCTCGGCATGAACGCGGATCCACGCGGAATTAAAAAAGTAAATAATTATTTAGCCGGAACAAAAAAAGAATTTGCCGAATTAAAACCGGAAGATAAAAAATATTTTGATTTGGAAAAACTTGAAAATCCCTATGACGATTGTCGGATTCATTGCGGGGATGCCAAAGCGCCTGTGAAAAGAGTTTTGGCCGGCATAGACATTGGCGCGGCGGAAATTTTGCTGGCCACGCAATTAAACGAACGCGGCAAAAAGATTGACGCGGTAATTGGCCACCATCCCATTGGCAACAGCTTGGCCGGTCTGCATGGCGTAATGGATATGATCGTGGAAGTTTATGAAAGTTTGGGCGTGCCTGTGCACGTGGCGGAAAAATTAATGGAAGAGCGAATCAAAGAAGTGGGGCGCGGCGTGCATCCGATAAATCATCATCAGGTAATAGACACGGCCAGAATTTTGGGCGTGAATGTTTTGAATATGCATACGCCCACTGATAATTTGGTGTCGGATTTTTTGGAAAAATTTTTGGCCAAGAAAAAACCGGCTACCGTGGGCGAGATTATGAAAGCGCTGATGGAAATACCCGAATACCAGGAAGCCAGAAAACGCGGCGCCGGCCCCAGCATTTTTGCCGGCAGTCCGAAAAATAAAGCCGGTAAATATTTGGTGGAAATGACCGGCGGCACCAATCCGTCCAGCAAAGTTTATTCCGAACTGTCGCGCGCCGGCGTCAGCACTATTGTGGGTATGCACATGCGCGATGATTCGCGCGACAAAGCCAACGAACATCATATGAATGTAATTATCGCCGGGCACATGTCTTCGGATTCTTTGGGAATGAATTTATATTTGGATGAATTGGAGAAAAAAGGCGTGGAAGTAATTCCTTGCAGTGGGTTGATTCGAGTGAGTCGGACGAAGAAGAAATAAAAATATAATTGTCATTGCGAGAAGGTCTTGGCGACCGACGAAGCAATCCCATAGTGTGGTAGTGTTAATAAGTAGATTGTCCCGATCTCGAAGATCGCGGATCCCGTTCGCTACGGGACCACGTCGCTACGGCTCCTCGCAATGACACTAAAAATATGATCTCAATAATTTCCGGAAAAATTTTAAATAAAAATAGAAATAAACTTACGGTATTAACACCCGGCGGGGTTGGTTATGAAATAATGATTAACATAAATTCCGGCAAAAATTGGCCGGTAGGCGCGGAGGTGCAGATTTTAACTTATTTGGCGGTGCGGGAAAGCGCGTTGGATCTTTATGGTTTTGTTAGCGCCGAAGAAAAAAATTTATTTGAAAAATTTTTACTAGTTAGCGGGATTGGCCCAAAAACCGCTTTGCATCTTTTGTCTTTGGGCAGCGTGCCAGAGATTGCCTCGGCTATTGGCCGGGGGGATTTGGCGTATCTGACAAATGTAAGCGGCATTGGTAAAAAAACCGCCGAAAGAATTTTGGTGGAATTAAAAAATAAAGTCGGCGCCGGCCAAACCGGGTTGGAGGAATTTGAGGGAGCGCTGGGGGATGTGATTGAGGGTTTGGCCGCCCTGGGTTATTCGTTAGTTGAAGCAAGAGAAGCGGTAAAAAATTTGGATGCGACAGGGAAAACCAGCGAGCAGATTTTAAAAGAAGCTTTGCAGAGAATTAAATAACTTCAGTTTCTTTTGGTAAAATTTTGCCGGAGAAAATATCATATAGCGTAAGACAGTTGCCCAGTTTATGGCCTCCCACCATATGATTTCTAACCTTTCCCGCTTTATAATCTTCTGTGAGTTGTTGTCTTTCTTTGTCATTTAACAGACTTAAGAGAACTACAAAAGACCGGATATTTTCCGGTTCTTTTTGAAAATGGATTTTAAAATCTTTAGGAATTTGCTCTTCAAATTTTTTGATGGCGCCTTCTTCAACGTCGTTCAGTTTTTGGAGTAAGAATAAATTCCAATTAGTCGCGGATGGTTCTTGTTCGGGGCGCATAAGTTTAAAATTCAAAACTTAAACATTTGATACTGCCGCCGCCTTTGCGGAATTCGGCCGTGTCTATTTCATGAATAATCAGATTTTTCTGTTCAAATTGCGCGCGCAAATGGTCGGAAATACCTTTGGCGATGACAATGTGGTTATTAATTTTTACCAAATTACATGCCAAAACCATGTGGTCGGCCGCGGTCGGCTCGATGACTTCGGGGAAGCAGTCGTGGATTACCGCCAACCCTTTTTCCGTAAATGATGAAGGGTTGATGACCACCGCGGTGTCGGAAAGCGGAGCAAAACAAGTGTCTAAATGATAATAATAAGAGTCAACCAATTCCAAATCAATAATCGGTTTGTTTAAAACTTGTTGTAAATAATTTTTCGCTTCCGGCATAGTGCGTTTTCCCCAGCCCAAAAAATAGTTTTTGGAAGTATGAAGCAGGTCGCCTTGGCCTTCAAAAAATATATTGTCCGGCAGAGAAAAAGGTTTAAAGTTAAAGTTTTTGGTAAAATATTCTTCTGTCACGATCGTTTCACGGCGGCGTTCAGGAAATTTAAAATTTGCTTTGATAAAAACATCGCCGCAAACTTCGCCGCAGTTGGCAGTGTAGACTAAATCAGGCAGATCGGGTTGCGGCTCAATTTCAAAAATTTGCGCTCCGAGTTTTTGGTAGAGAGATTTTAATTCTTGGTAGATGGCCTCGGCTTTGTTTTGGAAAACTTGATTTTCTATATGCATCCACGGGTTGATTTCATAGCGGATGTTGTAGAATTTTGGAGGACAAAGAAGGATTCTTTTTATATCACTCATAAGTGAATGCCGATTTGAGTTAAGTAAATATCTGCTACAGTGTAACAAATAATAGCGCGATAGGTCAAGAGGCCGTTACGGTTGTTATTTAATTTTTTCCCGCAGTAATTTTTCCGCCACTACCGGGTCTGCCGAGCCTTCGGTGGCTTTCATTATCATTCCTTTAAGAAATTGAAGAATTTGTTCTTTGCCGGATTTGAATTGATCCACTTGTTTGGGGTAATTTTTTATTATTTCTTCCACCACTTCCGACAGCTTGCCTTCATCGCTAATTTGTCCGTACCCTTTAGCTTCCATAATATGCGTGGGATCCATATCTACTCCGGAGTCCAGCATTTCGGTTAGAATTTTTTGCGCGTTGGTGGAATTAACTCGGTTAGCGTGAATTAAGGCGACGAGTTCGGCAAAATTTTCCGGTTTTAATTTCAAAATTCTAATATCAATTTTTCTTGTTTGCATGGCGCCCATTAATTTGCTGGTAATCCAGCCGCCAGCCAGGCGCGCCAAAGTTCCGGAGACATGAGCGTCGTTATTGCCTGCCTGTCCGGCAGGCAGGTCGGCTTTAAAATTGCGCAGCCATTCGGTTAATTCGCTCATTACCTTTTCGGCATAAGCGGACCAGTGCGGATCAGCGGATAAAATTTCCGCGTCCGCGAAAGAAAATCCATATTCATCGCGAAAACGAACTCTTTTGGCTTGCGGCAGTTCGGGTAAATTCAAATCGCCGCTTATTTTTTGCGGATGAAAAGGAGGAATATCCGGTTCTGGAAAATAACGGTAATCCGCGGCGGTTTCTTTTTCTCTCTGCATGATTGTGGCGCTTTTGTCGTCATTCCAGCCGCGCGTTTGCTGTGGCCAAGTTTCTCCGTTTTCTATCATTGTTATCTGCCGCTTGATTTCAAACTCAATTGCTTTTTCCACGGCGCGGAAAGAGTTTATGTTTTTTACTTCCACTTTGTGGTTTAATTTGTAGCCGGCTACAGGTTTAATAATTCCATTTTCATTGGTAAATTTTTCCGCTTCCTGCACGGAAATATTGGCCTCACAGCGCATATGGCCTTTTTCCATATCCGCGTCGCTGACATCCAAACAACGAAATATCATTTGCAGTTCCTGGCAATAGGCCTTGGCTTCGGCCGCGCTTTGCACATCTGGTTCGGAAACTATTTCCACGAGCGGTATGCCGGCTCGATTAAAATCCACCAGCGTATTTCCTCCACTGCCGTGAGTCAATTTTGCCGTGTCTTCTTCCAGATGCGCGCGTGTAATACCAATTCGCGCTTTTTCCCGGTGGTTTTTCCCCGGTAAAAATTCCAAATCTATATAACCATGCTCGGCAATTGGCTGGTCGTATTGGGAAATTTGATATGCTTTGGGCAGATCCGGATAAAAATAATGTTTGCGGTCAAATTTGCTATTTATGTTTATTTGGCAATTTAAAGCTTTACCGATTTTTGCGGCCCATTCAATGGCGGTTTTATTTGGCACAGGCAAAGTGCCGGGCTGGGCCGTGCAGATTTCGCAGATGTTGGTATTAGGGGCAGAGTGGTCAGGGTCATTTTTGCACGCGCAAAACATCTTGCTTTTTGTTTTAAGCTCTACGTGGATTTCCATGCCGATGATTACCTGAAAATTTGGCATAGCTTGATTAAAAAAATTATTTAAATATAGGTTTAGATTATCATTTTTTGTTTGGTTTGGCAAACACCCCTTTTCTACCTTTTGTGCAAACTCCAGCACCAGATCCGCAAAGCGGCTCGGTGCGGGGCAGGCGCCAGGCGGGGCCCAAAACTGGCGAGCGGTGGAAAGGCGACTGTCATTGCGAGGAGGTCTTGGCGACCGACGAAGCAATCCCAAGGTTTGACCTGCCTGCCGGCAGGCAGGTAGTGCTTGTCCTTGATAGTTCTGATTATAGTGGGATTGCCGCGTCGCTACGGCTCCTCGCAATGACATTCCTTTCCAATGCTCGCACGAACAACGCCGGACAATGGACAATCGACGGTCGCACCCGAGCTTATGGACTTTGACCGAACTGGCCACGGTGAGGGTGAGCGGTTCCATTTGGAATTTGTCCTGCTGTTTAAGAACACCTGTTATAGACAGGTGTTTGAGTTCAGGACAAAAGAGAGACGGAGCCGACCCGCCCGCTCTGCTTCGCCGAGCGAAGCGGGCAGGTGGCAGTTCTGGGCATAAGTCCATCGCTCGGCGAGTTTTTCCTACGCTTTTTGCTCGCTCAAAAAGCGTAAAAAGTTTTGGTTACAAAAAGTAAGAAGAGGTATATTTATGGCTGCGCCGGAGGAGTTGGCGCTGACTCTTGCATCGTCGGATTTTGTTTAGCGCTTTGGTATAAAATTAGCGTTGATCCGGCCATCAGCGGAACAATGGCGGCATTAGTCAAAGAAGGAATAATTTTTATTAAAGATGATTCTAAAAGCAGAGGCATTGGAAAAAGTTTTATTAAAAAAATAAAAATATAGGAAATTATAAAACTGAAAATGCCAAGAAACACTCCCGACGCCACAAATCGCCAAAGCGCAGCTTCTTCGCGTCCTTTTATTAGGGTATAGGCGGCGCGCAGCGCGCCAAACCCGCCGGCATTTTCAAAAATAACAGTGTAAAAAGTGAAGTTATACAAGGCGGCGAATATTAAAATAAAAATAATCAACAATAAGTTTCCGCCAAATGAAACCAAACCTACCACCATCGCCGCCCAGACAATCAGCCAAACCAAATTGCCGACTTGGAGATAAAGCTTTTTCCAATCAACGGGTTGGCTATTGCCCGCCGTTATTACGGCGCGCATTAAAGCGAAAGACGCCCAAAAAGCCAGGGCCAGACCGGCTATAAAAATCGCCAAGACGGCAAGATTGCCGGCAAGCGGCAGTTTGGGAAAAGATAGCGAAGGCGAATTCACAATCGTTAAAAACAATGCCGGTAAAATCAGAATAATTAAAAACGGCATAAACCGGCGCCAGTTTTTGGCGTATAACTTTAAACTATCCTTGATAATCTCGTAAGGAGATATTAACACAGAATGGAGAAGCTATATTTATGGCTGCGCCGGAGGAGTGGGCGCTGACTGTTGTGTTACCGGATTTTCTTTTGCGCTTTGATACAAAATAAAAGCCGATCCGGCCATCAGCGGAGTAGTAATAATACTGACTAAAGAAGAAATAATATTGACTAAAGATGCCTCTAAAAACATAGGCATAGGAATAAGCCGTATTAAGAAAGCCAATACGTAAAAAATCGCAAGATTCAAAATACCAAAAACCAATCCTTGCGCCAGCCATCTCCAAAGTATGGCCCACCAACGTCCGGCGACCATATCTTTGCTGGCGCGAAGCGCGTTCATCCCTCTTTTATTTTCAAAAATTACCGTATAAAAAGTGAAATTGTACCAGACGGCGAATATTAAACCGGGAACAACCAATAGTAATGATCCGCCAAACACAATTAAGATTACGATTACAGTTGTCCATAAAACCGGCCAGATTAGGTCGCTGGAGGTGGAAAAAACATTTTTCCAATCAAACGGCTGATTGCCGGCGGCCATAGCCACGGCGCGCGCCAAGGCAATGGAAATCCAAAAAGCAAACAGCATGCCGGCCGCGTAAACCGCCATAATTATCAAGTTGCTCACAAAAGATGTTTTGGGAATATATACTTCCAAGTATAATCCAAGCACGCCTAAAATCGGCAAGAGCAACGATGGCAAGACCAAAAGAATTAAAAAAGGCATAAATTTGCGCCAATTTTTGGCGTATAATTCCCAGCCGCCCCTGATGATTTCCGAAGGAGATTTTAGCATAAGCTTTAAATTAATAATTAAGATTTAACATTATTTTAAACAGGTCTACCGCCTCTTGTTTCATTATATCAATTTTTGCGTCTGTGTTCAAATAGTGGATTTTTGTTCCACGTTCCGTAAAAATTTTTTGGTATTCTTCCGAGTAAAAAACAGCCGCGGCTTTTGTTTGAAAATCCAGTTTTTCAAAGATGGCGTCGTCTTTTTTTTCTGCGCGCTCATGCAATCGGGCAAGCGCTTTGTCTGCCTGAATTTTGGCAATTACCAGATAATCCGGCCTGTTTTGCAAAGCCAAATTATTGCCCACAAATTCTGAGATTTTGGCGAAAGTAAATTCCGGATTTTGTCCCGACGGCGAGTCGGGATCCCGCTCGCTGCGGGAAATATTTTGATAGGCCAGCGAAGTACTGACTCCGCGATCTTGGATAACCGCTTTGCCGGAATTGAGCAAAGGAATAATTATTTTTTTATATAAAATCAGACGGTCCAGAGAAAATGCTTCCACGATGGCGCGCGGAGGATAGTTAGTATTGCTTTTAATCAATTCTTCGCGGATAACTTTGCCCATGCCGGTATAAGTCGGTTCACAGCTGAAAATAAAATTATAATTTTTCATCTCGTCCAGTTCGGGATATTTGCCGTTTGTTTGCCAATAATGTTTTAAATCAAAAATAGTGTTACCCTGGCCGGCAAGGTGCTCTTTCCAAGTTTGCACAATAGTGCTTTTGCCACTGCCGTCTATGCCGTCAATCATTATGAACATATATTATTGTCATTGCGAGCGAAGCGCGGCAATCCCGCGGTTTGGTAGTGCTAACTTGGGGATTGCTTCGTCGCTACACTCCTCGCAATGACGGTTAAATTTTTGTGTACTTAACAAACGAAAACCCGTCGTGGTCTTCGCGCCAGGATTCTTTCCAGATATTTTTGTCTATTTCCGGAAAAAATACGTCGCCATCCGGTGATTGTTTGACCAAAGTAATATAGAGTTCGTCTACGCGATTGATGGTTTGGCGGTAAATACTGGCGCCGCCGCAGACAAAAACATCTTCATCTTTCAGTTTTTCAAACGCTTCGTCTAAAGAATAAAAAATACGAACACCTTCAGGCGCTGTAAAATTTTTATCCAGCGTTACGACAACGGTTTGCCGGCCAGGCAATGGTTTGCCCAAATAGCCGAGTATGGATTCAAAAGTGGCCTGGCCCATGAGACAAGTTTTGCCCAGAGTAGTTTTTTTAAAATACTGAAAATCCTCGGGGATATTCCAGGGGATTTTATTTTTTATGCCAATGCAATTGTTTTTGGCCACGGCGGCGATGAGTGTAAAGCTCATAAGGTTTGTAAAGCAGATTAAGGCAGAGTAGAGCAGTTTGTCATTGCGAGGAGCCGTAGCGACGTGGTCCCGTAGCGAACGGGATCCGCGATCTTCGAGATCGGGACAATCTACTTATTAGCAATACCAGTACTGTGGGATTGCTTCACGGAGTTTATGCCCCGAGGGGTACTCGCAATGACACTAAACGGCGATGGCAAATTCTATTTTTGGGAAACTTTGGTAGTTTAAAATTTTACTGTCATCGCACTTCCAGTCAAAAATAGACGTAAAATTTTCTGTTTGTAGGGTGGGCAGAGGATAAGTGCTGGGGTCTCTGGATAATTGTTCTTTGGCGCCGTCAACATGATTTACATATATATGAGTGTCAGCCAAAAAACCAACTAATTTTCCTTCCCGCAGTCTGCTTTCTTTTGCCAGCAAGTGTAAAAGCAGAGCGTAGCTGGCGATATTAAACGGCAGGCCAAGCATGGTGTCTACGGAACGTTGATTCCATAATAAATTTAATTTTCCGTTTATGACTGTTACTTGGAAACAATAATGACATGGAGGAAGAGCCATTTCGCTTAGCTTTGACGGATTCCAGGCGCTAACAATCATTCTTCTGTCGTTTGGGTTTGTTTTTAAAGTTTCGGTTAATTTTTTTAACTGATCTATACCTTGGCCGGTATAATCAGAGTCAGAATTTTTATATTCAGCGTTAAAATGACGCCACTGAAAACCGTAAATCGGCCCCAAGTCCCTTTCATTTTTCATTTTAGCTTTGGCCGCGTCATCGTGGCCATATGGAGCTTTGGTTGGCGAAGCCCATTCATCCCAAATGTGGTTGCTGCGGTCTTGCAGCCATTTTTTGTCGGTTAAACCTTTGATAAAAAATTCCAATTCCGAAGCAACCATTTTAAATGGCGTTTTTTTGGTTGTAAGCAAAGGAAAACCATTGGCCATATCGTGCTCAAACATAGCACCGGCAATGGCGACGGTATCTACGCCGGTGCGATTGGCTTTGCGCTCTCCATTGGCTAAAATATTTTTAACAATATCTAAATACGCGCGCATATGATTTTTATTTCTCCCACGCTCCGCTTATTTATGTGCTTTGGCTGTTTTGGCCGCTTTTTCTTGTATAGAAATACTGGCTTTAGCTTCTGTTATTTTTGATTGCCAGGCGGCTTCTACTTGTTCCGGCTCTTCATAGGCGCGCTCTCCATGTTTTTCCAATTCTGCTTTGGCGCGATCAATGGTTTCGTCCCACTCATCCACTTCCATGCCCAATTTTTCTTGCGCTTCAGCAAATGAGATTGTTTCATTTTCCGGAGGCATTTTTTTGAACCAGCCAGAAATTTTGGCAAAGAACCCCTTCTTTTTTGTGTTGGGAGATGTTGGTATGCTGGGGCGAACAGGTTCGTTTTCGGTGGATTTGTTGCTGTAACTGGGCAATGACGGAGCAGGATCCGATTTAATATTAGCAATAGTTTCTCGCGCCAGTTGGGTCATTGCTTCTTCTTCGTTTTTTGCCGCCCTTCTTTTTCTAAATTCTTCGTCGGTCATTGGTATGCGCTTTTTTACCGGGGCGCGATCAAGGTCCTCCATAATTTTGACTCTAGCACGATCTTTTTTCAGTTTCCAATCCGGGCCTAAAGGAGCCGCGTTAGGATTTTCAGCCAAACGCATATAAATTTTTAGTTAAATAAATTAATTATAAATCTTTTACATCCACATCTTCACCCTCGCCACTGCCTTCTTCCCCGGCCATCCTTTTTTTTGTCTCTGCAATTTTTGCGTCCCAATCTGCCCCGTGTGTTGTTATACCTAATTGTTCTGCCAGCTCCTCTTGGCCAGCCTCTGTTGGAGGCATTTTTAATTCAGGTTTTGTTGAACCGGCCACGCCCGGCAATCCTTCTTTGTTACCGGCTTTTTTATCTCCATCAACTCTACGACCAAACATTCTTTCAAAAAATGACATATGTTTTGATTTAAATGAATTAAAAATTATTTAAATATAAACCCCCTCTTTTATTCTCCCCCTTGTAGGTGGAGAGGTGTGGTGTGAGGTTACCCAGTACTGCCAAATCCGCCACGGCTTGTTTCTTTCATTTCGCTTACTTCTTCCCATTCGGCTTGGTCCACCCGCACAAAGGCGGCCTGGCCCACGCGTTCGCCTTTGGTGATGGTTGTTTCTTGGTCGGTGAAGTTGTAAACCTGCAGCATTATTTCGTCTTTTTCTCCATGATAATCTTGGTCAATTATACCAACCCCATTTGGTATGAGCAAGCCCCTTTTTTTGGGAGTGCTGGAACGGGGAGCCACGGCTAGCATGTATCCTTTTGGTATTTCCACAATGATATTTGTGGGAACAAGCGCGATTGTTTTTGGGGCAATCGTCATATCCTGTCTACTATATAAATCAAAAGCCACCGCGCCGGTGGTTTGGTAGGCGGGGAGGGGGAGAGATGGATCAATTCTTTTAATTTTAACTTTCATACACGGATATGCGGATGATGCGGATTTACTAATATGCGAATTTGACGAATATGACAGTTCGTTGCTTTTAGAGTTTAATACACGCTTTATTTTTAAATACTTGCTTTTAAAGTTGACCAAAATACCCAGCTTTTTTTCTAGCGCAGTAAGATATCTAAGGGTTTGCGCAAAGTCCGTATGTTCTAATTGTTGTTTAGTTTTTAATTCCAGAATTATTGTATCCTCAATTAAAAAATCCACTTTATTTCTTCCGCTTCGTTCACCCTGGAATGAAGGTGGTAATATCTGTTCTCTATTATAACCTATATTTTCCTGCTTAAATAGTTGTTCTATTAAATCCGCATATTGCTTTTCATTCGAAAATTGTCCGAGTGTATTATGCGCTTCAAATAAAACCCCATTTATTTTGTAGCTCAACTCTTTAAACAGCAAATCCGGCATATGTATCAATTAGCATATTTGTATATTAGCAACATTCGCGTATCTGTGTTAAAATTGCTTCCATGCCAACATAAAACTCTTCAACACTTCCATTGTTTACTAAAGTATACTTTGCTTTTTTGCCTAGTTCTTTTATCAGCATATCCGCTTCAGCTTGTTCATCTTTTAAAAATTGGTCAAAAGTTTTACCTGCG
>CAYIHE010000023.1:0-11797 GCA_964363145.1 uncultured Gammaproteobacteria bacterium | reverse complement strand
GGATCGTAGTTATACAATGTCCAAATGTCCGTATAACTTAACCATCTGGCGCTGATATCGCGGCAGTGGTTGGTATTTTTTGAACAAAAAGATTTCGCAGATTTGAAACGGATTACACAGATTGATAGAAATTGTAATTCGTAATCCGTGGAATCCAATTTAAATCAGTGTAATCAACAATATGAAGGTAAGAGCCTCTGTAAGAAAAATTTGTATGAAATGTAAAACAGTGCGCCGCAAAGGCCGCGTTCATGTTATTTGCGTTAATTTAAAACATAAACAACGTCAAGGTTAAGTGGACTACGGACTTCGGACTACAGACTACGGGCACGATTATGGTGGTAGACAGTAGTCTGTAGACTGTAGTCAAAAATTTAACTAATTAAATTTTATTATGCGTATCGCCGGTATCAACATTCCCAAAGAAAAAAGAATCGTAATCGCCTTAAATTATATTTTCGGCGTTGGTCCTACTTTGTCTAAAAAAATTCTAGCCAAGGCCAAAATCAGCGAAGACATCCGCACCAAAAATCTTACTCCGGAGCAGGAAGATAAATTGCGCATGATTGTTGAAAAGGAATATAAAACCGAAGGCGATTTGCGCCGGGAAATTATGGCCAACATAAAACGTTTAAAAGATATTAAATCTTACCGTGGCATACGTCATATGAAACATTTGCCGGTCAGAGGACAGCGCACAAAAACAAATTCTCGCACCGTGCGCGGCAATGTTCGCAAGACTATGGGTAGCGGTCGAGTAAAAGAAGGTTTAAAGTAAAGAACTAAATAGCTATAAGTACTAAGCACTAAGTTATAATTATAAGGGCTAAAGCCCACATAATCTCATTCGCCCCGCCCGCTTCGATCTGCGTAGCAAGAGCGGGCAGGTCAAAAATATTTAATCAAGTTAAATAGTTTATTCACTCATTTCGATTATGACTGAAGTTCAATCAGTACAACCGGCAGAAGTAAAAGTAGCCACAGAAGCGGCCAAAACTCCGGCCGGGAAAGTTGTGAAAAGCAAAAAAAAGAAAGCAGTCAGACAGGTGCCTCATGGCAACGCTTTTATTCAGGCCTCTTACAACAATACTATCGTTACTATCACGGATCCGAACGGCGATGTTTTGGGTTGGTCATCTGCCGGCAAGGTGGGTTTTAAGGGTCCAAAAAAAGCCACGCCTTATGCGTCCAGCGTAGTGGTAAAAGACGTAGTGGATAAAATAGAACCGTATGGATTAAAGGATATTCATGTTTTTGTAAAAGGCATCGGCGGCGGACGGGAAGGCGCGATCAGAGGTTTGCATCTTAATGGTTTAAATGTTTTGTCTATTGGCGATGTTACGCCAATTCCGCATAATGGCTGCCGCGCTCCTCGCAAACGTAGAGTGTAATTTTACTAATAAGCTACAAGCTAATAAGCTAACAAGCTAAAAATATGGCCAGAGATTTAAGACCAAAACATAAATTGTGCCGAAAATACGGACAAAAATTGTGCGATTCTCCAAAATGCCCGGTAACCAAAAGAAGTTATCCGGCCGGAGTGCACGGTCCGAACAAAAGACATACCAAACAATCCGTTTATGGCAAGCAATTGTTTGAAAAACAAAAAGCCAAACAGCTTTATGGTCTTTTGGAAAAACAATTTTCCAATTATGTGGCTGAAGCTTCCAAAAAAACCGGCGACACCAGTAATTTTTTGGTGAATTATTTGGAATCAAGACTGGACAATGTGATTTACCGCATGGGCTTGGCAAGTTCCCGCCGCGCCGGCCGACAATTGGTTAGCCATGGCCATATCACGGTAAACGGCAAAAAAGTAGACATCCCTTCTTTCCGCGTGCGCGTAAGCGAAGAAATTGGCTTAGCGGAAAAAAGTAAGACCAGTCCGTTGTTTGAAAAAATTACCGAAAAATTAAGCAAGGTGGAAGCTCCCGGCTGGCTGGGTCTGGATCCGAAAAAAGTATCGGCCAAAGTCTTGAACTCTCCGACCACCGACGATCCTGGTTTTATGGCCAAGTCTATCATTGAGTTCTATTCACGTTAATTTTAAAATCGCCGTCGCTTAAAAAAGCTATGGCGTATCGAAGGAGGGGACACCCCCATTTAATTATAAAATTTCAGCGCCGCGTTTCAATAGACGTTACGCGGCATGATTTCGTCAAATCATATAGGGGCTCCGCCGCATATATACTCATTCGTTCATAAAAATAAATAAATTTATTTTTAATTCACTCATTTCGTATATGGAAAATCTATTACTTCCGTCAAAAGTAGAATTTGTCCCGGATGTGGAGCCAAACAAAGGATCTCTAGTTGTGACGCCGTGCTTTTTTGGCTATGGCACAACTTTGGGCAATACTCTGCGCCGTGTATTGCTTTCTTCTCTTCCGGGCGCGGCTGTGGAAGCCGTAAAAATTAAAGGTGTACAGCACGAGTTTAGTTCCGCCGAAGGATTAAACGAAGATGTGGTGGATATTATTTTGAATTTAAAACAATTGGCTATCCGTGTTTTTGTGGATGAGCCGGTTACTTTGCACGTCAGCAAAAAAGGCCCTGGCGTGGTTACGGCCAAGGATATTGAACCAAACGCCAGCGTGGAAGTAGCCAATAAAGATTTAGTTTTGGCCACTCTTACTTCCAACAAAACTTTTGAAATGGATTTGATTGTTGGTCGCGGACGCGGTTTTAAGCCCGTGGAAGAAAAAGACAAAAAACATTATGATTTAGGCACCATCGTGATTGATTCTATTTATACTCCAATAAAAGATGTCGGTTATAATGTGGAATACACCCGCGTTGGCGATATTACCAATTACGAAAAATTGATTTTGAATATTGAAACCAACGGCACAATTTCTCCGAGCGAGGCCGTAAAACAGGCCACTCAGATTATTATGGATCATTTTGCCATTATTGCCGCCGCGGCCAATGAAATGGCGATGGAATTTCCTTTGCCATTGGTGTCTGAACCGGAAGAAATAAAGAAAGAAAAAAAGGAAAAGAAAGTTAAAAAGACCACAAAAAAGAAATAAATTCTATATATGCGACACAAGAAAAATAAAGTTACGTTGGATAGAAAAACAGCCGCCCGCCGTTCGCTTTTGGCAAATTTGGCCGAGAGTTTGATTTTGTATGAAAAAATAAAAACCACCAGAGCCAAAGCAAAAGCCGCGCGCTCTTTGGTGGAGCGGCTGATTACCAAAGCCAAGGCGCAAACTTTGACGGCGCGCCGCCAGTTGATGAAAACTTTATATACCGAAAACGCCATAAAAAAATTAATGGAAGTAATTGGCCCTCGATACAAAGATAGACATGGCGGTTATACGAGAATTGTTCTGTTAAAAAATAGAAAAGGCGACGGCGCCGAAGAAGTCATTGTGGAATTAGTTTAAAACAGAGATTACGCGGATTTTATACGGATTACACGGATTAATTCATTTCGAATATGAAAAGAAAAAAAATTGTTATTGACGCGTCCGATCAGATTGTGGGACGTATGGCTACCAAGATTGCCATGATTTTAATGGGGAAAAATAAACCAAATTATCGTCCGCATATAGACACTGGCGATAGTGTGCGTATTTTAAACGCGGCCGAAGCGCGCTTTACCGGTAAAAAGGCGCTGGAAAAAGAGTACAAGCATCACAGCATGCATCCTGGCGGCTTAAAAATAAAAACCGCCAGAATTTTGTTTAAAGAAAAACCGGAAGAAATTATTTTGCACGCGGTGTCCAGAATGTTACCAAAAAATAATACCAGAAAGCAAAGATTAAAACGGATTTCATTTTCCGCCAAAGTCGGACCCGTTACCGTAGGAAAATAATCAGACGAAAATAAATCGGTAAGCTAATTATCTCACTCACTCATTTCGAATATGACCAAGATTTCCAATTCTACTAAAAAAGCGAAGCCCCGTACCGACTCCCGAAAGGAGTCTGGTACCGGGGAAGAAGTAACCCGAGCTGTTGGCCGACGCAAAACCGCCGCGGCCAGAGTCCAAATCAAGCCGGGTAGCGGCAAAATTATTGTAAACGGCAAACTATATTCGGAGTATTTCCCTTATTTTGAATGGCAAGAAATGGTAATGGCTCCGCTTAAAGCCGTGGGCAAAGAAAAAACTTTTGATGTTTCAATAAAAATCGTCGGCGGCGGACAAAAAGGCCAGGCCGTGGCGGTTCAGCACGGTATTTCCCGCGCCTTGGTGATTTGGAACGAAGATTTAAAGAAAACTCTAAAAACTCAAGGTTATTTAACCCGTGACGCGCGCGTCAAAGAACGCAAGAAGCCGGGCTTAAAACGAGCCCGCCGCGCACCACAGTGGTCCAAACGTTAAAATTTTTCTCAAAAAAAGCCTTCGCAATCGCGGGGGCTTTTTGTATTCCCCGCCCAAGCGGGGAATTACAGTCGGTTGTTTTTATAGCGTTGTTAGGGTAAAATATACGCAATATGTCATCATATACTGTCGCCCAAAACACTTCATTTTTAACCATTGCCTCGGTTCTGCAAAAGGTGATTTCTTTTTTTTATTTTATTTTCGTGGCCAGAATAATACAGGTAGAAAATACCGGCGTCTACTTTTTTGCCATTAGTTTTACCACCATTTTTACGGTTGTGGCTGATTTTGGCCTGGGGCCGGTTTTAACCAGAGAAGCGTCCCGTTTTCCGGACATGTCGCAAAGTTATTTTAATACCGTATTTTGGACAAAAATAATATTTGGGTTGGCGGCCTATCTGCTAGTAGTTTTGCTCGCCAGTATTTTAAAATATTCGGAATTAACCAAAACACTTATTTATGTTTCCGGCGCTACCATGTTTTTTGACAGTCTGGCCACTTCGTTTAACAATATTTTTCGCGCCAAGAAAAATTTAATCTATGAATCTTTTGGTATTATCGGTTCACAATTCACCACTTTGCTTATAGGTACTTTTGCCCTGCTCAACCACTGGCCGCTTGTCTGGCTTATTCTGGCCTACACCATTCCCAGTTTTTTAAATTTAATTTATATCAGCGGTTTTCTAAAAAAAGTTTATGGCATTGGTGTTCGCTTTGCCTGGAACGTTCAAGTATTCAAAATTTTTATCGTCACGGCTTTGCCGTTCGCGCTGGCCGGCATTATCGGCCGGTTGTATTCCTACAGCGATTCGCTGTTAATGTCCAAACTTCTCTCGGCCAAAGAATTGGGCTGGTGGAGCGTGCCGTACAAAATTACTTTTGCTTTTCAGTTTATTCCGCTGGCTTTGTCGGCCAGCGTTTATCCTGTCTTTAGCAGTTTGTTTTTGGCCGATAAAACCGGCATAGGCCCTTTGTTTGAGAAATCATGGCGTTATCTGTTCGCAGTGGTTTTCCCTGTGGCTCTGGGGCTTATAGCCGTGGCCGATCCAGTGGTAAAAATGGTTTTTGGCCAAGAGTTCGCGCCTTCTATCGCGCCTCTGCGAATTTTGTTAATTAGTCTTATTTTTGGATTTTTGTCATTTATCACCGGCGCATTGCTCAATGCCACCAACAGCCAAAAAATGCAAACCGGACTGATGGCTTTGGTCTTGGTTATTAATATTATTTTGAATTTGATTTTATTGCCCAGACTTGGAATCACCGGCGCGGCAATAGCGGCGCTGGCCAGCAATGTTGTTCTTTGTCTGGCCGGTCTTTATTTTGCTGGCCGTCAGGTGGCTATAAATTTAAAAAATATTTTGAAATACATCAACCAAACCTTGTGGCCGGCTTTGGCCATGGCCGCGATTGTTTACAGTTTGTCTTTCAGGATTCATTATTTGCTGACGATTGTAATCGGCGGATTTATTTATCTTATTTTAATTTATTTTACAGGTGTTGTTAATAAAGAAAATATTTTAATTATTTTTAATAAGTTAAAGCCGAAACGTCGAATTGTATAAAGCGTTGTATCGTCGGCATCCCCTCCTTTCCAAGGAGTGGTAGGCCTGCCCGCTCTGCTGAGCAGAGCGAAGCGGGCGGGGGTGGTTGCCGATGATTGCGACGCGATTGACAAGGCCAAAAGCAACGGTCCCGACCGCGGGTCGAGGATCCGCGATTCACTATCGGGACAACCACCCCCGACCCAAAAGGGTCGCCCCTCCTTGGAAAGGAGGGGATTACAAATCCGCGTCCCGATTTTAGCGTCGGCTGAAATCGCGGATCCTCGATTTTGCGCCAAAGCAAAATCGGGATAATCATCAATGTTAACCTGTTTAAATCTGTGTTATGAAAACCCTAATCATCACCATGGAATATCCGCCGCAGATTGGCGGCATCGCTTCGTATGTGTACAATCTGGCAAAAAATACTCCCAACTCGTCGGTGTACGCTCCAAAAATGCTCGGCGACGCTGAGTTTGACAAAAAAAATCAATGGAAAGTTTGGCGCGGCAAGCCGTATTTTTTATTTATGTGGCCGCGCTGGATAAAAATGCTCATGCAAATTTTAAGCATAGTGGATAAAGAAAAAATTGAAAAAATATATGTGCACCACGCTTTACCGGCCGGTTATGTGGCTTATCTGTTAAAAAAATTTAAGCGCATTCCTTACACGCTGTTTTTTCACGGCACGGATTTGGAATTGGGAATTAAAAATAAAAAAAATAAATTAAAAAGATTATTTTGGCCGCGGATAAAATCGTGGTGAACAGCAATTTTTTAAAAGATAAATTTAAATCTGGATTTGAAGATTTGGCCAAAGAGCCGATTGTGATTTATCCGTGCGCTGATAATATATTTTTTAAGGCGGCTCCGGAAATGGAATTAAAAAAATTAAAATCGCAATTGGCGCTGGAAGGCAAAAGCGTAATTATTACCGTGGCGCGTCTGGCCGAAGGCAAGGGTTATCCGCATTTAATTCGCTTGTTGCCAAAAATTTTAGAAAAAGCGCCGAATTTGGTTTGGCTGATTGTGGGTGATGGGCCGAAAAAAGATTTTATCATAAACATGATCCAAAAAAATTATCTGCAAAATGTGGTGCGTTTTATCGGCAAAATTCCTTATACCGAATTGCCGAAATATTATCAGATTGCCGACTTGCTGGTGCTGTTGACTCATCCGGACGAATCCGCGGAAGAAGCGTGGGGCACGGCGTTTGTGGAAGCGGCGGCGTGTGGTTTGCCGGTGGTGGCTGGCCGGTCCGGCGGCGTGGAAGAGGCGGTGAAAAATTTATCCACCGGTTTAATTGTGGATGTTTATCAGGATCAAAGCATAATTTCTGCCGTAACGGAATTACTGCGCAATAAAGATTATGCCAAACAAATGGGCGAGGCCGGACGAGTCAGGGCGTTAGAAGAATTTACTTGGGGCGAACAACTAAAGAAACTATGAACCCTCTAATCTCCGTCATCATTCCCGTCTACAATCACGCCCATACCCTAAAAAGAACTATTGATTCTATTCTTAAGCAATCCTACCGTCCGCTAGAAGTAATAGTCGTCAACGACGGCTCCACCGACAACTTCACCGAAGTCGCTAAGTCTGTCATTCCTATGCCCGCTGTCATCCTGAATGAAATGAAGGATCTCTCTCTGTCCGTAAAAATAATCAACCAATCCAACCAAGGCGCCCCCACCGCCCGCAACCACGGTTTTGCCGTTTCAAAAGGGGAGTATGTAATTTTTTGGGACGCAGACACCTTGGCCAACCCCCAAATGCTGGAAAAAATGTTTATTTTTTTACAAAAACACCCCGAAGCCTCTTATGCCTATTCCCAATTTAAATTCGGCTGGAAAAAAATTAAAAGCCAAAATTTTGATTCAGATAAACTAAAAAAGATAAACTATATAGACGTCACCTCCCTCATTCGCCGTTCCGCCATTCTGGATTCCCCGCTTGGGCGGGGTAGGGGTGGGTTGGACGTCGGCCCCTTCGACACCTCTCTAAAACGTTTCCAAGACTGGGACCTCTGGCTCACCCTCCTAGAGCGCAACAAAACCGGCGTCTTCATCCCCGAAGTCCTCTACGAAAAAGTAGTCGGCACCCGCGAAGGCATCAGCACCTGGCTCCCTTGCTTCATGTATCTCTTGCCGTGGAAGAGTAGGGAAGTAAAAAAATACGAATTCGCACGTCAAATCATCGCTAAAAAACACCACCTGTCCTAACTGTCATCCTGAGCGAAGCGTAGGATCTATACCTATTAAAGAAAATCGTAATTTGTATTAATCGTATGTCTAATTTAGAAGATCTCCAACAAAAAATCATAGCCTTTCGCGACGCGCGCGATTGGTCCCAATTCCACACCCCCAAAGACCTAGCCATCGGCCTATCCCTGGAAGCCGGCGAAGTCCTGGAACACTTCCTCTGGAAAACCCCGGAAGAAATCAAAGAATATTTATCATCCCACAAAGAAGAAATCGCCGACGAAATGGGCGACGTCTTAAATTACCTATTAATAATGGCCAATGATTTTGGGATAGATCTGGCCGAGGCGACGGATAAGAAAATAGACAAAAATGCGCAGAAGTATCCGGTGGATAAAGCAAAGGGGAGGCATACGAAGTATGACCAATTGTAAATTAGATAATTATATGGGCTTCGCCACATATATTATCATTCGTTCGGGAATAATCAAACACGCTTGATTATTCCGCTTACTCATTTTGAATATGAAAAAAGAATCGAAAAGTAAAAAAATGGCTTGTAGACATGATTATGAAAATGCAATTAAAGTTGGTAATATAGATTATCAATGCCCGTTGTGTGACAAGCTCTTAGATCCGTGTGAATGGTTTTTTATGAACAGCTTTAAGTTTATTGATGTAAAAATTGAAAAATAATATGAATGACCTTATAAATATAAAAGTTATCCAGAAAGATTTTAACGGCGAGAAAAAAAGGTTTGTTAACGCTAGGGAATTACATCGTTGGCTGGGAGTTGGGAAGTTCTTCGCAAATTGGATTAAAGACCGGATTGAGAAGTATGATTTTGTGGAAAATCTAGACTATTTTATAACCATTGCCAAATCTGGCAATGGACTGAACGCCCATAAAACAGGCAAAATTGTTGATGCTAAAACCGGTAAGGTTGTGGCAAAAGAGTATGTGCTTTCAGTGGATATGGCCAAGGAGCTGGCGATGGTAGAAAACAGCGATATTGGCAAAAAGGTAAGAAAATACTTTATCAGAGTTGAAGGTGATTTTAAAAAAGTGATGCGGATCGCTACGTTGGATCCAAAAATTATCAATCAGCTAGCGAGTCAATTTTCGGAAACCAGAGAAGAAATCAAAGATTACCGGAAGGATTTTACAGACTGCATTAAAAATTTTGTGGCGGTAAAAAATTATGGGACATATACTGATTTACTGTATAATTTTTTATTTTTGGAAAAAGCCAAGGAATACAGAAAGCTTTTAGATTTAGCAAAAAAGGACTTCACCAGAAATTATATGTATGAAGAAATTTTGCTGATTATCGGCGCTTTTGAGGCGGGATTGGCTGGAGAGATTGAAAAAGAATTTAAGAGGTTGGGGAGGACATTGACGAAAGATGAGTTTATAATGAAGTTTGATGAATTTTCTTCCACAAAAAATTGGTTGGTGTATCAAAAAAGAGCGCGGAGTATAATGGCGACATATCATGAAGAATTGCGAAGCATAAAACATCCAAAGCTGATTGATTATAAAAAAGAATTTAGCCAAGAAGATATACAAAAACTTATCGGATAGACGGATTGTATGATCATCAAAAACCCAAAAGGGGAAACATTTGATATGCCGGCATGGCAGGATTGTGGTTGGCTCCGGATAACATGCGAGCAAGAATCTTGCCCAATGTGCGGCCGGCAAAAAAAGCATCGGCAAAAGTGCCTCAATCGCGGGCTTGACCCGGATAGTATTGAAGCCGCTATGGATTGCGTACAAGAAACTTTTTCCGAGGTTCATGATATGTTGCGCACAGACGCGGCTAGATTTGGCGTTGATTTGAATAATTTGGAAGACGTAAAGGAGACCGAACCGCCGTCAATGGAATCATACAAAATTTGCGCCAAAGTAATGGCGTGGCGGGATGCAGTGTATAATTTATTTGGCGAAGCGGAAAGTTGGGGAGATGGTTGGCAAAAAACGGAACCAGGTCAAGATTTGGGGTGGTACGCTAATTTGTTACCGGTTAAATTACACAGAGCGCTGTCTGCCAGACGGGAAATGAATAACAACGACTCGGACGCGTGGGTAGATTATATTTATACCAAATATGCGGTTGAAGAAATTTTGAAAATTCTAAAAAACTCTTTGGTTAGTTTGCGCGGCGAATCAAATTGTCGCCAGATGAATTTTATGTTTTTACAATCTGAATTGGCAGAAGCGGCCAAGGAGATAGAAAAGGAGTTGCGCTAATTATTTTTTTATGAACGAAGAAGAAATAGATGGTTTAAAATCCGGCGATATAAGTCGTTTGGAGATGCCGTGGCATCAAAAATTGCTGATGAAAATTTCGCCGGGCTGGTTTATGAATATGCGGGCCAAAAAATTGGGTTTGGATTATAAAAAAGTTGATTTGGCGTTCAAGCTGTTCAGAGATGCCAAGATTCATATTCAGCCATTGTCGGGAGTTAACGGTCGCGGATTTATTATGTTTATAGATAATAAATTGTCATTGTGGTTTAATCAAGATGGAGATTGTTTTAAATATGATGGTTTTGAGATGGGCGAGTATGACGGTGGCGAGGTGACGGTTTTTGATGGGATTCAAAAGTGAGCCGAAACCATTAAACGCCTGTGGCAGGTTGAGTTTTTTAAACATGAGAAATAAATATGAAATTGACCAAACAACAAACACAAGAGATTTGGGGTGAGGACGGGCCATATTCACAAGTGCAAATGATAGTGGAAACGCGCATACTAGATGATTCTGTAAGTCGAGTTTTTGTAAATGTTGACGCTCAAATAAATCCATTGACTTATAAAGTTATAAAACAGAATATGGATAAGTTTAAAGACGATGAAGTGATGCGACAACTTTTTGATCATGCGCAATTTCATGGTAAGAAATATGGCTACGTGGTCAGCGCTTTCTCGGAAGAATTGAGGGGTCCTGATGTTTTCGAGCGCGCAGAATTTGCGGTTGAACGCACAAAGGAAATCGTAATTAAAATGCATAAATTTGTAATGGAGTTATTTGATATTAAAAGTAGCAAGGCGAACTATACAAAACCCGCGCCGAGGCGCTAACACGCCTGCGGCAGGTTGAGTTTTTTAAGCATAAAAAATAAAGTATGCGCGTCTGGGACATTCACCCCAAACATTTGTGCCGAAAGCACCTGTTGGCAGAACACCGCGAACTGCATGGGTTGTGGAATATTTTAACCAAACATAAAGCCAAGGGCGGTTATGCCAAACATCCGGAAACTTTGCGTTGGGTGGGCAAAACCCGCGCCCTTTACAATCGTCACCAAGCGCTGGTGGCAGAATTTGTCCGCAGAGGGTATAATCACAAGACGCCCTTGGATAAAAATTTGGCCAAAGGCCCAGCTAGCCAAAAAACCTTCATAAACACAGTTGCCGAACAGAAAAAGATTTTAAAAAATAAGCCGTGTGAGTGTTTGTTGGATGGGTGAGGAGGGTTGAGTTTTTTAAACATTTAAAATAGGTGTGAGAATAGCTCAAAAACGTGAAAAAATATAAATTGATTAGGCAAAATCTTTTAACTATTTTAGTATGATTCAGGAGTTAATGATAACGGGACCAGCCAGAGATTTTGAAAGTATAAAAAAAGTTACACCGGAAGGTGTGGAATATTGGGAGGCACGCGAATTGATGCCGTTGTTGGGGTATGTGGAGTGGCGAAAATTCAATGGTGCTATTG
>CAYIHE010000022.1:0-12147 GCA_964363145.1 uncultured Gammaproteobacteria bacterium | reverse complement strand
TATTATTTTCCTTTTCGTTATGAAGATTACCGGCAAATTTTGCCAATTGCTCAGTTGCGCGCCGGACAATTGGTGACAGTGCGCGCGCAGGTGGAGCTGATTGCCAACAAAAGAAGCTGGCGCGGACGTAAAATTGTTACTGAAGCTTTAGTGTCGGATGAAACCGGCTCGTTGCGGATTACTTGGTTTAATCAGCCATTTTTGGTTAAAAATATCCATGTTGGCGAAATTGTTTATTTTTCCGGAAAAGTGCAAGCAGATATGCTGGGGCCAAAATTGGTTAGTCCGATATACGAAAAGTATTATCCAGCCAAGTCGGGGACTTCGTCTGTCATTGCGAGCCATAGCGAAGCAATCCCATTGGATGGTAGTGCTAACCAAGGGATTGCCGCGTCGGTCGCCTCAGGCGACCCTCCTCGCAATGACAAACAAACCGTTCATACGGCGCGTTTGGTGCCCATATACCCGCTTACTACCGGTTTGACCCAAAAACAAATTCGTTTTTTGGTTAGTCAGACGATTGGTTTGGCGGAAAAAGTAAGCGAATGGCTGTCTCAAGATATTTTGGAACAGGCGGATTTGGCGCCGCTCTCAAGCGCTTTGCGCGGCATTCATTTTCCGGTTGATGAAAATGATTTAAAATTAAGCGCGGATAGATTAAAATTTGATGAATTATTTTTGGTTCAGCTGCGCGCAGAGCTGGCGCGGCAAGAAAGAAGCGCCTTAACAGCGCCGGTTATACATTTTAAAGAAGAAGCCATTAAAAAATTTGTGGCTGGTTTGCCTTTTGTTTTAACCAAACCGCAAAAAATATCCGCCTGGGAAATTTTACAGGATATTGCCAAGCCCGCGCCAATGAATCGCTTGCTTTCCGGAGACGTTGGCTCGGGAAAAACCGTGGTGGCGGCCATGGCTATGTATAATAATTTTTTAAACGGCTATCAGTCGGCGTTGATGGCGCCCACGGAGATATTAGCGCAACAGCACTATGGTTCATTGGTTAAGTTGTTTGAAGGTTTAAATGTAACTGTTGGGTTGTTGACTGGGAGTCGTGCGGATGTTTGTCATTGCGAGGAGAGAAGCGACGAAGCAATCCCATCAAATGCTAGTGCTAACAAAAATCAAGGGGATTGCCACGCTTCGCTCGCAATGACAAAAAAAGCCATTGTTGCGGAAGTTAGCAGCGGAAAATTAAATATTGTGGTTGGTACCCACGCCTTATTTTCTGAAGGAGTTAAGTATAAAAAACTCGGGCTTGTAATTGTTGATGAACAGCATCGGTTTGGAGTTGAACAAAGAAAGACAATCAAAGAAAAAGGCAAAGGCGTTCATTTTTTAAGCATGACCGCCACGCCTATTCCGCGCTCTTTGGCGCTGATGATTTATGGTGATTTGGATATTTCTATTATCAACGAACTGCCACCCGGACGCAAAAAAATTATTACTAAAATTGTGGAACCGATAAAAAGAGAGAAGGCTTATCAGTTTATTCGTGAGCAGATTAAACAAGGCAGGCAGGCGTTTGTGATTTGTCCGCTTATAGAAGTCGAGACTGTCATTCTGAACGGAGCAGAGCGCAGTGAAGAATCTCTGTCCGTCGGCGAGTTAAGACAGAGATCCTTCGTTAACACTCAGGATGACAACGCTAACAGTAAAAAATCCGTAATGTCAGAGTATGAAAAACTTTCCAAGAAAATATTTACTGATTTACGCGTTGGGTATTTGCATGGAAAATTAAAACCTCTGGAAAAAGAGGAGACAATGTCTAATTTTAAAAACGGCAAAATTGATTTGCTCGTCACCACCTCGGTAATAGAAGTTGGGGTGGATATTCCCAACGCCAGCGTGATGATGATTGAAGGAGCGGAAAGTTTTGGTTTGGCTCAACTGCATCAGTTTCGCGGCCGGGTGGGCAGGTCTGTTCATCAATCATATTGTATTTTATTTTCCAATTCCAATTCAACAAAAGCCAAAGAAAGGTTTAATTATTTTGAACAAACAAACGACGGTTTTAAATTGGCCGAAAAAGATTTGGCCATGCGCGGGCCTGGCGAAGTTTATGGCACCGAGCAGAGCGGAGAAATGGGTTTGCGATTGGCAAAATTAACCGATTTTGAGTTAATCAAAAAAGCGCGCCAAGCCGCGCAGATGGTAGCGGCTAATATTGCAAAATATCCGGAAATGCTGGCTAAAATTGAAGATTTGGAGAAGACTTTTCATTTGGAATAGTTCTGGGCATGCCCTGTACCGGTCGCCTTAGGCGACCTGGTACAGGGTTGACATTAATTTAATTTTGAGGTAAGATAAGGCGTCGGGTTTTTCTGCTTGCCTAGGAGATAGTCGATGAGTGAGCGACAAGTAATCAAGCTAGAACCACCACTTGTTTTGACGTATGATTGTGAAAAAATGAGTTGTGAAAAGTACCCATTTGTTTTTCAGCTCTTCGTGATTAGCGGGGTTTTGGTGGCGGAAATTGGTAATAGCCAAGGAGAGCGCCGCCGTCGTCTATGGAGCAATCTTGTGAGGACAAGTTGTTTGAAACGGAAAGATTTTGCGGGACAAGCAGAGAAGAAAAACGAGGCCTATCTTGCAACGTTGGATAGGATATGGTATGCTATTGGCCAGTTAAGCGGCGGTACTGCGGATGGGCCGCAAACCGATCGCTTGGGAGGTGAAGAGCATGGGGCAGACCAAGCAGTTCGCCAATCCAACGAGGGACAAGCAGTTGCCACGCTATCTGATGCTGATCAGGGCGGCCGAGATGGAAGCCGAATCCCAGATCAGGGAAGCTCTGCTGTCGCTTGGCAACAAGGTGTTGGAGCGAATTCGACGCAAACAAATCAACCGCGCCTAACAGCGCAATAAAATTTACTTTTCGTGACCTTTTGGTCGCGTGGTAATATGTCCATGTAGGAGTCCCGTTTCGGCGGGACTTTGTTTATTTTCGGGTAAATCAAGAGAAATAACAGTGCCTTTTTTGCCGCATTCCCAACATCGGTCCGCTTGTTTTATGTATTGGGCATCGCAGTGGGAGCAGGAGAAAATTGTTTTGGCGGTAGACACAAAAATATTTTATAAAGGCAGGTAGTAACTACAGGCCGTATTTGTTGTGCGGCTCTTTTTTTCGGCGTTGTTTAGGCCTATTTTTTCCCAGTCAAATGCCCGAGGATCTCCATGGCTTGAAGGATTTTTAGCTGATTCGCAATGCCCTAAAATAGTGTCGCTGTTTCTTGACAAACCGTACCTCTTTAATATGTCGCTAATTAGAAGGGACAAAGAAGCGTATTGTTCGTTAGTTGGGGTGCAGGCCTTAAAAACTCGCTCTTTAGTTGCACCTTCAAGGTAGTTGCAAGGCGTGCCTTTTCCTCGCGCGCCTTCATCAGAGGTGATATTAAGTTCAATTCCTATTCCATTGGCATTTGAATTTTCTGCATGGTTAATTTTGCATAGTTCACCGACATGTTGAAAAACAAGTCCGTTTCGCTCTATGCTATAATGAGCCCCGCCTTTTTTAGGTTTTTTTGGTTTTCCCGTTTTTTTGTCTGTTCCAGGAAAATACCAATTATTCAACCATGTGTCATTGTTTCCTTTTGCATCCCATCCTCCGTTGTGAATCACAATTCTTTTGATTGATTTTGGTTGACGGACAGCTGTTGTTAGAGAGTCAAGTTTTCCAAAAAGAGAAGTATTTATACCGACTAGTCGATCTTTTTGAGCCAAAGACAAATCTGATTTACATGCGCCAGGAACGTCCGGGATTGTTTTGCCGGCATTCTGTTCGTTGAGCAAATCCGCTTCGTTCTCATCAAGATGCGGTTCAGGTAATTCTTGCCTTTCCACTATCCTCACTTTCAACGCGTTAAATTTAACCAAACTTGGGTTGACATTATATAGAATAGCAAAAGATCCCCAGGCAATGACGAGTCCGATGACTGATTGCAGGATTTTTTTGTAGGCCGCTTGTTTGGCTTCGCCTCCGGCCGAGGCAACTACGCGCAGGCCTTGGATAATAATGACCACCACCGCAACAATACTTACTATGGCAATGCCGAATTTATATAATGCGGCAATAAATTCCGGAATCCAAGGAATGTGAAAATAGGTGTATTTGTCATCGGTGGAAGACATGACATTGCTAAAATTTAAACCGGGGATGCTGATGCGGGGGATGGGTTTTCTGGCGCTTAACTCGGCTTGCAGTTCGGAGAGCATTACTTCGGTTGGGTCGTCCGTCAGAGGTTTTGGTATGCACTGTTTTTGTCCTATTTGCGAACCTGTTTGTATAGCAATGCAGATTTCAGCCGAGGTGCATTTGCTGCATACTTCCTCATCTATCATTTCTTGAACCTCTCTTTCTCCAGTGTCGCCTTCAATAAACGCCACCACGTAACTATTCCAAAAAATCGGCACAAAAAACAAAATAAAAGAAACAATCACGGCGATTTTTTTTGTTTTAGTAAAAAACATAATTATTCGCGAGTAAATTCTTCCAGCATTTCTGTGATGTTTATGTCAGCATCGGTATTTATTGGTTTGTTGTTGGCAAGAATTGCGGGCAAATATCTTATGCCCAGCTGGTTGGCAATTTGCGTGGAAGATTTTATGGCTTCCTGGGCTTCCTGGCTTTGCGCGCATTGCCACCATTTATTTGTGTCCAATTTCAGATCTTCGGCGATTTTTTTAAGCCCGGGTTCCAGCAAATCATTTCTGTTGGCAATAGCCGCGTCTAAAAACTCCCAAAATTTATCTTGTTTTCCCGCACAAAACGCAGATTGATGGGCGAGAGCAAAATCTTTGGCAAATATTTTTGGCTGAACCGCGTCTTTCCAAATCAAGCGAATTTTAAGCGGATTTTTGGAAACAAAATCCTTGATAGTCAAGTGCAAAGCCACGCATTTGGCGCAGCCCAAATCCATAAATTCGGTAATGGTAATTGGCGCGCCAGGGTTGCCGTAGATTTGTTCGGACACAGAGTCGGGAATTGGCAGGGTGGCGCCGGAAATAAGCGGGATAGGATTTTTGGTGATTTTAATTTCAGTGGCGCGTTTAATTTGCGTAAATAAAAATATTCCTCCCAAACCGACCAAGATCAAAAGTAAAAAGTAAATTTTTTTGTGCATAGTATTTGTTGTCATTGCGAGGAGTGAAGCGACGAAGCAATCTCTCTAACATTTGGATCGCCACGGTCGCCTTAGGCGACCTCGCGATGACAGTTATAGTTGGGACTCAAATACACCCTGTTGGTTTAGCGAGGTGAAAATCACCTTATTGGTGGTGGGGTCGTAAGATAAATTTGTTATGTTATAGTTGTCATTTAAAGGCACCGCGGTTTTTAGTCCGGTGCGCAGATCTATTTTGTATAAATCGTCGTAGTTATTGCTGGCAATTTCTCTAGCCATGGCCGCGCCTTGCGGCAAATCTCTGGGTACCGCGCAGAAGAGCGTGCTGTCGTCGCTGAAAGAGCATTTGTCGGCCCAAGTGTTTAATTTAAGCGTTTGCCGGTTGTTGCCAATACTGTCGCCATAGGAATCCACCAGCCATAATTCCGGTTTGTAATCACTGCGCGAGCTGTATACGTTGTAAAGAAGTTTTTTGCCGGTGGTGGACCACTTAGGTTCAAAACCCATCCCTTCCACAATGGTGGATTTAAAATTTTCTCCATTTAAGCCCACAAAAAGCACCTCGCGTCTTTCCGCGCCCATTGGTTCGCCGGTTTGGGAAAATGCCACCACCTGGCGGCTTGGAGACCAATTGACAATAACTTTGTCCGCGTTCTCGCCAAGCGGCTCAATAAGCCGGGAACCTGTGCCATCGTCATTGACCGTAACCAGCCAGCGATTTTCCGGCGATAGGCCGATGCTTTTGGCAGCCACTTGCGCGCCGTCCGCGGAAAAAGAAAAGTCTTGCCAGTGTTTGGGGAGTGTAACTTGTTTTTTGTTGGCAAAATCGTAAATTATTTTTGAGCTGTCCGGATATTCTATTACCGCTTTGTCTTGATTGGCGGCCCAGGTAACTTTTTGCGCGCTAAAAAATACTTGATCGGATAAAACTTTTACGCTTCCATCCGGCATTATTTTGTAAAATTTTCCATTTGAGGCGTTGTAATAGCGAAAATCTCCTTTTCCGTTTAGTGAAGGACTGGTAACCATGTTTGAGACAATGCGGTTGACGGCAACTGGTTTATAAAAAGAAGGCGTGGTAGGTTGGATTATGCCGGCAATTGGAAGCAATTCTCCGCCAGTTGGTTCGCCGGTAACGCTGGTGGTGGCTGGACGTTCGCCAGCTGAAGGCAGTTGTCCGGTTGGCAAGGTAACGGCCGGAGGTTTTTGGGCTGGAACAACCGGACGGGTAAAAATATAATAAAGACCGTAGCCGATGAGGCCGGAGACAGCGAGGAAAGCGATTATTAGCGAGATTTTTTTGAGTGGAGACATAGATTAAATTACCAGTTGTCATTGCGAGGAGCCGTAGCGACGCGGCAATCTCGTGGTTATCTGCTAAACTCTGGGATTGCTTCGCGGAGGTTATGCCCCGATGGGTACTCGCAATGACAAAATATATTATACCATAAAATCAGCCAAATTGTATCTATGCCGCCAGTTTTTGTGGAGGTTGGAGAGGAGGCGCTTTTGCGGCCGTGGGCATTGGCGCGGTCGGAAGCGGAGAATTTTGCACTGCTTGTTCTTGCGCAGTCAGATCTTGCCGCTGTTTTCTTAGATCCATCTTTTTCTTTTCATTGTCCAATTCTTTTTCTAGGTTAGCCAAAGTTTTTTTGATGCGCTTGCGCACAGCTTTGATTTCCGAAGTAAGATTGCCAATTTTAACGATGCCATACATTACAGCAAGCATTGGCACAAGCAGAGGGATTAAAATAATTAAAATAATAAGCGGCACAAAGAAAAATGGCCCTAAGTATCTAGTTTTTAGAGCCAGACCAAACCACTTAAAGATGGCGTCAATCACGCTGGCCGGCACGTAGGCCATGAGTAAAGTAATCATTAAAATTTTTAAGGCCGCCACGGCCGATTCAATTGCCCGGATTTTGGCGGCGCCGCGGGCATTTTTTACGGAATTGGAAGCGTTATTGATTTTGCTGTTTAGCGACGGCATCACCAAATCTAGCATGTCAAATGGGTTTAATTTTAGAAAAGAAGTAAAGCCGCCTTTGGGCCGGCGAATATTTTCCAAGTCTTTTTCCAGCTCGGCCATTCGTTTGTCTATGACATTTCTTCGCATGCCAATTTTTCTGCGCGCGGCTTTTTTTTGCGCCATATCGCTGGCAATAGCGGCGGCCATATTTGTTTTTTGTTCTTGTTCCGCATTGTTTTGAGCGTTATCATTAGCCGGCGCCATAGCAAAATTGTCAGCGGCGGCTTGAGAGTCCTCGCCTTCTTCTTCATTATCATTTTCCGGCTTTCCGGCGTAGTTGTTTTCTGTGTAGGCTTGAAAATTATCTTCAGTTGACTTGGTTCTTGCCGCGCCGGCAGACAGGGCTCTTTCTTTAGCCAAAAGATTGCCGATGTTGTCGGGAGTTTCTTTCTGGCCAGGATCCATAAAGTTTTTTGAATCATCTGATCCCTCCGGCATAAAATAAAGTTTTTAGTTGTCTTGTCATCCCCTCCTTTCCAAGGAGGGGATGACACACCTCAACGAACACTTAGTTTATTTTCCTGTAAAATAAGCGTGTGGCGCGATTTGGTTTTATTTTGCATAATTATTTCCGCCATAATTTTTTCCACTTGCCCGCGAATGGCTCGGCGCACTTCGCGCGCGCTGTTTTTTTCCGGCAATTGTTGGACAAACCAATCCAGGATTTTTTCTTCGGCTTGGACCGCGGTGCGGTAGCGTTTTAGCCGCTGGTTGAATTCATTTATTTCCAAGGCCGCTATTTTGGTTAAATCTTCCGCGGAGAGATTGCGGAAAAGACAAATTTGATCCAGTCGGTTGATGATTTCCGGAGAAAAGTATTCTTTTAGTTTTTCTGTGACACGCTTTTTAATGTCATTGCGAGGAGGCCGATTCGCATCGGCTGACGCGGCAATCCCACTGTTAGCACTACCAATCATTGGGATTGCCGCGTCGCTATGGCTCCTCGCAATGACAGGCGCTCCTCCAAACCCAATCTGGCCTTTTCTTAATTCATCCGCGCCAAGCGAAGTGGTTAAAATTATCACCGCGTGTTTAAGTGATACTTTTTTACCCGTGGAGTCGGAAATTTCTCCGTTTTCCAGCATCTGCAATAATAATTTGGTAACGTCTTTGTGCGCTTTATCTATTTCGTCAAATAAAATTACGCAGTATGGGTTGATTTTTACGCGGTCGGTAAATTGGTTGCTTTCTTTGTAGCCAACATAACCTGCTGGAGAGCCGAGCAGTTTGGATACGCCAAAACTTTCGTTGTATTCGCTCATGTTTAGATGAATAAGCGCGTTTTGATTGGGATAAAGAGCCGCGGCTAAAATTTTGGCCAATTCAGTTTTGCCCACACCGCTTTCGCCAACGAACAAAAACGAAGCCAATGGGCGGTTGGGGCTGGAAAGCTCCAGCTGGGCTTGGCGGATAATTTGCGCCACTTCGCGCGTTGCCTCTTCTTGGCCGATAATTTGTTTTTGCAGTTTTGCTTCCAAATCAGCCAGATGGCTTTTTTCACTGATCAGTAATTCATCTACCGGCGTTGAAATGATTTTTGCCAGTTGTTCGGTAATGTCTTTTTCGGTGAGAGAGATAGTAGGGGATTTGGTTTTGTCGGAGATTTTATTTTTTAGTCCGGCGATTTCTTGCTGTATAATTTTTTCCGCTTCTTTCATGCGCACAGCTTCTTCAAAATTATCCTGGCTGGCGGATTCTTCTTTGGCGGAAATTATTTCGTCCAGATTTTGCTGCAGCTGCCATAATTTGAATTGCATTGCGTCCGGCTTGGTTTTTAATCGTTTGGCGGCCGCGGTTTCATCCAGCAGATCTATGGCTTTATCCGGCAAAAATTTGTTGGTGATATACCGGTCGGCCAAACGCACGGCCTGGGCAATAGCTTTATCCGTAATTTTTAAGTTGTGGTATTTTTCGTAGTTAGATTTGATGCCGGTGAGAATTTTTATGGAATCTTCCGCGGATGATTCTTTGACGTAAATCGATTGGAACCGGCGTTCCAAAGCCGCGTCGCTTTCTATATATTTTTTAAACTCGGCCGGCGTGGTTGCGCCGATACAGCGCACTTGCCCGCGCGCTAGAACAGGTTTTAAGATATTGGCCGCGTCCATAGTGCCTTGGTTGGAACCGGCTCCGGAAATATTATGCAGTTCATCTATGAATAAAATAATATCCGGATTGGCGCTGGTTTCTTCTATAATTTGGCGCAGACGCCCTTCAAATTCGCCGCGATAAGTGGTGCCGGCAATCAGCAGTCCCATATCTAAAGCGTAGATTTTTTTGTTGAGTAAAATATCAGGTACTTCGCCGGCGGCAATTTTTTTGGCTAGGCCTTCCACAATTGCAGTTTTGCCAACGCCCGGATCGCCAAGCAAAACAGGATTATTTTTGGTTCGGCGGCAAAGAATTTGCATCAGCCGTTCTATTTCTTTGTCTCGGCCGATAACCGGATCCAGGCCGGATTGAATTTGCGGATCCGTAAGATGAGCGGCAAAATAATCCAGCGCGGTTTCTTTTCTCGCCGGGGAGTTTGTTTTGTTTTTTTTGGTTTCCCATGGCGCTGGCGATGGCATAAATAAATCGTCCGACAAAGTGTCTTGCAAACGATCTAAAACCGCTGGCATTTCGGTGGCTCTCGGAAATTGCGTCGCGTTAGCCAGGACAATTTTTAATTGGTTTTTGAATTGTTCTTTTTTTAAATTATTTTTTACAAAAATTTGTTCTAGCGCCGGATCGTTTATGTCGAGCAAAGCGGCCAGCAGGTGTTCGGTGCCTAAATAATTGTGTTCATTTTTTTGGGCGATAGTCAGAGCTTTTTCCAAAGCAATTTTGGCGTCAGCGGAAAAAAGAGCGATGTGATTTTGCGTCACGCGCGGCGCGGACGAGGCAGGCCGCGAGAGCAGGGCTTTTTCCATGTTTTTTATATTGATATTTTGGCGGGTTAAAATTTCATTGGCTACGGAACCTTTTTGCATAAACAGAGCCAGCAAAAGATGCGCCGGTTCTACCGAGCAATTTTGCCATTCGCTGGCCAGGTGAATTCCGCGCACCAGCACTTCGCGCAAATGGGTGGAAAAACGGTCGATGATGTTCATACAAAAGCAGATTAATGCAGAATAAAGCAGAGTAGGGCAAAGTAAAGTATTGGCAGGTATATGCCTTATTCTGCATTAATCTGCCTTACAAGCTTTACCTTGCTTGTTGCTGTTTATTTGGTTGTATTATATACTTAAATCGGCCTTTAAGTCAATCAGTTTTTATCATTAAAAATATGTCTGAATCAGGTCAATTTGATCCAGAAGTTGTGAGTTCCACGCCTCCTCTTCAAGAAGCAACAACCATCGAACACGAACCACACCCAGAAAGACCTCGCAGCGTGTATCTTATATTGGAGGTTACAGCTGGTTTGCCAGCAGAAAAAGCTGGTCTGAAGCCGGGAGACGAAATTTTAAGCCTTGATGGGGAGCCCGCCACTATATTTAAAGACTGGTTTGAGCATGCTCGTAAAAAGGCGGACCAGCCTATGGTGTTGAAAGTGCGACGCGATGGAATTGATACCGACGTTACTCTTGCGCAAGAGTATTTGCCCACAGAAAATCGTTATCGTTTTGGTTTTTTTATTCAGTCCGAATTGCGGTCGGGAGAGAGAATTGAAACGGTCGATTTGGACGGCCGTATAGTTTTGCGGCAACATGGCAAAATGTATGACGCGGATGGAAAAGAAGCGTGTTCATATCAATATGATCTAGATACAGGGTCTAGCCAGCATATTGGTTTAAATAAAGAAAATAAACCTGAATTAGCGCGACGGCTGAGATCTTTTATACTGCGAGCTCCAGGAAAAGAAACAAAAGAGATTGATATTTTAGAGCGGTTTAACCCAAAGAACATTCCGGTTTATGTTTCTCAAGGAAGCGGACATGGAAATGCTGGTGTGCATCATTCATATGAAAATGAAATTGTTTTACAGAGGGTGGCCGGCAATTTTTGTGATGTCCATGTATTATTACATGAATTACGGCATGCACAGCAAGATCATGATCCTCAACTTCATAAAATAAAAGATTTTTATGGGGCGGAAGAGTGGTACAGAAATAAAAATAATAGATTGGCGCAGTGGAACACGGTTTCTCTTGTCGAAGAGTTGAAAGTTATTAGCAAATTGGCTGGTTTAAAAAGTTTAGAAGAAAAGTTAGATGATAATCAGTTCAGAAAAAAACTACGGGACATTGTTCAAGAAAATCAAGACAAGATAGATTTTGAAAAAGAAATGCCTGCCATACCAGCTATCGAAGTTTCCGCCGGCATTACCATAGAGGACATATTGATGTTGCCAAGGCGGATTATGGAGCGTGATGCAGAGTTCGGGGCATTGTCAGCGGAAAGAAAGATACGCCAAGAGACTGGGATTGATTTGTTTGGCTTATATAGGGATTATAGGGTGGAAAATATTAAACACAATACGGCATTTTTTACTTTGGAGAAAACTCGTTCCGCAAAAGATATTTCTGAAGAAAAGAAAGCGGAAGTTGAAGATAAATTGAAGGAAGAACTAAAGAAATTGGAAAAAGAAGGGGTGAAATCTACTGTGGTCCAGTCAGTGCGCGAGTATATGTCTTCAATCGGCGCAACGCCGGGGATAATCCGCAAGTATCTTGAAGCTGGTGAAAAAAAAGAGGCTTAAAATATTTTAAGTAAAAAGGACAGTATGAAAATAGCAAAAAACATATTTAAAGCTTATGATATTCGTGGGTTGGCCGCCACGGAATTGTCGCCGGAATTAGCTTATCGTTTAGGCCGGGCATTTGTTGTTTTTTTACGCAATCATAATTTGTTAAAACCAGGCCAGGCCGCGGTGGCAGGCAGAGATATGCGCGCCACCAGCCCGGTTTTTCAGCAAGCATTGATGCGTGGAATGAGCGACGAAGGCGCGGCGATCGTGGATATAGGACTAGTGTCCACGCCTTTATTTAATTTTGCCTGCGCCAATTATCCGGAGCA
>CAYIHE010000021.1:0-12506 GCA_964363145.1 uncultured Gammaproteobacteria bacterium | reverse complement strand
AGCCACAAAAACGCGTCAATGCCAACAATGCCGGCGCCCAGATGCAGGCCGATAAGCACTGGTTTGCTTAAAATAATGGTAAGAATACCCATATGGACTATTTCAATTATTATATCAATTTTATCTTGGACTGGCAAATAAAGAAATAAAAAAACGGTCGCTTGAGGCGACCGTGGAAATAAAATGCGCTAAACGGGTTTAACCGACGACGCCACTTGTCATCAGGTTTTTTACTGCTTGCGGGTTTATGATTTTGAATTTTAGACCATTGATTTTTTCGCTTTTGGTTTTCAAGGTGTTGTGGCGGTCAACCAGGTACATATTTTTTCGGACAATGACATATTGGGCATGTTCTGCCACATAATCAATACCCGGATTTTCTGCTTTTAGACCAGCTGTGGCTTGTTTATTTGGGCCACAGTCAGTAAAATTCCAGGAAGCCGCGACTTCGCCAAGGACGATGAATATTTCGCCGGTTTTAAGTTCGCGCGAGATGCGTCGAAAATCTCCATTAGAAAGATCGCCCGAGCCAAGCTTTTCGCCGTGCTTATTATACCAACCGCTATTATGGACTATTTTTGTTTTTTTAGGGCTTATCTGTCCGTCGCGAATGCCAAACAAATTTTTTTCCCTGTTTTTATACATTCCTTTTGTCAGCCTGTCCATGTGGCGTCTCCTTGGTTGGAGGTTGTTTATTACTTTAAGTATATTTTAGCCGAACCAATATATATGTCAAATTTAATTGAAATAATAAAGAAGTGATATTTGTGCCTTCGGCAGGAATCGAACCCACATCATCAGATTTCCCGACTAAAGTCGGGATAAACTCCGTCTGATATTTTATGTGCTCCCGAAGGGAATCGAACCCCTATCTTCAGGTTCGAAGCCTGATATTCTATCCGTTGAACTACGGGAGCTTTTTGTTTTGTGGGTCGCGTGGGGCTCGAACCCAGGACCTTATCCTTAAGAGGGATCTGCTCCCATGCACCACAGGGGTGCATGGCCATGAACCTTATTGGTTCATGGTACCAGTTTGTCTAGTGCGTCGGCTGGGGCTCGAACCCAGGACCTTATCCTTAAGAGGGATCTGCTCTACCAACTGAGCTACCGGCGCTTATTTTTTTAAGTATTCTCTAAGCATTAATCGCAACGTTGTTTTTCCTTTACTTGTTTTGAGATACTCTTCACGTCTTTGCGCATCTTTTTCGTTCAGATAAGGTCTGATGTAAACCCCGTATAAACTTCGTTATTAGCCATTAGTAAATTATAAGTGTAATACACAATTTATAACTTCACTATATTAACCTTCGGCCCTTTCCATCCTTTGATTTTTACGGCATTTTCCGCAGCCTCAGTCTGCGCTTCTTGTTTGCTGGTGCCTTCGCCTGCGGCCACCATATCTTTGCCCAAGTAAACGCCAATTTTAAATGATTTTATATGATCCGGTCCTTCTTCTTGCAAAACTTTGTAAGTGGGAGTGATGCCAAGAAGCTCCTGGGCCGATTCTTGAAAGCGGCTTTTGGCGTCTAAATATAATCCGTGTTCCAGAATATAAGGTAATTTGGTCAAAACCCAGCGCGCGATAAATTGCTTGGTAATTTCGTATCCCTGATCTAAATAAATGGCGCCGATTAATGCCTCGATGGCGTTGGCCATTATATAATCTCGGGCTTTGGTGCCGGCATCTTTGGCTTCGCCATGGCTTAAAAAAAGATGATTTTCCATGCCGATTTCGTATGCTATGCTGGCCAAAATTTTGGCGTTGACCAGCGCGGCGCGCCAATTTGTCAGTTCGCCTTCCGGGTTGCCGTATTCTTTAAAAAGAAATTCCGTCACGATTAATTCCAACACCGCGTCGCCCAAAAACTCCATGCGCTCATTGTGTCCCAAAACAAATTTATGGTGCTCGTTTAAATAAGAACGATGCACGAAAGCTTGCACCAGATATTCCGGATGTTTAAATTTTATTCCAAGTTTTTCTTGCAATTCCGGAAAATCTTTTTCTTTTATTTCCGGAACGCTTAAGATGCTTTTTGACATAATGTAAGGATGCGATTATACTCTCGGTAGCTAACACCTCCCTCGCCCTCCTCACAGGAGGGATTTTCTATTCCACTCTTGAGAGGGGTTGGGGAGTGTGAGGCCGTTGTGTGGATAATTAAGTCTCGGTATTTAATATATCTTTATAAATCGCGCCCAGCACGCCATTGACAAATTTGCCGGATGATGGCCCGCCAAAATTTTTGGCTAGTTCTATGGCTTCGTTTATGGCCACTTTTGGCGGCACGCCCGTGTCGTATTTTAATTCGTAAATGCCAATACGCAAAATGTTGCGGTCAATAATTGTGATTTGTTCTATTGGCCATTGCGGGGCGTATTTGCTTATCAGAGTGTCAATCTCCTGCATATTTTTATGCACGTCTTCTATAATTTTTTTGGCAAAATCGGTTTCGTCCAGACCCGGGCCGAATTCTTGCAGATCGCGTTCTACTATAATTGGCAAAACATCCGCGGGCTGGCCGCGGAAATCCCATTCAAACAACGCTTGCATAGCAATGCTTCTGGCCAAATGGCGGTTAGACATAGATTATGTACGAAATACGAAAACTACGAAAATACGAAGTTTACGAATTGATTACTTGGATTTAGTTTTTCGTCCGGCGCGGGCGCTTCTTTTTTCCACGTTAAGCACCATTTTGCCGCGGTAAGTGCCGCAAAAGGCGCAGGCACGATGCGGGCGAAGCGGTTTTTTGCATTTTGGGCAAGCGTTGAAAGACGCTTCAGCCAAGGCAAAATGCGCGGAACGGCGGCGTTTGTGAGACGAAGTTCGTCTATGACCTGGAAGACCCATATGGTAAACAATTAATTATTAGATATTGGAAATTTGAGAATTATCCCGATTTTCTTCGCGGAAAATCGAGGATCCGCGATTCCAAAAAATTGGAATCGGGACGAGTGATATTATACATTAAAATAATGATTTTGGCAAGACCCACCCCAAAATGGGAATGGAGAGGCCTGCCCGCAACGTTCTCCCGCCCGCAACGACTGCCGTCTTGGCATGTCGGGCGCGGCGCTTGCTAGGCGGGCGTGGGTCGGTTTTTTTTTGGCATTGCAGAAGTTGCAGAAAAGGTGAAAATGCGATATGCTATTAAAGATTAAAGATTAATCTATTTTTATGTTAGATACACCAAAACCAGGCCAGGATTTCATTGCGGAAAGATTGGCCAAGCTTGAGGCGAAAAAGAAACCATTGCAAGAGTTGAGTGGTCTTAAAAAAGGGTTGGAAATGGCCGGCGTTAGAGGCAGAGTGAAAAAAACTAGGGGTAGATTGGAAGCCATAGCAAAAAAAAGAGAGCAGGAAACCGTAGCTGCTTTAACTGATATTGATAAAACATTGAATGAAATAAATAGCGCGCCATCGTCTGAATTAATCGTTTCGGGAAAAAGAACAAAAGTTGCGGGCGAATTTAATGCAAAACCCGCAGTTGATAATACTGGCGCTGATTATGAATCACTGGAAATAATTGAGGACGCTTTAAGTGAAGACGCCAAAAAAGAACTGGACGACATTATAGATGTATTTCATCGGGCAGGCGCCCAAAATGAATTTTTAGAGCATGTTTTAAAAAAGAGTAATTTTATTCTTTCTCAAGAAAAAGTTGCGGCCGATCCGGTTATCCGAAAATATTTGGAAGAGAATTTTAAACAGCAGGGCGAATTTGGGTCCAAATTGGAAGATTTTATTTTTATGCTTCCCACCGAACAGGATTTTGTGGAGCATGCGGCAGGAAACAAGCGTCGCACGGCAGAGATGGGAAGGCATCTTGTTATTCCAGCCGTGTCCAATCCAGAACCGGCCAGCGAATTAATTCCGGAAGAAACTACGCAACGCATGGCCGAAAATTTAGAAGCTCACAAGAATGACAAATACATTAAAAAAACTGTTGAACTTTTTTTGGAACAAGATTCCGCAACCTTTAAACAGCTGATGCTGGAAGGAGACGCGGTTCATTACGCGCTAAATAAAGAAGACGCCTCTAAAGATGCCTTTGCTGCGGTATTATTAAAATATTTGATAGAGAATGGCATGGGCAAAAAAGAATTGGCCGCGCTGGTCGAGTCCTTGCCCTCCAAACAAGAGTATAATACAAGCGGTTGGCAGGCGGAAGCAAGAGTTAAAGTCAAAAGAATATCGGATGAGTTCAAAGCCCAACGAGACGCGAGCGAGGAAATGGACACGCATCAGATTTTTAAACAAGCCCAAGCCGCGTATGTGGAGGCCTATAAAAAATTTGATCCGAAATTTACCGAAGGCAAGCCGCACGCTTTGATTGCCGTAAGCCGTCCGCCTCTATTCGCTTTTTCATCGACGGCTAAAGAATTGAAATCCTTATTTCGCGCTTTAAATATTGCCAGAAAAAACGCGGAAAGCGAAGACGATGAAGAAAACATTAGAAAAAACCTGGCCGGCGTCAGAGCTAAAACACCGGTGAACAAAGAAGGTCTTTCGGCGGAAGCGCGGAGCGTCTTGAAAAAATCAGCCGAAGAAGAAGAAAAAGCCGGCGCCGTAAAACAATTTTATGGCGAGGAAGATTGGTATGGGCCGAAAGAGCAGGTTTTGGTTCCAATTCATGAACGGGTTGCCGCTTCAAAAAATATCTTAGAAGATACCGGTGAAATGTTAAAGGAGAGAGGCCGGGGGATTGATGGGCTGGTAAAAGAAATAGAAGCGTTTTTTTCAAAAAAATATGGATTAAAGCAAAATGACACGCGTAAATTTTTGTTGGGCGCTGAAATTAAAGGGTTGTTTAAAGGTGATCAGAGGCGGAGGCAAGAAGAGTATAAGGGTTATTTCAAAAATGAATTGTATCAGAAATTCCTGAAAGAAAACCCGGGAAGGTAGTGTAAATGGAAATCAAACTTATCCAAGACAAAAAACAGTGGAATGACTGGGCCGCCGTCAACGGTAGCTCGTTCACCCAATCGTGGGAGTGGGGCGATATTTTGTTAGCCGAAGGCAAGCGGGTGGAACGGCTGGCGGTGATAGAAGGGGAAGAAATTTTGGCGCAAGCGCAGGTTGTTTATCAGCCGGTTATTTTTGGCTGGCAGTACGTCGCTTGTCCTAAAGGGCCAGCAATTAATTTAAGATTTAAGAATGAAGATTTGAGAATTTACGAAACGATTACAAATTATTTAAAACAAAAAAATATTATATTTTTCAGAATCGAGCCGGATTCAATAAATCTTAAATCTAAAATCTTAATTCTTAAATCACAAGATATCAACCCCTCTGCCACGCTAATCCTAGACTTAAAAAAATCAGAGGAAGAAATCCTCGCCGGCATGCATCAAAAAACAAGATATAATATTCATCTGGCGGAGAAAAAGGATTTAAAAATAAGTCAGGAAAAAACCCCGGAAGTATTTTGGGATTTAATGAATAAAACCGGCAGTCGCGACAGGTTTAGTTTGCATCACAAAAAACATTACGAAAAAGTTTTAGAGTCGCCGATGATTTTTCAGATGACAGCGTATTTTAATAATATTCCGGTTGCCATGGCGGTATTTACCAAGTTTGGCAATACGTTTACTTATTTATACGGCGCTTCGGATTATGAGCATAGAAATTTAATGGCGCCTTATTTGTTGCAGTGGGAAGGAATAAAATTGGGGAAGAGTTTGGGATGTGAGCGGTATGATTTTTTTGGCGTCGCTCCTTGTTTGCAATCAGGCCCGTCGGTTGTCATTCCCGCCGTAAGCGGGAATCCAGACAATTCAAATGTACCCTGGATTCCCAATCAAGTTGGGAATGACAGCTACAAGTACGACTTACACCATCAGTATGCGGGAGTTACTCGGTTTAAACTGGGATTTGGTGGTACTCCACAGCAATCTGCCGGTACTTGGGATATTATAATTGATAATAAAAAATATAAGCTATATAATCTATTAAGAAGGATTCGGCGATTGATTTAATATCATGTCCTCGTCGTTCAATGGATAGGACACTAGCCTCCGAAGCTGGTAATGCGCGTTCGATTCGCACCGAGGACACAATAAAAAAATGCCAGATTCAATGTCTGATATTTTTTTATTCTTCTTTATTTTCTTCAGGTGCTGATTCCGGAGCCTCTGCCGGTTCTTTTTTGTAAGCGCATTCTTTATTACTGCACTTGATAACTCCTTTTGGCGCGAAGACGAGCGGCTGTTTGCACTCCGGGCAGAATTCGCCGGTTGGTTTTTCCCACATGGCGAAGTCGCATTCCGGATAGCGGTTGCATCCATAAAATAGTTTACCGCGTTTTTTACTGCGTCTTTGCACAATATCGCCGGTGCCGCATTTTGGGCATTTAAGATTCATTTTTATATCTATGCCTTTGATATTTTTACATTTTGGATAACCTGAACAGCCCAAAAACTGGCCAAATCGGCCATGACGTAAAATCATCGCCTCGCCGCATTTCTCGCATTTTTCATTGCTGGCTTCTACGGCTTGTTGTTGTTTGGCCTCTTCCGGATTCAAAGATTTGGTATTTTTACATTCCGGATAATTCGTGCAGGCCAGAAATTTTCCAAACCGGCCGGTTTTTATAATCATATCCGAACCGCATTTTTCGCATTTTTCATCGGTTTTTTCTTCGGTCAGTTCGGCTTTAGAAATTTCTATTTCTTTTTTATCCAAATTTTCTTTGAATGGGCCCCAGAAATTTGCGATTACAGGCCGCCATTCTTTTTTGCCGCGCGCGATTTCGTCCAGATCATTTTCCATTTCCGCGGTAAATTTGTAGTCCACCACATGCGGAAAATGTTCAACCAGCAGATCATTAACAATATAAGCAATATCTTTTGGCGCGAACCTTTTTCTATCATCGCGTTCTATGTAACCGCGCTCTTCAATAGTGTTAATTGTTGGGGCAAAGGTGGACGGACGGCCAATGCCATAATTTTCAAGAGCTTTAATCAAAGTAGCATCCGAGTAGCGGGCTGGCGGTTCGGTAAAATGTTGTTCCGGTTTTAACTCGGCGCAGGTTAAGCCTGTATTTTCCGCCAGTTTTGGCAGAAGATTTTCTTTGGCCTTGTCCGGATATAATTTTAAAAAGCCGTCAAAAATTATCACTTGGCCGTTGGCTTTAAATTTGTAGTTGTTATCGCTGGCCACGTCTATGGCTGTGGCGTTTAATTCCGCCGCCGCCATTTGGGTGGCTACGGAACGGCGCCAGATTAAGTCATATAATCTAAATTGATTTCTGTCCAAATATTTTTCCACGCTGGCCGGCATGCGCGCCACCTCGGTGGGGCGCACGGCTTCGTGCGCTTCCTGCGCGTTTTTACTTTTGTTGGTGTAAAGTCTTGGCGCGGACAATTGGTAGTTTTTGCCAAAATTATTGCCAATTAATTCCTTTGCTTCTTGTAAAAATTTTTCGGAAAGATTTACCGAGTCGGTGCGCATGTAGGTGATTAAACCTACCGACCCTTCTTCGCCCAATTCTACGCCTTCGTATAATTGTTGCGCCAAACGCATGGTTTGTTTGGCGGAAAATCCAAGTTGGTTGTTGGCGTCTTGCTGTAAAGTGGAAGTGATAAACGGAGGTGATGGCAGGCGTTTGGTTTTTTTCTCTTCAACGCCGGTTACTTTGTAAGTGGCGCTTTGCAAATCAGCCAGGATTTTATCCGTTTGATTTTTATCTTTAATATCCAGCTTGTCCAGTTTTTTGCCTGCCCCGTACTGAGCTGTTTGTGCGGCTCTAGTACCGGGGTCTGGTATTGAATATAACTTGGCTGGAAAGCAATTGTCTTCCGTCGGTAATTCCCCGCTTGTCCCGATTCTCGAGAATCGAGGATCCCGACTCACTGTCGGGAGGCGGTCGACGGGTAGGGGTGGGTTGGCCGATTTCATTTTGGCGTCAGAATGACAGAACAAACCATCTATGCCCCAGTATTCTTCAGAATTAAACGCTTTGATTTCTCTTTCGCGCTCCACAACCAAACGTACGGCCACGGATTGCACACGGCCGGCGGACAATCCTCTGGCCACTTTGCGCCATAAAAAAGGCGAAAGTTCGTAGCCTACCAAGCGATCCAGCACGCGGCGCGCTTGCTGGGCGTCCACCATTTTTAAATCGAGCGGTCGCGGATTTTCTAAAGCGTGCATGATGGCAGTCTTGGTAATTTCGTGGAAAACAATGCGTTTGGCCTCGGTCGGTTCAATTTTTAAAATATTAGCCAAGTGCCAGGAAATCGCTTCTCCCTCCCGGTCCTCGTCAGTAGCGAATAAAATGGCGTCGGATTTTTTGGCCGCCTCTTTTAATTCTTTGGCAATTTTGGTTTTGTCGCGGCTTACTATATAGTGTGGCTCAAAATTGTGTTCCACATCCACCCCCAGTTTGCTTTTCGGTAAATCGCGCACATGGCCAAAAGAAGACTTTACAATAAAGTTTCTCCCCAAAAATTTGGAAATTGTTTTGGCTTTGGTAGGTGATTCTACGATGACGAGGGTTTTCATAATTATAGTGAAGTGAGAGAAAAGGTCGCTTGTGAACTTTTCCGAGCGAGCTGTAATTATATCTTAATATATTTGAAATGAGTGAGTAAAATGTTTGGTTTGCCAAAGCATTTTCGAGCGAATGAGAATATATGCGGTTTAGCCTATATATATGAAGTTATAAGTTTCAAAGGTTAAGGATACTACAAAAATTATCAATTGTCAATCTTTGCCATGCTCTAAGTGTTTTTTTTCTTACGCATACGAAGACGCTTTATTTCTCTGGACGGCAAAAAATTATCACCGCTCACGACATTTTTCCCTGTTTCCAATTCATAATCTTGCCGCGCTCTTTTGGCTACACCACCACCTTTTTTACTAGCCAACGTATTCTGTTCTAAGCCTGTGGCGTTTATGCCAGCCGCAATTTCGCGCGTGGATAATTCTGCCAAGGCCGTAAAAATCAACTCCGCTTCTGTCATGTGATCGCGTAAATTTTGATTCTTTAAACCCTTAAGTTTTTTATGCTGGCCGACGCTTTTTTCACTCCACTCCTGATGAATAATGTTGGTAAGAACAGCAAACTCTTCGGCTTTAGTTATGGCATGGCCACTCCAGTAATCGGTCAGTTTATTTCTCGTTTCTTGCCCCATCATTCTTTGTTGAATCCATTTTTGACTTCTGCCCAGCCGCTTCCAATTTTCTCGGCCCCTATTAAGCGATTTTTCGGGGTCGGCAATTTCTTGTATTCTTTCATAACCGACTTTAGCTAACCAGCATTTTATCGGTTCGGCCTTAGGACTTGGAACAGATTGAATAAGGCGTAAAATTGTTTCTGGGTTAGCTGCATCAGTGAGGTATTTCTTTCCGTCAGATGCCGTCATTTTCAGTTGGTCACATTTTGTGACCACCTCGCTTCCCTCGTCTTTTAAACGATTTTTTAGCGTTGTCCAATAGCTTTTAGCTTTTTTGTGATCATACTGCTCCGTTAAAATGGCGATAATATCAACCACGGAAAAATACCATGTCTCGGTTTTTTCATCATAATGACGGCGAATATGCCGGCCTTCAAAAAGAGTAATTTCATTTTTTTCCGGCTGAAACATAAGATGATAATTTATCTAAAATAATTTTTTCTATTGTTAGAGTAACATAGAATAAACATCGGGTCAAAATGACCAACCGCAAACCTTGAATAATTTTCTGCCTTATATTACAATAACCAACATAATACAATGCAATATAACTGCTGTATGGAAAACCACTCTTTCCTCAAGAAAAAATACGACCTGCACAACGCTCCCGAAGTCAAAAAGCAAGCCGAACGCACCGTAGCCCGCACCGGCGAAAAAGTCCCCCAAGACCCGTCTTCTCGTATCCAAAATTATCTGGACCGTTTCAAAGAAATCACCGACCGCCAAGACCCGGCCGAGCGCGAGCGAGGCCTGGAGGCAATCAAAATAATTCTACATCGGGAAAACATAATAGACGCCGCCACTGCGACCGAACAATATATAAAACGCCAAAAAAGAATTGCCCATGAGCAAGGCCACGGCGATATTGAAGTCCCGGCTTCGTTGGAGCAAAATGTCCAAACAGCTGTAAAGACCATACTAACCGGCAAAGATGCGGAGAAAATTTTAAAAAACTTCCCCAACGAGCAAAAACAGCTGGTGGAGGAAATTGTTGCTCTGGTTGAAGAACAAAAAAATTCATTAGATAACTGGGTGGATTATTTAGCTTTACCAGATGCCGATTATCCCGACTGGCTCAAATACTGGGCTATCCGCAATGTTCTCTCGCTTTCATCCTACGATAAAGATAAAAAAGTTTTCCCAAAACGTACCGCCAACACCACAAATACATTCCCAGACCTCAACCACGAAGCCTTGGCCCGTGTTTTGGACGCAATAAGTAAAAAAACCGCAGGAAAAATAGACCCATACCATCTGGAAGGAGACGAAAAGGACCAATTTAAAAAACTTTTGGACAGTGAAAACTTCGCTAAGCTATATGCTTGGGCCATAGAAAAGTTCACCCCAGCCTCGGCCGAAGCCCTCGCCAACACCACCGGCAAATGGGTCAAATATCAAAAAGGCTCCGACGCCACCCAACTCGTTCAATCTCTTCAAGATCGCGGCACCGGCTGGTGTACAGCCGGAGAATTAGTCGCCCAATCCCAATTATCCCGCGGTGATTTTTACGTCTACTATTCGCAAGACGATCAAAGCAAGTCAACCATCCCACGCGCCGCCATCAGAATGGAAGGCAACACCATTGCCGAAGTGCGCGGTATTGCTGAAAATCAGAACCTAGACCCATTTATCGCTCCCGTCGTCCAAAAAAAGATGCATGAATTCCCCGACGGCCAGGCCTACGAAAAAAAAGCCGGCGACATGAAACTGCTTACAGCAATAGAAAACAAAACCAAAGCAAATAAACCCTTATCCAAAGACGACCTTATCTTCCTCTACGAAATAAACAGCCCTATAGAAGGCTTTGGCTATGGGGGACAAGATCCTCGCGTCAAAGAACTGCGCAAACAACGAAATCCAAAGGAAGATGCCCCTGTTGTTTTTGACTGTGAACCAAACGAAATCGCCTGGAATTACGAAGGAGTCAACCAAAATACCAAAGCCTATATCGGCCCGTTGTTCCCAGGCATATTTAAAGAACTTGGCCGTCTGGAACATATCTACACTTCATTCCCCGAAAGCAAGATACGCCGTGAGACTATAGAAATTGGCGGCAAGGATGCCAAACAACTAGAAAAAGAACTGATTAAAGCCGGGTTCAAAATTAGTGACTACGCTAAATTCATGATGAACAGCAAAGATTTTAAAACCCAGAAAAAATCCGAGCAAGCCAATCTTGTACGCTTAAAAGTTCGTGACCTTTTCGGCAATCAAAGCGCCACCACCGATGAAATTTTCAAAAAAGCCGCAGAAGTTGGTTTGGAGCTATGCCCGCCCGAAGTTGGCCCACACATGCGCTTGAATTACAAAAACCAACCATTAGGTGAATGGTTTAGAATTGCTATGAAACAAATTTCCGGCCCCGGTGGCCTTCCGAGCGTCTTCAGTCTGGGACGCTATTCGGACGGGGTCTGGCTCCGCAGCTTCTGGGCGGAGCCGGGCTATCGTTGGCCTTCCGACGATGAGTTCGTCTTTCGTCTTCCCAGTCTGCGCAAGTAACACTTTGAAATTTTAATCTTTACTCTCTGGACACTTTGGTTCTTGGGCACTTTGTCACTTTGGTCTTTTGTATTTTTCAATTCGTGCAAGTTTTGGTATACTGCAAGCAGTTTGGTTGTATCGAACGGTTACGGCTGTTCGAGACCACTCTGGCATTTGCATATTGAGAGCGCGAACGGCCAAGGCTTTTCGCGGAGGATATTCAGATTGTCTCTAAAAAGAATTACTTGGTGTGGTACGCTCTGTGATTTTCGATCACGCATAAAATTCAGCCGACCGCCTTTTGTTCTGTACAACCAGTATAGACGAATTGCGCCGGCAGTGATTTGGATGGCGCGCCATACATTCCGACCCCGATGGCAATCCGAACGTCTTCAATCTGGAACGCAATTCGGACGGGGTCTGGCTCAACAACAACTGGGCGAAGCCGGGCAATCATTGGAATTCCGACAATGAGTTCGTCTTTCGTCTTCCCAGTCTGCGAAACTACATTCTTTTCCGCGCCTAAATAGCGCGGTTTTTCTTTTCCGGATTGGACAAGCTTTTCTTCCAACCCCCAAGCATTTTTCCAACTTCCTCCAATTTTATAGATATTTCTTCGTATTGTTTATGTGTGACCAGTTTTCCTTCCCACACTACCTGAATAAGAAATTTTAAAGTATCCAAAACGAAAATACATTCCACCAGTTTTTGACCTTTCTTTTCTTTTTCGGTAAAGTAAGCAAGGTGTAAGAGTTCAAGAAGATAAAGAAATTTATTTTCAATTCTGGCGCCAATCGTATATCTAGCGCTCTTGGGAATATGCAAAACGATATTCATCCAAACCA
>CAYIHE010000020.1:3769-13040 GCA_964363145.1 uncultured Gammaproteobacteria bacterium | reverse complement strand
TTATGATAAAATTTTTATGGTTTTAGTTAAACCGCAGTCGGTAGACTCAAAAATATTACAGTTGTTATATCTCTGCCGTTATGATATACTGCTAGTAATATGAACAGAAAAAGAAAATGGACAGTGGAACAATTAAAAAAAGCGGCTAAAGAATGTTTCAGTTATCGGCAGGTATTATCAAAATTAGGATTACGCGAGGCCGGCGGAAATTATGAACAGATAAAAAAATACCTTACAGAATATAAATTGGATATTAAGCACTTTAAAGGACGTGGTTGGAATGCGGGGCTCCGCGGGATAGGAATAGCGCGCATACCATTAGACAAAATTCTTGCCAAAGGCACCTACTTCCAAAGTTTTAAATTAAAAAAACGCCTATTTACCGCGAATTTAAAACCAAAGCATTGCGAAGAGTGCGGCTGGGCGGTACAAACACCTGATGGTTATTTACCGCTTGAACTTGATCATATAAATGGAGATCGGCACGATAACAGATTAGAAAATTTGCGAGTGTTGTGTCCAAATTGTCATAGTCTTACGCCAACACATCGCGGAAGGCGCAGATCCGTATAATAATGGTCCAGTGGCGGAACTGGTATACGCACAGCACTTAAAATGCTGCGCCGAAAGGCATGTGGGTTCGACTCCCACCTGGACCACCAGATAGAAAAGTAGGGGAAGCCGCGCCGCTCAAAACCGCAAAAGAATCCGGAGAAAAATATCGGCTCGAACCATATTTTAATTTGTGGTAAGCGGCCTTCTTTATACTATATGGGTGATAAAAGATCATAGAAAAGCAATGAAGCTTTTTAAGGGGGATCCAAACGAAGAGGTTGGTAAAAAAGAAAATGAGGAGGCCATCAGAAAAATTAGCCGTTTACTCCTCATAATTAACTTCTTACCATGGTTTATTTGGGTGAACCTAGTCTGGATTTCTTTCCTCTAACCTAACATCCTGCCCCGAGATGCAAATCACATCGGGGCATTTTTTTGATTTAACGAAATATGTGATTTAGCGAAATCATGCAGGGTAACGTCAGCTGAAACCCTGCCCGCGCACCGTCCATTGAAGCGCGGCTAAACTTTTATCTCCTCCTGTTCCTCGACAAAATTCACCCAGCGCGCGGACGCGAACAAAAAATCGCTTAGGCGATTTAGATAAATATACAGTTCCGGACGTAACGAAACCCCACCCTCTATCCCTCCCCTTATAGGGGAGGGGCGAAGCAAGGGCGTGGTTTGACCAAAAGCGACCAACCCCCGCTCTATCCTACGGCAAATTGTTCGCGCCAAATGAAGATGCGCGCCGGCCGCGCTGCCGCCGGGTAAAATAAAATTTTTTAATTCAGGGAGTTCAGACCAAAATTCATCAATCATTTTTTCCATCTCGCCGACTCTATCATTATTTATTTTTTTGCCGATTTTCTCCAAATCTTCGATTTGGTTAGAAAATCGAGCATCCCGCCCTTGTGGCGGGACATCCTCCACTGATGACATCTGTAATCCAGCCAACTCGGCGCCGATTTTAAATAAATCGCGTTGGATGTTTTGGAGAAATTGAGCCAACGTATTTGTCATCTCCCCCTTACCAAGGGGGAGCGAAGAGGGGGTTTGCCGTCGATTGACCTGCCGAGAGCCACCCTCGGCAACCACCCCCGCCCGCTTCGCTCTGCAAAGCAGAGCGGGCAGGCCTACCCCTCCTTGGAAAGGAGGGGATGATAATTGAGCTACAACCACCCCCAGCGCGGCGTTTAGTTCGTCTACCTCGCCGATGACCTGCATTTCCAAACAACTTTTACTTACTCTTTTTCCGCCCAACAAAGAAGTTTCGCCTTTATCGCCGGTTTTGGTGTAAATCCTCATAAAGCAAATTAATGCAAAATACTACGGTATTTTCCACATACGCTCGGAAATAAAAATAAATTTTAATTTCTCTCACTTTATATGCAAAATAAGGCAGATTAAAGCAGAATAAAGCAACCGAACAATTGATGCCTTACCTTGCCTTAATCTGCCTTACAATCCTTACTCTGCTTTATTTAACTGCATCCCGTAGTACTCCCGCAATTTAAGCATTTATAGCAACTGCCATTACGAATGGTGATATGTCCGCAAGTGCCACAAGATGGCGCGTCTCCCATCATGCCGGATAATTGTTTATCCATTGAACTGGCATCAGAAGTATTGTGGTCTGAAGTCTGAAGTCCGAAGTCCGTCTTGGGCATATTGGGCAAAGTCGATTGAATAATTTTATTATTTTTATCAACTTCATCATTTACACCATTCAACGGCATGACTTCCTGACCGCCCGATTTGGCCAACAACTGTTCCATTTGTTCAGCTTTATTTTTTTGAATGCCGGCTGGTTTTACCTGCACAAAATCCGTGCGTCCCAAATATTCCATGCCCAAAACTCTAAACAAGAAATCGACAATAGATGTGCAAAATTTAACATTGGGATGATCGGTAATGCCACTGGGTTCAAAGCGCGTAAATGTAAACTTCTCCACATATTCTTCCAAAGGCACGCCATATTGCAAGCCGGTAGAAACAGAAATAGCAAATAAGTTGAGCAGACTTCTAAAAGCCGCGCCCTCTTTGTGCATATCTATAAAAATTTCGCCCAACTTTCCATCAGGATATTCTCCGGTGCGTAAAAATATTGTTTGGCCGACAATTTTTGTCTTGATGGTAATACCGCTACGCTTGTAAGGCAATTTGCGCTGTTCGCCGTGCACATAAATGCGACTGCCATGAATTGATCCATCATGATTATACTTTATAATTGCCTGCCCGTCGGCAACCACTTGATTTATCACAGATTCGTTTTTGGTGGATAAACTATACGTCTTATTTGTTTCTTGTTTTGCTCCCACCACCCCTCGCCCCTCCTCGGGCAGGAGGGGATGCGAGACATCCTCTTTTTTATCTTCGGTTTTTTTCTTATCAGATTTTGCCGACAGAGGTTGGGATAACTTACAGCCATCCCGATATAAAGCCATAGCTTTTAAGCATAATTTCCAAGAAGCCACATAGGCGGTTTTGACATCATCAAGCGTGGCCTCGTTTGGCATGTTAATGGTTTTGGAAATAGCGCCGGACAAAAACGGCTGAACCGCGGCCATCATTCTGATATGACCCAAATAATGAATATAGCGCTGGCCTTTTTTGCCATTTTTGTTGGCTGTGTCAAAAACCGCGTAATGCTCTTTGCGCAAATGCGGCGCGCCTTCTATGGTCATAGCCCCGCAGACATATTCATTGGCCGCGGCAATCTGCTCAGTGTTAAACCCAAGCGCGGATAACAAATCAAAATTGGGATGATTGTATTGTTCAGCTGAAAATCCGAGCCGCGCAAGACAATCCTCGCCCAAAGTCCAAACATTAAAGGCAAACGCCAGCTCAAAAACCATGGCCAAAGATTTTTCCAATTTTACCAAATCATCATCCGCAAATCCTTTTTCTTGCAAAGTTTTATGGTTAATTTCCGGCGCGTTTTTTAAAGTGGCATGGCCGCGTAAATAGTTAATCATATCGTTGATTTGGCTTTCACTGTAACCCATTACACGCAGAGCTACTGGCACGGATTCGTTCACTATTTTAAAATAACCGCCGCCGGACAACTTTTTAAACTTTACCAAAGCAAAATCCGGTTCCACGCCGGTGGTGGCGCAATCCATTAGCAAACCAATTGTTCCGGTTGGCGCGAGTAATGTTGTCTGCGCGTTGCGGTAGCCATATTGCTCGCCCATTTGCAAAGCATTATTCCAGCTTTCACGCGCGGCCACCAGCAAATACGCTGGCACATGTCCCGGATTTATACCCATTGGTTTAACAACCAAATTTTCATACTCATCCTCGTGAACATTAAAAGCCGCGCGGCGATGATTGCGCATCACACGAAGCATGTCTTCACGGTTTTTATTATATTCGGCAAACGGGCCCATAAATTTAGCCATTTCGGCCGACGCAGAATAAGACTCGGCGGTCATAAGGGCAGTAACTGTCCCGGCAAAAGCCATGGCCTCCGGCGAGTCATAAGGAATGCCGGCTGTCATTAGCACACTGCCGATATTGGCATAGCCCAACCCCAAAGTGCGGAACAAATAACTATTCTGGGCGATTTCCGGACTGGGAAATTGCGCCATTAAAATACTAATCTCCAAAACAACAGTCCAGGCGCGGGTAGTGTACTTAAAGTCTTCCACATCAAAACTTAAAGTATCAATATCATAATAATGCCCCAAATTTATGGAAGCCAAATTGCACGCAGTGTCATCAAGGAACATGTACTCTGAATTGTGAATGAATATACCAGAATAATTCTGATGACCGGAGACGCAAGACTGCTCATTTTTTGTTAATATAGCAAAATTATGATGGCCATCAACAGTTCCATCATAAACATCTTCTCTACCGACAAACTCAACCGAAATTATCTTGTGGTTATACAATTGAGCATGACTAACCAAATCTTCTTCAGAGGCGAATAATCTTTGTACCACCGCTCTGGCAGGCACGCGTGAAGCGCCCAAATTAACAGCTAATTTTCTGCACTCATCCCAATTATTCATTGATACCAATAAGTTGTTATCCAATAGAAGCCGCGCGGCGCGGAGTATGTGATTTTTATGCGCCACCAAGGCCGCCTCTCGCTTTACTTGCGAATCGCTTGCGGCAGAGACACTAACACTCAACTTTGTCTTATGCGCTTCAGATAACGAACGTCCGCGATTTTTATTCCAAGTTTTCGGGCCGATCATTTCCATGCCAACCGGACTGTAACGGCAATCTAAAGAACAAAATAATTGCTTCTCTCGAATTGTTTGAAATGTTTGACGACAAACGGGACAAGACTTTTCAAATCGATCTGCGAGCGGCCGTCCAATGCGTGTTCCGTTTTCGCGCGCTCTCTTTAAAGCCGCTTTAATACTTACTCCTGTTTTAACACGCTCGCTTTTTTTTGACCAACGATTAGCCGCGACTTTGCGCATCAATGTTCGCGATTCTTCAGAATATACGTGTTTATAATTTGGGTTTTTTTCTCCACTTACGGCTTGTGAAATATGCTGTCGCCATAAATCATTCATCAGCCTTCTGGCCGGATTCTTGTCTCCTTTCATTCGTTCGCTATGCAACGAATTATGTTCCTCCTCTTTCAATAAAGTTAAATTTCGCGGTGAATCATTCAAGGCGCTAAAATCCGCATGATGAATATGATGGCCTTTTGGCGCCTGGCCATTAAAATAATTCCAAATCGCTCGAAATTGGACCTTCCAGCCCTCGCCTGTCCAATAATATCGGCGTTTAGTTCGATTCTTCGCTGGAGCGAGAACTGAAGAGTGGAACGGCATCAAGGAATCCCGTTCTTTCAAGTCTTTCACTTTCTTATACGTGCCATTTCGCAACATTATTAAATGATCATCGGTGGCGCGAAAAGATGAACCGTCGTCTAAGGTTACTCTAAATATTGGCGCATTTTTCCGCTTAATGCCAATATTCCACATTCTGCTAATTGTCGCGCGTCCTTTGGCGTGGTCATGAGCGTAAACTGGAACTTCTTGGCCAACCAGCTCCTTGATTGGCACAGCATTGCGTCCATCGGCCACCGCTATCAAAGTGTCGCCTGTAATGCAACACGGATTAGAGGCATTAATGCGTCCGGACTGGGGACATGTGTGCCATTCATTTATATTGGTATCAAATTGCACGCCCGGATCCGCGCACGCCCAGGCCGCGCCGGCAATTTTGTCCCACAGCTGGCGCGATGGCAAAGTTTTTATTACGTCTCCGTTTTTGCGCCCGATTAAATTCCAATCTTTGTTGTTTTCTACCGCTTCCAAAAAATCTTGAGTAACCCGCACCGAATTATTTGAGTTTTGCCCGGAAACTGTTTGATACGCTTCGCCTTCATAAGCCGAATCATACCCCGCGGCAATCAGAGCCGCTACTTTTTTTTCTTCTTTTACTTTCCAGTCAATAAACTCTTCTATATCCGGATGGTCAATATTTAAAATCACCATCTTGGCGGCGCGGCGGGTCGTGCCTCCGGATTTGATGGCGCCGGCGGCGCGGTCGCCAATTTTTAAGAAACTCATTAAACCAGAAGAGGCGCCGCCGCCGGAAAGTTTTTCTCCGGCGCCGCGCAAATTGGAAAAATTAGTGCCCGTGCCGCTGCCGTATTTAAACAATCTGGCTTCGCGTATCCACAAATCCATAATACCGCCGTCGTTCACCAAATCGTCTTTAATTGATTGGATAAAACAATTATGAACAACCACTCCATTGGCGCAAAATTTTCCCGATTCGGTTTGAATATCAAAAACTTCTTCCTCGCCGACATAATCTACCGACACTACCGTTACCTCGGATAACTGGAGCTTCTCATTTCCTTTAACTTCCTCATTTAATTTAGCAAGTTTTTCCTTTTTCTCCATAGAAATAAACCCGATGATTTCCGCATACTTTTTTCTTTCAGATTCATATGATATTGAAAGCTGGTAGCTCTGCTGTCTATCCAAACGCTTTTCAGAATTTTGACTTAAATTTGAATAAATACCCAGCTCTAACAAAAGAATCTGAACACCGTGCATTAACTCTTCCGAAATTGAAGTAAGAACAATGTCGCCACAGTTGCGTTCGTCGCTATGCCTATTTCTAACACACCCGTCTGCTTGAAATAATCCCCGTAAAAATGCTGTTTTTTCCGCCTTGCTTCCTTGCATGATTATGTCCGGAACTTTTTCTGTTAATGATTTATTTTTTAATTCATACAAATTTACATAATCATCAACGTCTTTGGAATCCAGCTTGACAATCCGATAATTTTCAGAAATCGCTTTTTTTGTCACAGTAGTATACCTGCCAAAAATTTTTGTGAACATCTCGGTAACTCTCGCGTACTCATCATCATTAATTGTGATAACACCAAAAAGAGTCGTCTTGCCGTATCTTCCATATTTTCCATAATATCCGTCTCCAACTACAAAACCAGCTAACTCCGCTTTTGCAATGGATAGCTCGTCCGCGTCATTATTTTTAGCGTTATAATCCAACGCCACTTGCTGTACCTTATTACCCAAAATTGCGCGCAGTTCTCGCCAATCATATTTTCCTCCTTCACTTAACCGCTTTTCTGAAGTTAAAATCAAATGATCGTCGGTGAATTCAATATAGTTTCCATTTTTTAATGTGGCTCTAAATAATTTTTTTACGCCATTATTTTTTACGGCCAAAATTTTGACAAATTTTTCTCCATCAAAAATTTTTATGCCAGTTTTATTATCCTCAACAACATCGCCTAAATTCAAAATGCCTTCTTCGGTAAAAAGTTTTGTATCATAACGACCGCAAGCATGGGGCTGATTTCTGGAATACGCGTCCGGCGAACGCATCACGGCTCCATTATTATCCGGATCAGGAAAATAGTGGCCTTGCGCCGGACCATTAATTCCATAAGCCCAATATAAACCGGTAGTAAACCATTGCGGCGAGTTAGGGGCCACGCGCTGGGAAATTAACATATAGACCAACTCGTCATAAAAAATCTGCGCGTCTTGGGCGCCGGCAAAATAACCGTATTTTTCTCCCCAATAACGCCAAGTGCCGGCCAAACGATGGGCTACTTGCTTAACACTATTTTCCGAACCCAAAACCGGACTACCATCGGCGTTTAGTTGCGGAGCGCCGTCGGCATTATATTGCGGAACGCCGGCTTTGCGGAAATATTTTTGCGCCAAAATATCGGTAGCCACCTGCGACCATGACTGCGGAACCTCTACTTCCTTCATTTCAAACACAACTTTGCCGTTTGGTTCGCGAATAACCGAAGAACGCAATTCGTAAGTAAACATATCAAACGGAGAAACTCCGTCTTTGGTAAATAAACGGGCAAAACGCATGCCCTCGGGAGAATATTTATAGTCGCTATCTAAGACGAAGGTTTTTGTAGCTAAAGCGTTTTGCATACTTAAATTTGATTAATAATGTCTTAAAACCCTATTACTAGTAATAGTACTATAAATTCTTTTTGACCACAAGATGTAGTAAAAAGATAAAGGTAAAAGCATTATACCATTTTTAAAACAATGCTCCAAATGTTGTTTTTTTGCCTTAAACAAAGGAAAAAAAGTCATACTAAAATAGTTATCCACAGTGCACCAGCCCTGAACCGAGTCGCTTCGGCGACTCTGGTTTAGGGCGGTGCACTGCAAGCACCTTTTTAAAATTTTTCTGTTGGACTTTGTCGGTTTTTTATCATATAATTAACCCATATATGCAAACTCCCAATCAAGAAGAACAACCAAGACTAACCACCCCTGAAGCAGATGCCGAAGAAACCGTGCTGGATGTTACTTTGCGTCCGCAAAAACTGGCGGATTTTATCGGCCAGGCGCAAATAAAACAAAATTTGGGTATTTCAATGGAAGCGGCTAATAAGCGCGGCGAAATGTTAGAGCATATTTTACTCTACGGCAACCCGGGCTTGGGCAAAACCACTTTGGCCAATATTATCGCGCGCGAAATGAACAGCAACATCAAAGTTACGTCCGGCCCGGCGCTGGAAAAAGTGGGCGACTTGGCAGCCATTTTATCAAACTTACAAAATGGAGAGGTTCTTTTTATAGATGAAATACATCGGCTGAACAAAACCATTGAAGAAGTTTTATATCCGGCTTTGGAAGATTATTCACTGGACATAATTATCGGCAAAGGCCCGGCCGCGCGCACTATTCGCATGCCACTCTCCAAATTTACTTTAATCGGAGCAACTACAAAAATTGGAATGATTTCCGCGCCTTTGCGCGATCGCTTTGGCCATACTTTTCATTTGGATTTTTATGAACATGGCGACATTGAAACTATTTTAACGCGCAACGCCAAAATTTTAGGCGTAGATATAAATCAGGAAGCGGCCAAACTGATTGCCGAACGCTCGCGCCGCACCCCGCGCATTGCCAATCGTTTGCTAAAACGCGCGCGAGATTTTACGCAAGTGCGGCACAATGGTAAAATAGATAAAAGCATTGCCGATGAGGCGTTAAATATGCTGGCCATAGATCATCTTGGGCTGGATGAAATAGACCGCCGTTTGCTGGAAACACTTATAGAAAAATTTAATGGCGGCCCGGCCGGGCTAAACACGCTGGCCGCGGCTATCAGCGAGGAAATGGATACAATAGAAACAATTTACGAACCATTTCTTTTGCAAATGGGATTTCTGGAACGCACACCGCGCGGACGCAAAGCCACCCCGGCCGCCTACGCGCAT
>CAYIHE010000020.1:0-3669 GCA_964363145.1 uncultured Gammaproteobacteria bacterium | reverse complement strand
TATTTTATACTTTTGGCCGTGCTGGCAATATTTTTCGCGGTAAATTTTTTTCATATTGTGCTAACCGGCACCAACACCTTTTCCAGTTTTCTGGCCACATTTTTTGTGGTGGCTGCCGTGGCAATGATATTATTCGGCACGTGGTTTATTTTACGAAACATAGACTGGTCGCAAACTATTACGGTTTGGAACAGTTCGTGGTTTAATCAAACGACCAATAATATTTTTTAATTATTTCAAACTACAAAACAAGCATTTTGTCATCCCGAGCGAGATTGCCTAAGGCGACCGACGAGGGATCTCTGTCGGTAATTCCCCGCTTGGGCGGGGCAGGCCCCAAGGCCAGGGGTGGGTTGGACGTTCGTTGATTTTTTCAAAACCGACCAACCCACCCCTACCCCGCCCAAGCGGGGAATGACAATTGACGAACCAGACAGAGATTCCTCACCCCTGCGACGGGGATTCGGAATGACAAACGAATTTCATAAATCAAAATAAATATTTTATGAACATCCAAAAACTTTTCAACAAAAAAGGATACGAAAAAGTGGAGTATGTGATAAGAAGGCATTGGGTAACTTTTGTGCCAATAATTATTTTTTTGATCTTGCTGGCAATTTTGCCTGTGGGAGTTTATTGGCTAGTGGTAAATGTTTTAAACACATATCTGCAAAACCCAATCTACTACGCGGCCGGAGTTTTGCTGGCCAGTATTTATTATTTATCAATAATTCTGTTTTTCTATACCTACTTTACCGAGTTTCATTTGGATTTGTGGATTGTAACCAACGATCGTCTGCTGGATATTGAACAAAAAACTCTGTTCGCGCGCACGGTTTCGGAGGTGGATTTATACCAAATTCAGGATGTTACTTCCGAAGTGCACGGCATTATTCCTTCCATTTTTAATTACGGCAACATTATTTTGCAAACTGCCGGCGCCGTGCCCAAATTCACTTTCCGCAATATAGCGGATCCGCATAAATTAAGACAAGAAATTTTGAACTTGGCATCGGAAGATAAAAAATTTCACGAACATCGTAATCCGCCTTCCCAACATAATACGCCCGCTCCGCTTAATACACCCTCTCAATCGTAGTGCTTGTATAATAGTGCTGAAGTATTTGATCGTAAGTCCAGCCGTCTTTTTGCGCGCGTTTTTGCGCGTCATAATTACTCATGCCAATACCGTGGCCCAACATTCTTTTACCTTTGTCATAAACAGCTGGCACGCTTTTCAGCCAGGGCCGGTCTTTGGTTTTCCAACTGCGGGTTTTGCCATCGGAATGGCTAAAATATGGCGTAATCACCGGCGCGCCTTTGTAAGTTACCATTTGGCCGGCAGTGTCAGCGGCGGATTTAGCCGCGCGCGGCATATATAATTCCGAATTATATCCCAAATAAATTTGATCAACCGTGTTTGGATAAACATCAAACATTCTTTTTTCCGTGGGCAAAGTTTTGCCAATATGCGCGTAGGCATACGAACGCGCCGCTACCATTAAAGCTTTAATATATTCCAGCGGCGCGGCATCATGCGTTTCGGCAACTCCAGACACATAGGCATCCAATAGTAATTCGTTTACTATATATGGCAATTTGCTTTTGGGCGAATAGCGATATTCCAAGACGCCGCGATAGGCGTTAAAATTAATTTGGCCGCGGCCTTTTACCGGACGGTTATAATTTACCAACGTAAAAAAATTGCTTGGGTCAGACGGCACTAAACGAAAATAATCAAAAGAACCGAATTCCATACCGACGCTTTTTATATAGTAAAGTCCGTTTTTATAATTACTATGGGTGAGTGAAGAAGAAAATGTATTTTCTTCTTCCGAATCCTGACGTAATTTCAAGCTTTGCTTATAACTTAAAGTAGTGGTAGCACCTGCCTCAATGGAGCCGCGCAAACGACCACCGCTCCAAACTTCATAAGAAAAATCGGAAACAAATTTAATCGGTTCTTTAGTTTTATACAAACCAACGCGGATAATCGGCTCCGCAATCAGCTCGCGGCTGGACCAAAAATCCGCCTCGGCCAAAACAGGCGCGGAAAGAAAAAAAAGCGAAAATATCGCGCTGATAAAAAAGGTTTTTTTCATACAAATAAATTAATCGCCATATTGCGGTGGATTATAACACAAAAAAACGGTCTTTTTAGCCCGCCATTTTATCTAAAAAACCTTAAAGTGAATCGTCCGACTCCTTGCAAATTTTTTCTTTTTCGTCAGCGCTTATACCTTTTGGCATCTTTCTTATCGTAAAAAGCTTACTTCTTATGATACCATTAATATTTGATGCTTTGATGTAATATTTACCTGGAAAAACTTCTCCGACTTTCCAATCTAAACTTTGAGAATTTGACTCTATTTTGTATTCCTTCGCTAAACCGCTTGCAACCGACTCAACAGTATCTTTCGAACCAGCATCAACGAGAACGGTTTCCCACGAACCTATTCTTGTTGATGATTGAAAGGAAAGCTGATACGCGCAACCAATATAAACATTGCTTATTTTTGAAAAAATGAGAGATGGTTTCAAATCAGTTGATGTTGCTGAAGTTGATATGGTTTCCGGAGTAGAGGTTGAGATAGTTTCTGGAGTTGAAGTTGAGATGGTTGGTTCTCCCGCCTCCGCCACAGGCTCCTGCGAGGCAAGGGGACTAGAGGTTGGGATCTGCTCTTTATTTGTTTTGTCCGAAAAAAGAATCGGCGGTATATTTGCGATCGCGAAAGACGAAGCGCTTAAACTATCAAGCGCGCTATTGAATTGATTGAGAAACTGATATGCAAAAAACGCCGTGCCACCAATCAAGACAAAGCATACCAAAATAATACGCGCCCAATTTTTCATAATCGAAATGAGTGAATAAAATATTTTAGCAAGCTAAATATTTTTGAGCGAATGAGTTTATTTACAAACGAAGTGAGGAAAGAGGGTGTTTACACACTCTTTCGAGCAAGTGTAGTAAATATGTTTATCTATATATCCGTAGATATATTTAAGCTAACAAATGATTACGCAATTTAAACTTTTTTATCCGTTTTGTCTTTTTCATCTTTAAAACTACCCCTAAGGATTTTAACAGCCTCCGCGACGCTGCGGGCAAGATCCGCGATCTTTTTTGAGCCAAAAAGCAAAACGAGGATAGCTGCCAAAATGATTAGTTCTCTGGTTCCTAATCCAAACATAAAATTTTTTATAATTACTAAGGGTGAATAAAAAGAAAATGTATTTTCTTTTTTGAAGCCTGACGTAATTTCAAGCTTTGCTTATTATTTAATAATATCGACCTTTTACGCGACCTAGTTTTTTTTATCTGTTTGGTCTTTTTTATCATCGGAAAAACCATTCCTGATGTGCCTAAAGGCCTCCCCAATACTGCGGGCAAGTACCGGTATCCTCTTTGCGCCGAAAAGCAAAAGAAGGACAGCGACCAAAATAATTATTTCTTTAGTTCCTAGTCCAAACATATGTTTTTTTGTTATTTAATAATATTGTTCCTTCGTATAATAGCGCAAGCGGCAACGCCATCGCTATTAATGATACACCATCGGTTGGTGGAAGTAAAGCGGTCAGGCAAATGGTTAAAAAATAAGCTATACGCCTCTTGTTTTTGAGGGTTTGAGTGGTAATTATCCCCAGTTTAATAAGTAGAGACAAGAGAAG
>CAYIHE010000019.1:0-14365 GCA_964363145.1 uncultured Gammaproteobacteria bacterium | reverse complement strand
CGGCAATGGCTTTTATTTTTTCATATTCAATTTCGCGCGAATAAGCCGAGTAGCCCACCAAAATTATTTTTGGTTTATGTTCCAGCGCCATTTGGCGTAAATTATCCAAATCAATTAATCCTTCGGCATTGGTTTTGTAGCGGACGAAATTATATATTTTGGCCATGTAAGTTACCGGATGCCCGTGGGTAAGATGTCCACCGTGCGACAAGTCCATACCCAGCACCGTGTCGCCGGGTTTAAGCAGAGCAAAATACACGGCAATATTGGCTGGCGCGCCTGACAAAGGCTGAACGTTTACATGTTCCGCGCCAAAAATTTGTTTCGCCCTGTCTATGGCCAGCTGTTCCACTTCGTCTATAAATTCACAACCGCCATAATATCTTTTTCCCGGATAACCCTCGGCGTATTTGTTGGTTAAAATTGACCCCAAAGCTTCCAGCACGGCAGGGGACACAAAATTCTCGGAAGGGATCATCTCTAATCCTTCTTCTTGGCGCTTTTGCTCGCGCTTTATGCTTTGATAAATATTGTTGTCAAAATCAAATAGTTTTTGAGTGTGCATAAAAAGATATTAGCGTTTATTAAAATCCACTTCTTTTTTTTCGGTTTCTTTCTTCTTATACTCTTTAATTACTTCATAGATGTTGGGCGCGGAGTTTTGAGGGAGATTGTCTATATCGTGCCAGCCCCATTCCAGCACCTCTTGGCCAGGCAGAATGTTGCCGATTCTCTCCGCCAAATAATGGATTAAAATGATTTTCTTGTCGCTGTCATTAACGGTTATTTCTTTAAGCAGCTCTTTTATGTTTAGATCGATATTAAGCTCTTCTTTGGCTTCTCGTTTGCAAGTTGCTTCAAAATCAACATCAGATTTTTCTTTTTTGCCGCCTGGGAATTGCCAGGCCGAAACACCCATGTCTTTTTTGGCGCGAATAAGCAGAACCTTTCCATTTTCCACAATTACCGGACCGGAAACAAAAATTGTATTCTGCGGCAACCCCATATTTATTTTTTTTGTGAGAATACTTGAACCATCAAAAAATTATACAGAAGATCTTCCGGTTTTTGTTTGGCGCGCTCGGCTTCAAATCCATCTTTATAAGCTTCATCATGAAAATTGATGGCGTTTATCAAATCTTGCGCCTGATCTTCGTAAATCATTAATCGATTTAAAGAATCCGGATCGTAAATGGTAATTTTTATTCCGTCTATTTTTACATCTGTCCAGTTAAACTCACGCAGATCGCAGCCGTCAAATTCAGAACCGCTCAAATCGGCATCGTTAAACATCGTTCCAAATTGGCTTCCTCCCTGAAAATCAATATTTTTCCATTTACAATTTTTAAATTTTCCGCGCCTGCCATCAAACCCAAGATAAAGGCTGGGGTTTTTCATGGCAGTTTCGCGAGTCTGATTTCTTTGTTGGTAAAGAGTTTTGCCAAAACCAAAAACGCTATTGTTTGCTTCAATACCCATAAAATTAGCATATGGACCATATGATTCAAAAAAAGCATCTGTCCAATCGGCATTCTCTGCGTTAGTTCCTTCTATTATCTGGCCATCCTCGTCAAATTTTGGTCCAAGAGAAATTCCGCGCGCATCACAGCCGTGAAAACTTCTGTTTGATAAATTCAATCCAGATAAATTTAGATCCGATAAGTCAAAACTTTCTAGCGCTTCACGATCCTCGGTCAAGGCCAAAATACTTTCTACCTCTTCGCGAGTTAACTTTCTTTTTGCTTCAGGATTAAATCCCGGAATAGCTTCGCTCATATTTTATATTTTTAACCATGTAAGTATTTTCCAATGTATATCCCAGTTTTCTATAATATCCCCGCACACCCACGCCGGAAATTACGGCCAATTTATTGATTTTATTTTGACGACAAATAGTCTCGGCCTTCTTTACTAATTTTACTCCCATCCCAATATGTTGGCTAGCCCCTTTGGATTTTTTGCCAATGTTGATAAGCTGGCCATAGGTATGCAGTTCGCGGATAAAGGCGGGGTATGGTTTGTCATCGCGAGTGACCGAAGGAAGCGTGGCGATCCCATGATGTGGTAGTGCCGACTGGGGGATTGCTTCGTCGTTTGAGGCTCCTCGCAATGACAGAATGCGCAATCGGCAAAAAGCAAATACCACATCGCGTCGGATGTCTTCGAAACTGATAAAATATTCCGTACCACCGCTCGCTTCATATTTATCAACAAACAATTTGACTTTAGATTTTAGACTTTTGACTTTAGACTCGATGTGTTGGTGTCCTATTTCCCGGCACCGCAGACAATTGCATTTTAATCCTTCTTTCGCCATTTCTGCCTGAATCACTTGCCGTAAATTGGTCATTTTATTTCCCGCCTGAATATGGTGGCCGGGAATATCCCGAATTAATCTGGATATGCGTACATATCTGGGTACGCGCGCTTTAAACTTTTTTAGCATGTCTATCAATTTTCTGTCTGAATAAGTTTTGTACTCACCCCTTTTTAACCACTCATAAAGCTCGGAAGTTTTTACCACCGTGCAAGGATAAATTTTAATCATGTCCGGCCGGTAATCCGGATCGTCAAAAACTTTCAACATCATTTTTAAATCCGTGGCTGGAGTAGAGCCGGGTAATTGTGGCATTAAATGATAGTCTACTTTAAAGCCATAATTTTTTAGCATTTTGGTGGCGCGTTTTATTTCTTTTGTATCATGTCCGCGTTTTATCAAAGTTAAAATTTTGTCATTGGTATTTTGCACGCCGAGTTCCACGCGCGTACAGCCCATTTCGCGCATAGCCAAAATAGTTCTCTGATTTATCCAATCCGGACGGGTTTCAACAGTCAGGCCGATGATGCGGTGTGGGGCGGTTTCATTTTTCTTTTGAAGTTTTAGCATGTCATTGCGAGCGACTGAAAGGAGTGCGGCAATCTCATTGTTCGGTGGATTGCTTCGTCGCTTCTCTCCTCGCAATGACAAGCCATTGCACGCTTCAAAACAGCGGGCGATAAACCAGTATTGGTATTTAATCGGGTATGAATTCCACGTGCCGCCTTTGACAATTAATTCCACTTTATCGGTAGGGTGGCCGTTATTTTTTAAAGCCTGAAGACGCTGGGCCACTTGTTGATAAGGGTCAAACATCAATCCCAAAGCGCGCGCGGCGGCCGGTTCATCGGAAAGATAGCTTTTCGGCATTCGAGCTTCGGTTGGGCAATAAATACATTTGCCAGGGCAGGGGAATGGCTTGGTAAGAACGGTAACAATAGTTACTCCAGACAAAGTGCGCACCGCTCTTTTTATCAGCAATTTTTCCAGTTGAACACTTTTTTTAATCTTGTGCTGTTTTAGCAATTTATGATATGATTTAAGCAATACCGTTTTGGTGGGAATGTTGGCCGGCGAGTTTTTTTCTTGACGCAAAATTTTTCTTAAAACTACGCCAAAATCCTCCTCCGTTTTGGGGGGATTGGCCAGCAGATATTTAATCATTTCCTCGGTAATAGACATATATGCGCGCAAAAGACGCTTTACAAATTATACGTAAAACTCGCCAAAATTACAATACCATAGCCAAGGAATGGGACATTAGTCGGGCATTCCTTAAAGGTTTAAAACTGCATCTGCTTAAGGTGGTAAAAAAAGAGCAAATAATTTTAGACGTGGGCTGTGGTAATGGTTTTATTCTCCCCGAAGTTCAGAAGCGTGGCGCCAGCTATGTTGGTTTTGATTTGTCAGAAAAATTAGTTGCTTTGGCAAAAAAAAAATTTAAGCCGGAAGTAAAAAAAGGCGCGGCCAGATTTTTTGTAGCCGATGTAACAAAAAAATTGCCTGGGCCGAATAATCAGTTCGATAAAATTTATTGCTATGCGGTTTTGCATCACATTCCTTCGTTTGCGTTAAGGCTCAAAGCGCTCAAAGGATTTTTTCGTGTTCTAAAACCGGGCGGTCAGGCCATTATAATTAATTGGAATCTTTTAAACGATTGGGCCGACAAGCATTTTAAAGTACAAGAGAATTTAATTGCCGGGGATTATCCCGGTTCAAGTGATATTTTTATTCCTTGGAAAGCAACTGGCGGGAAAATAATCCAAAGATATTTGCACATCTTTACCAAAGCTGAATTAAAAGAATTGGCGCAAAAAGCCGGATTTAAAAATATAAAAATTGAATTTTATAATCGGGCCGGCAAAAAAACCGTCAATGGAGAGGAGTTGGTTTTACAGATGAAAAAATAATATAGGGGCTCCGCCACATATATTCTCATTCGCTCAAAAATGATTAAATACATTTAATCATTTTACTCACTCATTTCGAATATGCGCATTCTGCAAATAAATAAATTTTTTTATAGACGCGGCGGAGCCGAAGCGGTTTTTTTTGATACCATCAGAGGCCTGCGCGAGCGCGGCCACGAGATAAGCGAATTTTCCATGGTTTCGCCAGATAATTTACCATCTGACTATTCGGCCTATTTTGCTTCGCAGATTCCGGAATTGATGGGGAAAAACGACCTGGAAACTCAATGGAAAATTTTTAAGCGCCTTTTTTATTCCGCTGAAATTGAACAAAAATTAAAAGCGCTTATTTTGGCAAATGAACCGCAGGCGGCCCATCTTCATGGCGCGTATCATCATTTGTCAGCCAGCACATTTATCCAACTCTACGAGATGAAGATCCCGATTGTTTTGACTTTGCATGATTTTTTTCCGCTTTCCCCAAGCCATAATTTTTTACACGGCGAAACTTTGGATGAAAGTATTTATAAAAATAAATTTTACAATTGCGTTCGTTATCGTTGTATAAATAACAAGTTTTTACCCAGTTTAGCCGGCACTTTGGAAGCGTATTATTATAAATTTAAAAAAATTTGGGATAGGGTTGATTTATATATTTGTCCAAGTCAATTTATGGCCGATAAATTCGCGGAGTATGGATTTCCATTGGAAAAAATGCGCGTCATTCCAAATTCAATTAAACCCCAGGTAGTTGTTCCGCCGCTGGGTAATAAGATAGTTTATTTGGGGCGCATTCATTATGAAAAAGGAATTAAAATTTTAATGGAAGCGGCCAAAGAATTGCGCGATTACAAAGTGCTTGTGGCCGGCGCAGGATCGGACGATCATTGGGTGCAGGAATTTGCAAGAAAAAATATTTTATCCAATGTGGAACGGTTGGGGTGGGTGAGCGGAGAGAGCTGGAAACAGGCGATGTCTGAAGCCAAAGTAATTGTGGTGCCATCGTTGTTTTATGAAAATTGTTCCATGGGGATTTTGGAAGCTTTAAGCTTTGGCCGCATTGTGGTGGCTGTGGACAGAGGCGGCAATCCAGAACTAATAAAAAACAGCGTCAATGGATTTTTGTGCAAACCCGAAGACCCTGCCGATCTGGCGCGGGTCATCAGGCGCGCTATGAATACATCAGACGAAGAAGCCGCAATCATTTCGGCCAACGCGGTAAAAACTTTAGAAAATCACCGGCCGGAAGATTATTTTGACAGACTGGAGGCGATTTATGGGGAGGTGGTAAGGTAGGCACAATTGTCATTCTGAATGAAATGAAGAATCTCTGTCTCAATCAACAAACGGACAGAGATCCTTCACGGAGTTTATGCCCTCTGGGTACTCAGGATGACAATCAAAAAATCAATCAGGGTGATTTTTTAAGACTCCATAGTCCTTAATTTTTTTAATTCGCTGACTGGAAAAGAAGAGTAAAGCTCAATCGTTTGTTTTACAATATCCTCCCAATTATAATTTTTTTCCACCATTATTTTATTTTTGGCGCCCGCTTCTTTTAGCAATTGTTCATTGCCGATCAGTTCCACAATTTTTTCAGCCAAAGAATTTATCTTGGCGTTGCTAAACCAAAAACGTTCATCGCTTACCACTTCTTTATGTTCCGGAATATCCGAAACTAGCACCGGTCGCGCGTATGACATGGCCTGTAAAACCGTAATCGGCAGTCCTTCATTTTCCGAAGGATGCACAAATAATTTGGCGTGCGCGTAAAGTTCTGACAGTGTCTGGCCTTTTTGCCAGCCGGTAAAAACAATGCTTTTATCCCCGCGCGCGATGAGACGCAGTTTGGCCACATAATTATCTGTAAAAGCCGCGCCACCCACAATTACCAATTTATAATCTTGCAACAATTCAGGATTTTGCTGGCGCGCCATCTGCCAGGCCTCTAGCAAATAATGCGATCCTTTATGTTTTACCAAACGGGACACCATCAGCAGATATTTTTCCGGCGCAATGCCGAGATCTTCAACCAAGGAAGAATTTGGCGCTTTGGCTGGTTTTACCCCGTTGGGAATATATGTGGTTTGTTTTTGGAATTCGTTTAAGCAATAATTGTAAATTGTTTTGGATACTGCAATTGTTTCGTGTGGAAATTTGCAAGACGCCCATTCGCCAAGGCGCAACATAAGGCGGGCAAACAGCCCCCATTTTTGATGATAGCGGTCCAAGCAATGCATTGTCACAATAATTTTGGTTTTGGGCGCAAAAATTCTGGGAATCCAAGAGAGTAATGCCGGCCCAACGCCATGATAGTGGATCACATCCATTTTTTGCCACAAAGCGTGAATAGTTGAAGTGAAAGTATGAGTAATAGCGTCCAAATGTTTGGTGCGCAAAGTAGGCGTGTGGACAACTTTTATGCCGTGATAATTGCGGATATTTTTTGGCGTATACCAAGCGCGCGCGTACACAAAAATCTCATGGCCTTGTTTAGCCAATTCCAACGACAATTCTTCCACGTGGCGTTCTATGCCGCCGTAGATTGCCGGAATGCCTTTTTGTCCAATCATGGCGATTTTCATAGCCTAATTTTTCATGTAAACTTAGCCCAAATTTTTATTTTTGGGAACTGCATATTATAGCACATTTAGGCGGTTTTGTCAAGGGTTGACAGGGATTAATTTTTAGCGTAAATTAAGTCCAAGAAGGAGGAATTTAGCCATGAAAACTTTCCGCCGGAAAATTCCTGCTAGAACAGTAGTTAGATACCAGTGCGAGATTTGCGAGGCAAATTACAGAACGCCAGCTCAAGCTGAAAGATGCGAAGCGAGAATTGTGGAGGCAGAGAAGTTTATCCCCGGCCAGCTCGTTCGTGCTGTCTGGCAGCCGGAGTGTTCTAGGGGCGGACCTTATTGCTCCAAAGGCAAAGTGGTAAAGAGTATCGGCCCTCAATTGCCGGATGAAGACTACGAAAGACGGTGTCTGGGCGGGAAAACGGCCAGACTTAACTCACACGTTTTTCAATACGAAATTTTGTTCATCTGTCCTCATTGTAAACAGAACCAAAGCGCTCTTTACTACGCTTCTGAACTAAAAACAGCGTAGAAATAATAAGATATGGTATCAAGCCGACGCTAACCACGTTGGCTTTTATATTTGTCTACCTTTGTTTTTAATGGTAAAATAACTTTGTCATTGCGAGTACCCCTCGGGGCATAAACTCCGTGAAGCAATCCCATGGTCTGGTAGCGCTAACTAGGGGATTGCCGCGTCGCTACGGCTCCTCGCAATGACAATTAGAAATTTATTTGTATGTGGTTTTTAGCGGCTCTAGCCGGAAACGCGATATTGGCTGTAGTTGGCGTTACAGACAAATTAATTCTTACAAAATCCGTTCCCAAGCCGATCGTATTTGTTTTTTATTCCACTCTTTTTGTTCTTCCTCTTTTTTTATTTCTTCCTTTTGGAGTGGTTTGGCCGGCGGTCTGGATCGACCATCTTATTTTTGCCATTTCCGGCATCTGTTTTGCTTTGGGATTATGGGCCATGTATATCGGTTTCCAGGAAAGCGAAATCAGCCATGTGGGCCCGCTGGTGGGCGCGGCCACGCCATTTTTTGTTTTTTTGCTCGGTAATATTTTTTTGGGAGAAAAATTCACATCAATAAAATTGCTGGCGATTTTCATTTTAATTTTTGGTTCGCTAATTGTTTCTTTTGAAAAAAGCAAATCTCACAACGGCTGGCACCGGGGCATGGCATGGGGAGTTTTGGCCGGGTTGTTATTTGCCGTTTCTCATGTTACTTCAAAATACGCATACGACGCGTATGGTTTTTATAATGGTTTTATCTGGACAAAATTATGGATCGGCGCGTTCGCGATTTTTCTACTGCCTTTTCCGTCTGTGCGCGCGTTGTTTAGAAAAAAAGAAATTCAGCCGCCCGCCTCGCCGTCGCTTCAGCAGGGTGCGCCAGCTTCTAGCGGAGCAGGTTTAGTGGTGGCCAACAAACTTTTGGGCATTGGCGGAGTTTTGCTGGTGCAATACGCCATTTCGCTAGGCAGTGTTTCTTTGGTCAACGCGCTCTCTGGCGTGCAATATGCAATCCTTATTATTTTGGTGGCGTTAATTTCCAAATTTTATCCGAAAATTTTAAAAGAAACCTATACCAGAAAAGAAATGTGGCAAGAGGTTTTAGCCGTTGTTATAATTGGTTTGGGGCTGGTTTTATTGTTGCGGTGATAAAGAATACATGATAAATGATAAAATAATTGATATGCGCAAATTAAAATTGTTTTTGATAATAATTCTGATTCTGGCGGCGGTGATTGCTGTTTTTATTTTAGTAATTAAATCAAAATCTAAACGAGAAAAAAATATGATTTATGGCACCACTTTTAACTCTGAATACGCGGTTTATTTGGGATTAAACACGCAAGATGCGTTTAATAAAATTTTGGGCGAGTGGAATTTTAAGCATATTCGTTTATCGGCCCAGTGGGATTTGATAGAAAAAAATAAAGGCGAATATGATTTCAGCGAGCTGGATTGGATGATGAACGAGGCGGCCAAGAAAAACGCCAAAGTGGTTTTGGCGGTGGGGCATCGCACGCCGCGCTGGCCCGAATGCCATTACCCCAAATGGATAGACCCGCTTACTCACGCCAGCCACGGGCCGGAACTTTTGCGTTTTATGGAGTTAACGGTAAACCGATACAAAAATCATTCCGCTCTGGAGGTTTGGCAAGTGGAAAACGAACCTTTTTTGCGTTTTGGAATTTGCGACGTTGTAACTTCGGAGCAGTTGGACGAAGAATTAAAATTAGTAAAAAAATTGGATCCGTTGCACCCCACCATGGTTACCGACAGCGGCGAATTAAGCATGTGGTGGAAAACCGCCGCGCGCGCGGATTTGTTTGGCACTACATTATATAGAGTGGTGTGGAGTAAAACGGTTGGTTATTGGAGTTACAAATGGATTTTGCCGCCGTTTGTTTATCAGGCCAAGTTATGGTTAAATAAACGCGACATAAATACCGCTTACATTTCTGAATTGCAGGCCGAGCCGTGGATTCCCAACGCGCCGCTGGCCGACACGCCTTTGGCCGAACAATTCAAATCCATGAGTTTAAAACAATTAAAAGAAAACATAAATTTTGCCGAGCGCACCGGCATGCCACGAGCATATTTGTGGGGAGCGGAATGGTGGTATTGGCTGGAAAGCCACGGCGCGCCGGAATTTTCGGATTATATTAAACGGATGAAAAAAGAATAGTTTAAAATTACATATTGTATGTTAGACAAAAAATATTTTAACCAAGTACGCCAAGAATTATTGGATTATTCCGCCAAACGCCGGGAGATGATAAAATCAGCCGGCGATGCCCAGCATCTGGCCAAGAAAGCTATTTTTGCCATGCAAAGAGATGACGTTAGCGAGGCGCAAAATTATTTAGGCCAGGCCGAAAAAATAATAGTGGATTTAAACGCTAAACATAAAAAAAATTTGGGAATTTTTGAAGAGGGCTCGTACAAAGCCGCGTTGGAAGAATTTGTGGAGGCCAGTATTTTTAACCAATATTTGCAAAAGAAAAATATTGGGAAGTTGTCAAAAATAAACGTTGATCCAGATATTTTTATTAGCGGTTTATGCGATGTGCCGGGCGAGCTTTTGCGTTACGCCATAAAATCCGCCACGGAAAAAAAGTTTGAAGAAGTAAAAAGATGTCGCCAGGCGGCGGATGAAATCATTACCGAATTGGTGGATATGAATTTAACCGGCTATAACCGGCAGAAATTTGATCAGGCCAAACAGGCCCTGCACAAATTAGAGCAGGTTTTGTATGAAGTGAGTATTAGACAATAATTTTTTATGGGTTTTTTCAAAAAAATTATACATTTTTTATTGGCATGGTTCGCTTATTGGCGATATGGCCGTCCTGCCCGAAAATTAATTGTGATAGGCGTCACCGGCACCAAGGGCAAGTCCACTACTTGCCGTCTTATCGCGTCTGTTTTGGAAGCCGGTGGATACAAAGTCGGTCTTATGAGCACTGTGGAATTTCAGATCGGTGACGAGTATTGGCCAAATGATAAAAAAATGACCATGCTTGGCCGCGGGCAAATTCAAATAATGTTGCGTAAAATGGTTTCTGCCGGTTGTCGGTACGCGGTCATAGAAACTTCTTCGGAAGGAATTTTGCAGTATCGCCACTACGGATTGGACTATGATGTTGCCGTATTTACAAATCTTGGCACCGAACATATAGAACGCCACGGCGGATTTGAAAATTTAAAAAAAGACAAGGGAAAAATGTTCGCGTCGCTTTTTTCCCGGTCAAAAAAATTTATTGACGGCCATATTATTCCCAAAGCCATAGTGGCCAATGGCGAAGATTCCCATGCCGATTATTATTTAAATTTTCCGGCTGATGAAAAATATGTGTATGGAACAAGCGAGTTTCTTACTCACCGCGTATCGCGGATTCCCGGAGAAATAATTTCATCAGATGAAACCGGTTCCAAATTTGTGGTGCAAGGAAATGAATATACTATTAATGTTGTTGGAGAGTTTAATGTGTTAAATGCTTTGGCCGCGATTGCCATTGGCCGTTCGCAAAATATTCCCGAAGTTAGAATAGCGGCGGGTTTGGCAAAAATCACCAGCATTCCCGGCCGGATGGAGTTTATAGACGCGGGACAGCCTTTCAAGGTGGTGGTGGATTACGCGCATGAAGCCTTAAGTTTTATCGCGCTATTTACTACTTTAAGAAAAATAACAGCCAAAAATAATGGTAAAATTATCGCGGTTATCGGGTCGGACGGCGGCGGACGCGACGTGGAAAAGCGCGGGGAGATGGGTAAAATCGCCGGCGATCTTACCGATATTGTAATTGTCACTGATGTAAATTGTTATGACGAAGATCCAAAAGCAATTGCCGAAATGTTGGCGAGCGGCGCGCGGCTGGCCGGAAAAAAAGACAACGTAGATTTGTTTATTGAAGTTGACCGTCGTCAGGGAATCAGCAAAGCTATTTCTTTTGCCAAAGCAGGCGATGTTGTGGCCATTACCGCCAAAGGCACAGAACCATGTATTGTGGTGGCGAGTGGCAAAAAAATTCCCTGGAATGACAGCGAAGTTGCGCGAGAGGTTTTGTCCTCATTGTCATCCCGAGCGTAACTGTCATTCTGACCCATCGATTGTCATTCTGAACGAAGTGAAGAATCTCTGTCTCAATCGCCGAACGGACAGAGATCCTTCGTTCCACTCAGGATGACAATCAGCGGGGAATGACAATAGACAAATAAAAAAATATTTATGTCCATTGCTAAAAAAATAAATTTAAAACCGGAAGAAAAAATTATTACCGTAGTCCAGCCGTATATAATTACCTACGCCTGGAAATATTTGCTCGGTCTGGCGTTTTTGTTTGTGGCGTCTTTTTTTATGTTTCGCTTATTTTTTTATGGATGGTGGGGATATATTGTTTATGGGTTAGGCATGTTTTTGGGAGTTTATATTATTTTTCGCGCTTGGTTTATGGCTAGTAAAAATATTTTGGTCATTACTGGCGAAAGAGTGGCCGATATTCATCGCTTGGGCTGGTGGGATGAAATTATTTCTTCCATAAATTATTTGGATGTAAAAGACGTGGCTGTGCGTAAAAGAGGCATTGGCCAAAATTTGTTTGATTTTGGTGGCTTGTCCATTGCAACCAAAAGCCAGCAATTTATTTTGGAAATATTAAACATCCGCCATCCGCAAAAAATCCAAACTTTGCTGGCTGATGTTGCCCAACAATATCGGCAAGACAGAAAAGTGGCCAGCGCGCAGGTTATTTATAATAATTTTGTCAGGATTATTCCCGAATTGCCGGATGGAGAACTAGTCGAAGTAAAACGGCTGATTGATGAACAATTAGGTGGCGATATGGTACAATAACAATTGTCATTCTGAGCGAAGCGAATGAATCTCTGTCTTGTTTGTTTGAAAAATACCAGACAGAGATCCTTCATGGAATTTATCCTCGCGTAGCGGGGGTTCAGGATGACAAATAAATTATGCCCGCTTCAAAAGAAAACGGTTGGAAAATTTTTTTTAACTCTCGCTGGTTTGTTTTAACTGCCGCCATCGCGACTTTTATGGTAGTGCTTGGGTTTGCACGCGCCTATTATCAGGATTATTTAGTCGCGCAAGATATAGAACGTTTGCGCCAGCAGGCCGAAAGCTTGGCTGTGAAAAAAATAGAGCTTTTGGAGGTCTTAAAATACGTAAAATCCGACAGTTTTGTGGAAGAAAAAGCGCGCCGGGAATTAAATATGGCCAAACCGGGCGAGCAAGTTTTGGTGGCGCCAAAGACGGCCGAAATTGGCAATGGACAAGAAAAAAACAATATGATAGGATTGAGCAATATTTCTAATTTTAAAAAATGGTGGAAATATTTTACTAACTAAATTCGTTTTAGGGTTTTGTCACTTGTCATTCTGAGCAAAACGAAGAATCTCTGTCTGGTTCGTCAAATTACGACGGACAGAGATCCTTCACTGCGTTCAGGATGACAATTAAATCTTAAATCGAAAATCATAAATCTTAAATTAATAAGTATGGATGAGCAAAATTTGGCAGGAGGAAATATGGAAATAAAAAACGCGCCAGAGAGCCCAAAAATGTTAAATTCTTCCATGAAAATTTTTTTGGCGCTGGGAATATTTGGCCTGGCGTTTGTGGCCGCGGCCGGTTGGGGAGTTTATCGGGTTTACGCCAAAACCGGCATTGACAAATTTTCCGTGTTGGTGGCCAAAGCGTTGCGTTTGCCGGCGGTCAAAGTCGGTGATGATCTAATTTCTTACACGGATTTCGCCGATGACATCAAGGCAATTCACGTTATGCGCCAGTATGATCAAAAGCAAAGAGCCAACGGCAAAGCGTTGGAAAAAAGTCCTGGAGCCGAGCTGACCGACGAGCAGATGACCGATCAAGTGCTGTGGCGCTTGGTTAATAATTTACTGGTGAAAAATGCGGCTAAAAAATACGAAGTTGTGGCAGAAGATAAAGACGCGCAGAATTTAAAAGAGCAGATGTATAAAAATGTGGAAAGAGAATATCAAGACGCCATGGCCGCCAAAACATCCCAAGCCAAAGACGTGCAAGAATACGTTAATCTTCAGTTGTTGGACAGGTATGGCTGGCGTATGGATGTTTATGAACAAAAAGTAATGCGTCCTTTTATTTTGCAAACCAAATTGGCGCAGAAATTAAAAACTGACGTTGCTTTAAAAGAAGAACTGCGGACCAAAGCGCAAAAAGTTTTGCAAGAAGTAAAAAATGGCGCAGATTTCGCGGCTTTGGCCAAACAGCACAGCGAGGACAGTTCCAGCGCCCAAGGCGGTGATTTGGGCTGGTTTGGCAAAGAAGAAATGGTGCCGGAATTTGGACAGGCGGCTTTTTCTCTTAAAAAAGGCGAAGTATTTCCTTCGGTAGTGGAAACAATGTATGGCTATCATATTATTAAACTGGATGACAAAAAAATGGAAAAGGAAAAAAATAAAGATGGAAAATTGGTGAGTGTGGAAAAAGCGAGCGCCAGGCATATTCTTTTCCGTTTTGTGGACTTGCCGGCTTATTTTGATAAAATGCTCAAGAGCGTAAAAATAAAATTGTATTTAAACGCGCATGATCCGTTTGCGGAAATTCGCGCGCAGTCGGCGGCCGTACAGGTTGAAACACAAAAATAATAATCATTTAAAAATCAAGGCAGGGCTCTCCGATACAATTTCGGAGGGCCTTTGCAAATGCGGGCGTAGTATAATGGTAATACGCGACCTTCCCAAGGTTGAGTCGTGGGTTCGATTCCCATCGCCCGCTCAAGGTTGGGTTCGCCATGAACCACATAGGGTTCATGGCGCCCTGCACCCCATGTGGTGCAGGGCGATTCCCGTATCCCGCTCCATGAACCAGACCGCCTATGGCGGGCGGTTCATGGCTGTGCACCGAACGAAGTTCTGGTACACAGCCAAATCTGGTAAATATTGCGCATTATTTTTTTCATTTTAAAAACTTATCCACGGGGTGTTGGGGGGGGGGTGAAATGGGGGGGGGGGAATTTTTAATGTCATTAAAATTATGTTATAATGTCAG
>CAYIHE010000018.1:0-15234 GCA_964363145.1 uncultured Gammaproteobacteria bacterium | reverse complement strand
TAGCCGTATTTCTCTTGGCGATTGTTATTTTATTATTCATATTTATAAATTATTTCAGCAGATCTTCCAATTCGCACGAAAGGAGTGTTGATTTATCAAGAACGATCTGCTCGGCCTGATTTAGGTTGTCCGCAGTCATCCTAATAAATTTGGTTGTAATGGCATCACCAAGCATTATCCTGCCTGTTTTTTTGAAGTAACCATCATTTTTTTCGTTGAAAAGGGAAGCAAACTGCTTCAGTTTGTCTTTTGGAGCAGGCCTGCTACTAGCACCATTACTTGTAAATTCTGTTAAGCCATCAATTGCCGGATCTATTTTTATTGGCATGTCGATATCCATCCAATAGTCGCTAATTTGGTAGAAAATTCTTATTATTTTTCCATCTTCCGTATCGTATCTGTAGGTAAAAGAAAAATTATCAGTACTCATATCTTCAAAAACGGTAACATTTTTTAATGTGGTTATTGTATTTATTCTGTATTCACCGCGCAAGCGCATGTAACTTTCTATCCAGTTTTTAAGCCAGTTCCCAATAAAAGTTTGATCAACAAACAAAGGAGATAGGTCGTTTTTCAAGTTGGTATTATCTACTTTATTCATTTTTAAGGTAAGTTTATCAAAAAGCGCCCGTAAATTTGCTATATCAATATTTTTGGCTTTCAAATAGTCAAGATCCGGTACAATTTTTTTGTTCATGTACCATAAAAGATCATAAATATCTCGTCCTTTTTCTTCATATAATATCCCGTCGACGCCTCCGCGCTGGCCGCGTAAAAGAATGGCGGCTATTTTACTTGCCATCAGCGACGACATGTTGTATGTTTTTATAACAAACGATAACTGGTTGCGGTTTATCGGTATTCGTTCAATTGTTGTTTTGGCGGCCGCAAAGTGATTCAGGTCTATCTTTACAATTACTTGTTTGGAGTGGGTATTTATACCAACCAAATTGCCAATGTTAAAACACAGGCGCAGTCCGCGATCAGTTGTTATTTTTATAGTCAACAATTCGGAATCCAAACCGTAGGTGTCTTTGAAATATTCTATTATCTCTTTTTTTAATTCATTCAAAAATGATTCATTAATTTTGTGCGCGACTTCAAAATCAAGATCAACCGACATACGGTCTAACTCATGGCATATTCGAAGCGCGGAACCGCCATACATAATCCAGCTACTGTATTCCGGATGATGAAAAATGAAATTTAAAACATAAAACTGCAATTCTTCTTTGAGAACATTGCGTAAAGTTTCGGCATCGGTCGCGCCACGCGCCACAATGGCATCAATTTTTTCTTTTAGCATTAAAACAATTTGATTATTTGTTGGCATATTTTTTTATCATAGAAAAAAATTTTTCCTGCTCATTTTTTTCCATTTCGTCAAAGTCAATGCGCAATGATGAAATAAGTGATTTCATATTATTTATATTTACCCCACTAAAACGGTGAGTCTTAAAATAAAGTAGATCAAATAGCGCCTTTGAGGGGGATGCAATGAAAAAGTCGAACCCCCCTTTGATTAACGAGAAATCAGTAAATAATTCATCTTTTATTGACTGGTATCCAAAATTTCCTATTTTTGTTTGGTAGGTGCGAGTTACTTTGTTTGTTATGCAGGTGGTGGTGTGGATTATCTCTGTAGTCAGGTTGTAATACTGTAATGCGGTCCAGGAGCTGATATATGACGGCGCGCGGAGTATGTTCGCAATGTAAAATGAATAGGCAATGTCGTTTTTGTTTTTATCAAAAAAATCTGCCGATACGTAAAGGCCGTTTTTTAAGGGTATTATGTCTTTGCGTTTCAAAGACCGGCTGATGTATGTATCAACTGTGGCGCCTTTTAGCCAATACTGCTCGCTAAGCTGGCGTATATCCTTTTTAGTAAAGTATGGTTGTTTTTTGAGTTGTTCTAGCAAAATTTCTCTATATTTCATATTTATGATGATATTATATCATATATGAAATGAGTTGTCAAGAGCGTGTTTATGTATATACCTTTATAGATGTGAAAAAACCTCTAAATTTTGAGCCATTAATCAATGAGAAAATCTAACTGTTCTTTGGGTATACCAACCGAAAATCCATACTCAATTGCTGGAGCCCATGAAGATTTATCATCGTAATTGAACTCAAATTTTTTGCCATAAAATATCGCAATGACATCTCTACCTTTCCAAAAATGCATGTACCACCTAGGTTTGATATTCATGGATAGCCTGATTATGTCTTCGTAAGTAACCACTATATTGTATAGATGCCACCGGTCTGCTTGGTTTTTATCAGTAGATATTCTAAAACTAATAATTTTGAAATCGTTTAATATATGATTATCATTTAAACTTTCCTCAACTATGGTTCCTTTGTATTCGTTTGTCATAATATATCTTTTCAAATTACTTGTCAGCCTCGGAATCCAGTTTTGCGCAGCTCGTTTCTATGCGTCCATTATTTATGTATTGTCTGATAACTTGTATGGTAAGTGTACTTTTGGTATAGTGTGACTATTGAAGAAATTATAGCATTTTGATTTATATATAACAACTTCTTGGGTTGTGTAGTGATATACGGGGATTGTCCCGATCTCGAAGATCGCGGATCCCGTTCGCTACGGGACCGCGTCGCTACGGCTCCTCGCAATGACAATTAGTGTATGGTTCCAAAATTTGTCCTCATTCTCCCCAACATCCGTAGCGGCCATAATGTGGGCGCGATTTTTCGGACTGCCGATGGCGCGGGTGTGGATAAACTTTACCTTACCGGTTACACCCCTTGCCCGCCGCACACGCAAATAGACAAAGTATCGTTGGGAGCGGAAAAATTTGTGTCTTGGGAATATAAAAAACAGGCGGGCCGTTTGCTTAAAGAGTTAAAAAAAGCCGGGTATAATATGGTGGCATTGGAACAGACAAAAACCAGCGCGGATGTTTTTAAGTGGAAACCAAAATTTCCCATTGCTTTAGTTTTAGGAAATGAAAAAACCGGCGTGAGTAAAAGTTTGTTGAAATATTGCGATTTGGCGGTGGAAATACCAATGAAAGGCAAGAAAAATAGTTTAAACGTAAGCGTGGCCGCTGGTATTGCCATGTATAGAATTAGCCAGTTTTAAAAATAAAATCAGGCCGCTTACGCGGCCTGATTTTATTTTATTTAATTTTTAGTTTGCTTCCAACGATCCAAGATCCCAGGTAGCGCCGTTTAGCGGTCTTAAGGCCGCGCTGGCTCCGTTTCTATATTCATGTAGAACTTGATTTTGTGTCGGCACGCTTGGGTGTAGAGGACCGCCCCTGTCTACCAATGGGGAGCTGGCTGTAGGTCTTAAGTCATAGGTGGCCAAATTGGTAAAGCCGGGGTTAGTACCCGCAATTAGGTTTTCAAGACCGGTAATAGTTCCGCCGGCCACATAGCCAGGCGTAATCCAGTTGCGGCCAAAGTTAGCGCGGCCAACATTATCATTAAGGATATTAAGTATGGCCGTACCTTCTTTGTAAATAACATTGTTGCGCAAATCGGCAGTTTCCGCGGAGGTTTCCAGTTGCAGTAAACTGGTTTCCCAATGACGATCCTGATTTTGTTGGATAACCACTGAGTTATTGTAGAAGTACAAAGTGCCTTGGCGAGTGTTGCCCGGCACGCCTAAATCGCCGCCGTAGTGCACCATATTGCCGGCGTCGGTGTTGCGATTTATGAAAATATTTTCATAAACATAAGTTTGGCGGTAGTAAGGCAGAGGAGTCAGCAGCTGGTAAGCGTCTTCCGGGTCAACCAAATCTAGCAAGTGGGCGCCGCCCATAATAAAGTTATTGCGAATAACAGTGCCGGCAGAACGGTCTTTTATGTTATTTCCAGCCGCGCCATCGCGTTGCGGGCCAAAGAAATTGTTTTGCATGGTTATTCGGTCGGCTTCGGTGTACAAATTATGGCGATGAAAGTTGTCCAAGCCGGCTGCCGCGTCCGTGGGCGTGCCGTTGCCATAAATATAATTGCCATCAATAATAATGTTTCGGGAAAGCATGGCCTCATCTCCGCCGGAGGCGACAAACAGCCCATTGCCGGAATCGGTAATGATGTTTCCCTGGATGGTAATGTTTTCACCGCGTTCCACAAACACACCCGCGGCCAATCCTGGATAATTTTGGCGCGCGCCGGCGGAATTGGTATATTGATATTGATAATAGGCGCCGCGAATTTCCAGGCCTTTAATAATAACGTGTTCCGGTTTGGTGCCATATAAATCACCTCTGCGCATAGCCACAATTACCAGGCCGCGCGTTTGCGTGCCATCATAGTACCAAGGAATAGAAGCGGCGGTGGTGGCATCATTGCCGTCTATAATAGGCAAGGCGCCGCTGGTTGAGTCAGCCACGCCGCAAACCGTAATCGGGCGGGTGGCAGTGCCGCGTCCGGAAATTAATATTTTTTCTCTATAAGGAGTGGAGCGATAATGAACGCGTACCGTGTCGCCGGCGGTAAGCGTGCCCCAGGGCACGGCGCTCAAGCCGGCGTAAGTTTGGCTGGGGCCAACATTAAAGGTGCGGTTGGTGCCGGCGGTACAGGTTACCGGAGCAGGGCGTGGAGTAAAACCCAAAGTGGAAGCAGTGACGGTAGTGGGACCAGTGCCGGTGGAGCCGGTAGTTGTGCCGCCGGTAGTGGTACTAGAGGTAGTACCGGTTGAGCCAGAGGTTGTGCCAGTGGAACCGGATGTAGTTCCGGAAGTGGAGCCGGTCGTGTTGCCGGTTGAGCCAGAAGTGGCGCCGGGAGTGTAAGTAAATACAGCCGACGCCTGATCAACTAAATATTGTATTGGCGAGCCGTTGGTATGTTTTAGGCGCACAAAAAGATGCCCGATGCTGTTGGCTGAATTAAGTGGTAATGAAACGGTGATATTGGATACAGTGTTTTTGATTGTAGGCACGGCTATGCATCTTTCGTCCGTACCGGTAAAGTAGGAAACACCAACGCAGGCGTTTAGTTTAACACCAACGCCTATATTTGTTATTTTAATTTTTCCGTTAAAAGTAAAACTTATGCCACGGACAGAATATTGAGAGGCGAAAGCTTCGGTAACTTGTTGTTGCCAAATGGCGGTGGAACCCCAGCGATTGGAAATGACCGCCAAACTGCCGGTGCCTTGAATGGGGCTGGTTTGAGTTTGCACTACCGAATCGCGCACATCTTGAGGATAAAAATTGGAGACGCCGGATTCAAAATTTGGGTCGGAAAGCAGATTTGGTGTGGTAGCTTGGCCCGAAGTTACGGTTGGGGAAGATACGCTTGTAGAACTTGGAGTTGTATTTGTAGTGTCTGGAGTAGATTCTGGAATAGGGTTGGTTGTGCTTGGTATAGTACTAGCAGTTGAGCCACTAGTAGTGCTGGTGGCGCCGGAAGTGGTAGTGGCGCCGGTGGTAGATTCAGCTGTATTGCCTGAAGTTGTTCCGGTTGTACCAGAAGTTGTGTCAGTGGAGCCGGTGGTGGCGCCAACTGTTTCTTTTATAGTGTAATTAAAATTTGCCGTGACATCATCTAAATTATATTGGATAGGCGAGCCGTTGCTGTGTTTGATTCTAAAAAATAAGGTGGCCACAGATTGGTTTGGGTCTAAAGTTAATGTAACACTTGGGTTAACCGTGGTGCCGGGAGTCAAAGTTACAGGAACGCAGTTTTTGGCATTGCCAGTGAAATAGTAAACGCTGGCGCAAATTTCAAAAGTTACTCCGCTAGCCACGAAATCAGGTTTGATTTTGGCTGAAACAGTAAACGAACTGCCTTTATTGTTGTAAGTGGAGGCAAAAGCGCTACCTAGTTCTTTTTGCCAGATTACATTAGAGCCCCAGTTATTGGAATAAACTACGACGCTGGAAGCGCCGCTAATAGGCGAGGTCGCGCTGGAAGTAAGAGTTTCTCCATATGATCCGGCAAAATCGGCCAAGCCGGTTTCAAAACCGCTGTCGCTAATGAGATTGCCGGTGGAGGTAAAGGCCGCGATTTTAAAGGCGCTTGTATTTGATTGGACGCTCGTGGCCGCGCTTGCCATATTGGCGGCGAATAAAATAAAAACAAGCGATCCGATAAAAACGCGCCAGTTTTTTCTTTTCATAGAAGATTAAAATTATATATTAAAGAAGCTTTAAGCACATATAATTATACCATTTTTTGAGGAAAAGTCAACTATATGATATAATATTATATGTATTTTGGCTGATGGGAAAATTCATAAGTTTTATCGTATGCAGTCAACAATCAAGTTGTTTTGGCATTTATATGACCACCTGCCCCCTTTATTCCCGGAAGAGGTGGCTTTAGAAATGAAAAATGAACTGGCGAATTTAGAAAATAATTCCGTTATAAGCTTGGAGGAAGTAGAAGATAAAATGACTAAATTCGGCTATGTGATTTGGCCGTGGAATCAGGCTTATAAACATTTTTTGGCAGTTGCCAGAGATCAGCTTGGCGATCATTTTTTATTACCTCAAATGAGTGATGGTTTGCGGGAAAAGTATTTAGATTTTAAAGGATACGGCGGAGAATTAAAAGATTTGCAAACCGGCAGGCCGGCCGCTTTTTTTACACTGGAGGAAAGGGTAGAGTTGTGTGGCCGACTTGTAGACATGCAAACGCATTTAAAGGAGTATGTGAATAGAGATTTGGTTGGCGTTAATAAAAAACAATATTTAAATAAAGTGGAGGAATATGAAAAAATGCTGGAAAAAATAGAATCTCATTTAGAAGCGTTGCGCAATCTTGTGGCCGAAGAAGAACCGGGCTCGGTTTTAACCGGAGAAATTAATTATAAAATAAGAGATTTTGAACACGGCTTGTGTTCGCTTGGCATGGAATTGGAATATGAAACCGTTTGTCGCGCTCAAGATTTTTTCGCTGGCCGAAAAACCGAACTTAGCCGCTGGCGCGGCATTAACATTCCTTTGCAGATTGATTTTTATAATTCCTAGGGGTGAGGAAAGAAGAAAATTTATTTTCTTCTTTTGAAGCCCGACGGAATTTCAAGCTTTGCTTATAATAGTTAAAAAGACATGTTAAATTTCATACCATTTTTTCAGACCATTGACCAGTTTGTCCGTAATTATATTCATCACTATGGTTTATCCGCGGTGGTGTTGGTTTTTTCTTTGGTAATAATTTTGATAGTTTATTTTCAGTATAAAAATTTTTTGCAGGCGCTAAAAGGTAGCCCATTTTTTTTATTTTCCGGCTATAAAACAAATTTAAAATTTCCTTTTTGGTCTTCGGTAGCGGTTTTTTTGGGATTTTTATTGGTTTTAATTTTTAAAGTAAAATCCAACGATGAAAATGGTTTGGTAATTTTCGCTTTGGGACCGTGGATGCCGATGATGGCGATATTGAATTTTTTTATTCAATATATTATCGCGCTACTGGTTCGTCTTTTAGACATAGACAGCTGGCAAAAGTGCGTAAATTTTTTGGCCGTGGCCATGGCAGTTTTGTTGGTTCCTTTTAGCGGTTATTATATTATTTTTAAACACCCAACCAGCGATATTAACGGTTGGGGCGAGGAGGCGGCATGGTTGTCCAAATCCGAAGTGTGCGGCGTGGTTGTTTGGGGATTATCGGGTGAAGAGGCTGGAAAAAAACAAAGCCAGTGTCTGGATTACGCGGCGCATGTTAGCGGCGAAATAAAATTTTGCCAGGAAATTTATGAGTCATCTCGCCAGGAAAATTGCTTGGATGATATGAATATGATTGCCAAAGTATCGCAAGAGCTTTGCGCGGATGGCCCTCGTTATAATTTGAATTGCGTGAATAAATATTGCGACATGCGCCAGTCCCCGCATGCTTTTTTGGCCGAATGTTTTGTTAGGCACGGCAAAGAATCAAACGATGAAAAATGGTGCGCCAGAATTAGCGGCGAAAACAATGCTGACAGCAAAAGCAAATGTTTTAACACTGTATTTTTAGCCAGAGCGGAAAAGAGCTTGGACGCGTCGTGGTGCAATCGCATGACCGGAAAAAATATTTACGGCCAAGATCAGAATGACTGCGCCGGTTTGGTGGACAGAGACATAAAAATTTATCAGACGTTGGTAAATAATGATGAAGTTTGGTGCAAAGATATTGTTGATTCAGATAGCGTTGCTTTTTGCCGCTCCCGCCTTTTTGATATGCGCGCCGCGCGAAAATATTACGAAAAAGCCAAACAAACTGCTGATATAAAACAGTGTGATTATTTGCAGTGGTATGAAAATATGAATACCAAATGGCTGGATAAGTGGGGATTTTCCACTGACAGCTGTAAATCTGAAGTTAAAGCATTGATTTCTTCAAACGCAAACTAGTTTATCAGCTTTGGTTCAACAGAAGAAAATTGAGCGATTATTTTTTTTGTTTCTTGGACGTTAAGGAAGTTTTTGTTTGGGCCGGCGGAGGAGATAACGGCACAGCTGTTGGCAATACCCCATTTTAAGGCGGTATCAAGATCGTGTCCGTAAAAACGGGCGGCCACATAGCCGGAAGAAAAAGCGTCGCCAGCGCCGGTTTTGGAAATCACGGTTACCGGGAAACTTGAAATTTCCAAAGCTTTTTGGCCATTGCCAGCCCATGCGCCTTTCGCGCCATTGGTGATGGCTACTTCTTTTGCGCCCAATCGTAAAAGTTCCTGGATTAAAACGCGAGGATCTTCGGTTTGGTTTGAGCCGGCGGAAACGATTTGTTTTGCCTCTTCTAAATTTAAAATTAAAATATCGGTTTGGGCCAGAACTTTTTTTGTTTCATCTAAATTTTTTAGCTGGACCGATCCGGGATTGTAGACTAGATGGATATTTTTTTGTTGGCTTAACCAAGACAGCATTTGCGCCTGTAAATTTTCATAGCCCTCGCTTAAGCTGGTGTAGTATACCCAATCGGTTTTAGGGAATTTTTTCGGAAAATAGTAGTCTCTTTTTTGGTGGTAAGAAAGAATGGTTCGTTCGTTTTTAAAATTTAATACCACTGAATATCTGGTTTTGACTTTTTTGTCCAAAGATAAAAATTTTGTGTCTACTTTTTGTTTTTTAAGCTCCTCTTTAATAATTTTCCCATTGGAGTCGTTGCCTACGGAAGTTACAATAGCGCTTTTGAGGCCAAGATTTTTTATGCCTGCGGCCACATTAGCCGCATTGCCGCCCAAAGACTGCCAACTGTTTGAAATTGGAATTTTGCTGGCGTAAGTTAGGCAGAGCTGGCAATTTTGATGATTGTAATCGCATTCCAACGAAGCGTCGTCTATAAAAACATGCGTATCAATCACCGCGTCTCCGATGGTAACAATGTTGAACATAATCATTATTTTACTTGTCATCCTGAGTACCCAGAGGGCATAAACTCCGTGAAGGATCTCTGTCCGTTTGTTTATTGAGACAGAGATTCTTCATTTCATTCCCGCCAGAGGCGGGCAGGCAGGATGACAGTTATTATCCTTTGGGATTTTTATATTTTTCCACAAGCTCTTCGCTGTGGTGATGTTTGTTAAAAATTATTTCCACAAATTCTATAAAACTTCCTACCAGCAATCCGCCCATAGCCAGCGAGAAAATTTTGTTGCCGATCCAAACCGCGTAAGCCAGCAGGCAGGCCGAGGCAATGATAAAAACTCCGTCTTGGTGCCGTTCGGCTTCCAAGAAAATTCCATAAGTAAGCATAACCGCTCCCAGTCCGGCGACCACATTCATAATCACTTCCAGCATTGGCCAGGGCAGGGTGGAGAAAAGGTTTATAAATATGGACATAGATTTTTAATAATTTAATAAATAATAATTATTGGATATTACCTATTCCTTCCATCTATTAATATACTCTATGACGGCCAGGGCCGCAACAATGCCTTGGCCCGCGGCAATGCCGATTTGTTTGTAGGCCACATCGGTCACATCGCCGGCGGCAAAAATCCCTTTGCGGCTGGCGCGGCATTTTTTATCAACCATAATTTCACCGATTTTATTTTTTTTCACTTTATCTATAAATTGCGAGTTCGGAATTTGCCCGACATGCACCATTACGCCCTGCACCGGCAGTTCTTGCGCCGGATTTTTTCCGATTTGGTATTTTAGCTCATTCACTATTTTGTCTCCCGTTATAGCCGTAGTAGCCGCTTCGTAAATAATTTCCACGTTGGGCAAGGATTTTACCTTTTCTATTAAAATATTTTCGCCTTTGGGAAAACCGCCATTGGTTTCCGGCGTATCGGCGAATTTGCTAAGCAAATAAACTTTTTGGGCAATGCCCGTCATCATCAAAGCCGATTCCAGCGCGGCGTTGCCCGAGCCGATTGTGGCCGTAATTTTATTTTTGAACAATGGGCCGTCGCACACGGTGCAGTATGTAACGCCTTTTTGGTAGAATTCTTTTTCTCCGGGAATTTCCAAATGGCGCGGATGAATGCCGGTTGCGATAATCATTGATTTGGTTTCGTAAGTTCTGGATTCGTTATTGCCATTTTTAGCAATAATTCGGTAATATTTTTTGACCGGAATTACTTGATCTACCCGCCAGCCTTCTTCTATGTCCACGCCATAAGATTTTACGTGCTCGTTAAATTTTTGCGCCAACTCAAATCCTTGGATAGATAAAATTCCAGGCCAATTGTTTACTTCTCCGGACAAAGCCACTTCGCCGCCCAAATCCAGAGCGACCATTTTAAAATTTAATTTGCGGCGCGCGCAATAAATAGCCGCGCTGCTGCCGGCGGCGGCTCCGCCGATAATGATTAGGTCTAGCATAATTAGCTTTTTAGCTGATTAGCTACTTAGCTTTTTAGGACAAATCGCCTAAGAAGCTAAAAAGCTACAAGCTAACAAGCTGAATTAACTCCTGATGCGCGGCATCGGTGTCGTCGGCTTTGGTTAGCGCGCTTCCTATATATAGCTTGTCCGCGCCGGCAGAGACTATTTCTTTGATAGTGTTTTTGTTTACGCCGCCGTCAGCCGAACAAATCGCGGTGGCGTTTAATTTTTTAAATTCTTTTATTTTTTCTAAAACTTCCGGCGTAAATGCCGCGCCTTGTTGGCCCGGATGCACGGTCATAAACAGAATTTCATCAGCCATATTAGCATAAGGCATGATTTTTTCCAATGGGGTTTCCGGATTTATGGCAATACCGGCCTTCCAGCCATGCTGTTTTATGGTTTTTAAACATTCTTCAGGATTGTCTTCGGATTCAATATGAAAAACCACGGCGGTAACACTGTCAATTTCTGCCCATTTGGCAATTTCAGCAATTGGATTTTTTACCATCAAGTGCAGTTCAAAATACGCCTCGGAATTTATGTCTTTTAGTTCGGCTCTTTCGGAAAAAGTTTTGTGGGGCAAAAAAATTCCATCTACAATGTCTATTTGCATGGAAGAAAAATGCGCGCTGACTTTGGCCAGTGTTTGTTTAAAATTTTCAAAATTGTCGGTGAGTATGGCCGGGACGATTAGTGGAATCATATGATACTAATTATACTAATATACTAATAATACTAATACAGCGATGCTAATATACGAATACTTTCCGACTGTATTAGTATATTGGTATCATTATATTCGTATCATTCGTATTCTTTTATTTTTTCATTCCTTTTTACAAATCTGGCATCGCCGTCAAATTTGGTTTCCAAAAATTTTTTCACAATGGCGTTGGTAAAATCTTGGGTAGCCAGTCTTTCCGGTAAACAAAGTATGTTGGCATTGTTATGTTTGCGTCCCAATTCGGTAGTGTGGAGGTTGTATCCTAAAATAGCATAAGCGCCTTTTATTTTGTTGGCCGCGATACACATGCCCTGGCCCGTGCCGCAGATTAAAATGCCAAAATTGTCTTTGTTTTTGGCTACGGCCTTTGCCAATGGAAAAGCAAAATCCGGAAAATCATCGGTTTCCACAAAAGCGGTCGGGCCCAAATCTTCCACTACTAATTTTAATTGGGTTTTCAGGTATTTAACGACTTCTTTTTTAAGCTGATAACCGGCGTGATCTGAAGCGATGTATAACATATGAAGCAGATTAAGGCAGATTAAAGCAAGGTAAGGCTGGTGGGTTGTCATCCTGAACCCCCGCTATGCGAGGATAAACTCCGTGAAGGATCTCTGTCAGTCGTTATTGTTCAGTCGGACAGAGATTCTTCGCTTTGCTCAGAATGACAATTAGTGTCTATAATTATATCGTTTTTATGCGGTATTGACAAGCGGGGCTTTTTGTGGTATAATTGTTTGTTCTTTTAGAATTTAACTTTTTAGGTGGGATTCCCTAAATCGCCGGGCGATTATGCTTTGGCGATGGCGGGATCAATAATGCAATGAGGTGTGAGATGACAAAGACGACTTGCGAGTTCTGCAACTGGAAGCCGGGTCAGGTTCAGGGGACCGGGTGTCCGGAGACCGTGTCCGATCTGGAGGAACATGAGATCGCCATCAGGGCATGGCGGCTCGGGTACGTCGACGCGATCTCGCGGATGATGGGTCGGGCTGGTCTCGGGGAGTTCTACGAGCAGGGCCACAGACGCGGCCAGGAGGACCTCGAGAAGGCCGAGGCCATCGACCTTGGCCAGATCAAGCTGGTCAAGTTCGACGACAAGGACATCGACGATTTCTTCGCCAGCCTGTAGTCGGCGTCGATCCATCCCACCTCAACTAGCCACAGATTCGTCTGTGGTCATACCTAAGAAGTTAAGAAAAACGTCTCGCTCAAAAAGCGGACGTTTTTTAATATTGACAAATAGCATTTTTGATGTCAGTATTACCTACAGTTGGTTTCCAACCCAGGAGGAGTAACCATGTCGAATAAGATGATTGTCTCATGTGTCCGCGAGATCAAGCAGTTGAACGCACAGCTTCGTAAGCTCAAGAAGCGGAACGGCCCAGTGGCTGACCAGATAGCGACGCGCAAGGGCGCGCTCATAGACGCGATGCAAGCCGAGTGTCAGCACCCCAAAGTGTTTGAGACTCTTGGTACGGCCAGAGCCAGTCCAATGCGGATCTGCAGGATTTGCGGTTTGGCCGAAGAGGGAAAAGCAGTTGAACTCGGGTTCACATATATGATTCTATTTTTCACTGATGCGACCGTGCTTAAACATCGCGCCTATCGTATTGAGCAGGGTAAGCTCCTCAAGAAGCTTGGTTTCAACCTCTAAATCGATGGCCTCCGCGTGTAAGCGCGCGAGGCCTTTTTCTTTAGACTTGCTTTTTAATAGGCGGATATGATATTCTTGACCCGAAAGGGAGGCAACATGAAGATCGTTCTTGCCGTCGGATTCGTTTTACTTGTCGGCGTTGTAGTGTTGTGTTGGAAATCTTGGCGAAAGTACCGCCGCGCCATTGCCGAAGATCGGGCTGAGCTTACAAGGGCTGTTGTGATTGTCAGCAAGCGCCTCTCGGCTTGTTATTGCGAGGGAGTGCCGTTCAAGGATATTTTGAGGTGCGATTTTGTCGAGGTTGTTGACGGTCGGGAGCAGAGACTTATTGAAATCGATGCCGGGGAGTTTTATCTCTATGTTTCCAAAGAGATAAAACGGCCGCGTGTTTGGGCAAAGATTAAGAAGGGCGAAAGTTACACTGTTGCTTTTTGTCACAGCACTTCCGATCTTGGCGAAGTGGCGAACTTCCTATTCTCCTCAATTGATCAGTACCCAATAAAGCCTCAAGGCTAAAGACTCTGGCTCGCGGGCATTTGCTCGAGAGCCTTATTTTTTTTGACTGCCAGCGGTTTTTTTGATAAAGTAGGAGACACGAATTGTTTTTCACTAATCACGCACAAATCAATTAGTGTGGATTCGTATCTAAAAAATTAGTGTCTCTATGTACAACGCCAGCCAAGAAGAACAGGAAATTTTAAGATATTGGGACGAACATCAGTGTTTTGAAAAATCCATTGCCAATCGGTCCGAAAAAAAGCCTTATCATTTTTATGATGGGCCGCCTTTTGCTACCGGCTTACCTCACTATGGGCATATTGTGGCATCACTTATGAAAGACGTAGTGCCGCGCTATTTTACGATGCGCGGTTTTAGAGTAGAGCGCAGATGGGGCTGGGATTGCCATGGACTCCCAATAGAAAATATTATTGAAAAAGAACTTAATTTATCCACCAAAAAAGAGATAGAGGATTATGGAATTGATAAGTTTAATGAAGCCTGCCGGGCCACGGTGTTAAAGTACGCGCATGAATGGGAAAAGACTATAAAACGTATGGGCCGCTGGGTGGACATGCAAAACGATTATAAAACCATGGACCCGAGTTACATGGAATCGGTCTGGTGGGTATTCAAACAGCTTTGGGACAGAGATCTGATTTACAAAGATTACAAAGCCATGCATATTTGTCCGCGTTGCGCGACCACACTGTCTAATTTTGAGGTAACGCAGGGATATAAAGATATAAAGGACATCTCAATAACCGCAAAATTCGAAATCCGAAATTCGAAATCCGAAACAAATTCTAAATTGCAAATTCCAAATAATAAACCGATATATATTCTTGCCTGGACGACGACGCCTTGGACTTTGCCGGGGAATGTTTTGCTGGCGGTGAATCCGGATATTGAATATTTGTTGGTAAGTATTGAAGGGGAAGAAGGATATTTTATTGTGGCTAGGGAACGGGCCGAGGCGGTGTTAAAAGATAAAAAATATCAGGAAGAGGGAAGATATAAGGGGTCGGAATTGGTCGGTTTGGAATATGAACCTTTGTTTCCGTATTATAAAGATACGCCCAAAGCATTCCGCGTTGTGGCGGCCGAATTTGTTTCTACCACCGATGGCACGGGCGTGGTGCATATCGCGCCGGCTTTTGGCGAGGATGACTTTAGAGTAGGCAAAGCCGAAAATTTGCCGCTTGTACAGCACGTGGGCATGGACGGCAAATTTGTGCCGGCCGTAACTGACTTTGCAGGCTTGGGCGTAAAGCCGAAAGACGATGTGAGCAAAACTGATGTGGAAATTATTAAATGGCTGGCGCATAACAATAAATTATTTAGCAAACAAAAAATAGAACACAGCTATCCGCATTGCTGGCGTTGTGACACGCCGTTACTCAATTACGCCACCACCAGCTGGTTTGTGCGCGTGACGCAGTTAAAAGATCAATTGTTAAAAAATAATCAGCAAATAAATTGGGTTCCGGAACATATTAAAGAAGGCCGGTTTGGCAAATGGCTGGAAGGCGCGCGCGATTGGGCGATTTCGCGCAGTCGTTATTGGGGGACACCATTGCCCGTCTGGATTTGCCAGACGGGAAATCCGAAATCCGAAA
>CAYIHE010000017.1:0-15281 GCA_964363145.1 uncultured Gammaproteobacteria bacterium | reverse complement strand
CGCAAATCAACATATTGTTGTGGTTTTATGGTAGGCAAAATTTCTTTTAAGGTATTTATTTGCGCCTCATTATTATTTTTTGGCTGGAATAGTATGTGCCACGATTTATCTATTTTTAAGATCATGCCGGAATTAAGATTGTCTATAACAAAAAATTTAGGCTTGGCCATCCCCTGTTCAGTCATCGCTTTATACCATGTAATTATAGCGCTAATAAGTTCAGAAGGTAAAACATTTTCTTGTTTTATCGCCGCGTCAAAATTTCGCTGGTCATAAATTATCGGATAAATCCCGAATAATTTATTTATTTTTTTATAATCCGGCGAATGTTCGAACGTTGAGGTCGCCAGCGCGGCGGTAGAAGTGCCGGACAAAAGCGAACTGGCGCTGGTGGTGGTTATTTTTAAGGCGAACTCATGGGATTCAACATCTTTTAAATATTTTATGGCTGTTCCTCCGCTATCCAGCAGAAAATATTTTTTTCCGTTATCGTAAATAATTGTGGAAATTTTTTCTTTAACATCCACGTTTAACTGATTTGGGAATTTTTTTATAACAGCGACGAATTCAAAAGCGAATTTTTTGTTTAGCGCCTGTTGAATTTTTTCTGTATTAACAAAAAAATAATTGCGATACGGCAACCAGCTTTTTTTATTTAAAAAATTGTCATAAACAAATCTGTTTATTTCGTCGCGGCTTGTATTGTTTAATCCAAAATAGAGGACTTTATTGATGCTAAAATAAGGAATATATGCCAAACAGGCAATCCATATTGCCAGTAGCGCTAAAAAAATCACATACGCGATTTTTCTTTTGCCAGATTTTTTCTGCGGCTTAAACGGGTTGGTTTGATAGCCAAACGAGCTAGGAGTAGTTTGGACGGTGTATTGTTTTTTTTTAAAAAAACGCGCTACCCGTTGGCGCCAGTTTAGGTGCGGCTTATATTTTTGAAAGGCGTATTCGGAGCGAAAATGTTTCATGAGTTGTTTCTTTCCTTACAATTTTTTAAATCCGGTATATTTTCGTAAAATTTTTGGCACTAAAACACTGCCGCCCTTTTGTTGAAAATTTTCCACTATAGCCAGAGGAAAACGGCTGGTAACTATGGCTGTGCCATTTAATGTGTGCGCAAATCCTGTAGCGCCGTCATTCTTTCGATATTTTATATTTAGCCGTCTCGCCTGGTAATCCGTGCAATTGCTGGTACTGGTTATTTCGCCGTAATCGCCCTGCTTTTTTTCATCCCCTTTCATTACCATCCACGCTTCAATGTCGTATTTCCGGTATGCCGGTCCGCCCAGATCGCCACTGGCTACATCTATTACGCGGTAAGGTAATTTTAATCCGTCTACAATCTTTTTTTCCAAACCCAACAGCTCCATATGCATTTTTTCACTGTCTTCAGGCTTACAGTATATAAACATTTCCAATTTTGTAAATTGATGAACGCGATAAAGACCCTTGTTTGTTTTACCATACGCGCCGGCTTCCGTTCTAAAACAATGCGAGATAGCCGCATATTTTTTTGGGCCATTGCTTAAATCTAAAGTTTCGTCGGCATGATAACCGCCCATAGTTACTTCGGCAGTGCCAATCAAACTTAAATCAGTATTTTCCACGGAATAAACCTGTGTTTCTTTGCCACGCGGATTGAAACCGACACCGGCCAGGATCTCATTTTTGGCCACGTCCGGAGTTTCCATTAAGGTATAGCCTTGTTTGGTTACTACATCTATACCGTAATTTAACAGAGCCTGATTTAAACGTACCAAATTATTTTTAGAAAAATAGAATTTGGAAGCGGATACTTTAGCTCCCCTTTCAAAGTCAATCAGGTCAAGATTTAGCAGAAGTTCTTCATGATCTTTGGGGGTAAATTTGAATAATTTTGGCTTGGCGCTTGTATGAACGACTCTAAAGTCTTCCTCCCCGCCAACTGGGGTTTCCGGATGGGTAAGGTTTGGCACCTTAAAGAGTAACTCGTGATACTCATTTTCAATGTCCTCCGTTTTTTTCTCTAACACTGCAATATCATCTCCAACCTTACGCAACATGGCAATATCTTCTTCGCTTGGTTTACCTTTTGATTTATTTTTGCGCATCGCGCGGAGATCATCCACCGCCTTTATGGACTCGCGTCGTTCCGCGTCAAGTTTCAACAAAAGATCAATGTCGATTGTGACATGACGATTTTTGCAGTTTTCCTTAACCAGATTTGAATTGTCGCGGATAAATTTTATGTCTAGCATACTAGTTGATGTATTTTTTTAATATTTTTTGATTTATTTTTGATTGAATAACTTTTTTATTCAATGCCAGCATATCCATTTTTAAGGCCTGTTTGTATGTAAACCACCCGTGACCGCAGGTTTCAGCGTCTGCAGATTTAAATTTACCGGATTTGATTTTGCAAACCGTAAGAATAAGATGAACCTGATAATTATCTCTGGCGCTATTTACCATGACAGTATGAACCTCCGGAAGTTGCTCTATTTTTTCAGTATTATAGCCGGTTTCCTCTTCAACCTCTCTTTTAAGAGTCTGGTCAAAAGTTTCTCCGTTTTCCACTCCCCCACCCGGGAATTCCCATTTATTGTTAAATTCCGGACGTAAATCACGGCGTTTAGTCATTAAGATTTTTCTGTCCTTAACAATAATGCCGGCCGCGCAAATTATTTGTCTATTCTGGTATTGATTCATCAAAAAATATTTTAGCTGATTAATCATTTTTCCGCGGTGGCTCACCTGGTTTTTTTCCAGCAAAGGAAGTTCGGAGAATGTTTTTTTAAGCGGCGGAAACCAAAAAATAGAATCATAGCCCATCCCCTCTCTGGAAGACTGATGAATTTTTTTTGTAATCATTCCTTTGGCTTTACCGATAAAAATGGAAAAGCTGTCTGTTGAGGGATTATAAAGACAGCCGGCAGTTTCAAAATAAGCCCCTCTTTTTTTATCTGGAACACCGGCCAGTTTGAATAATAGTTTATTGATTCGTTTTTCCGATGTTGGTCCATAACGTTTGGACCTAACTCCGGGAGCACCATTTAAATAATCAACAAATAGTCCTGTATCTTCGGATATGGTAATTAGTCCGCTTTTTTTGGCAAAAAATTTGGCTTTTTCCAGCGCATTTTGCCAAGTGGTGCTGTGCGGCTCTTCTACTTCAAATTTATCCAATTTCAGATCTTTTAGGTTTATAAAATCAAACTGCAGATCGGTAAGTTCCGCGGTGATTTCCATAAATTTTCCGATGTTGCCTGTGGCAACAAGAATTTTTTTCACATTTTTTTATCTATTTTAGTTCTTAATTTTGAACTTTTATAAATTTTCGGTTTGTAAGGTTTTAAGCGCACGATTTTTACATGTTTTTTTACCACATCTTTTAATTTATCCACAAAAAAAACTTGATCATAACCCAAAGCAATGATATCCGGATTTTCGTCCTCTATTACCCTGTGCTTATTGTCTAGACAGCCCAAACGAATCTTGTCCGCGATTTTTAGTTTTTTTAAATTTTTCAGGCGGGTTTTTTCGCCAAAAACAGCTTTCAGGCCTTTTACATGGCAGACAGTGGCGTCGCGCGCCACAATTACAGTTAGGTGGTCGCCGTGCTTTTTGGCCTCTTCTAGCGCGTGTTTGTGTCCCGGATGTAGAATATCAAATGTTCCAAAAGCCAAAACTTTTTTCATATGGAAATAATATTATTTAAATAATTATTTTTCCGGTTTTAAAATGGGAAATAAAATAACCTCTTTTAAATTTGGCGCATCCACCAAAAGTTTTATTAACCGGTCTATGCCTATGCCCATGCCTGCCGTTGGCGGCATCCCATGTTTGAGGGCGATAACAAAATCTTCGTCATACGGCATGCCTTCTTCGTCGCCGGCCTGGCGCAAACGTTCTTGTTCTTTAAATCTTTTTTCTTGATCCAGAGGATCATTTAATTCGGAAAATCCGTTGCACAGCTCATTGCCTCCAGCGCAAACCAATTGCATACGCTCCACATATTTTGGATTATCTGTTTTTCGTTTGGCCAATGGTGAAAGATCCACGGGATGATCAATCATGAAAATAGGGTTTATAATTTTTGGACGCGCGTAAGTTTTATATATTTCATCAACCATTTTGCCGTAGCCGGTTTTGGCATCAATCCCTTCAATGTTTAATTTTTTGATTTTCGCGTACAAAGATTTTTGATCAGGAAATTCTTCAATGTCAATTTTGGCGTATTCTTTAATTAGCTCCCGCATGGTTTTGCGCGGAAAAGGAGGTGTAAAATCAACTTCTTTGCCTTGAACCTGAAATTTAAGCGGTAAACCGGCTACTTGAATAACTTCAGGAAGCAAATCTTCCATTAAGTTCATAAGGTCATTATAATCCGCGTAAGCCCAGTAAAATTCCACTTGAGTAAACTCGGGATTATGATTGTTGTCTATGCCTTCGTTGCGGAAACATTTTGCTATTTCATATACTTTTTCAAATCCGCCGACAATTAAACGTTTTAAATATAATTCCGGAGCGACGCGAAGATAAAGCGGAATATCCAGCGCGTTATGGTGGGTTTTAAAAGGTTTTGCCGAAGCCCCGCCGTATAAAGTCTGTAAAATCGGAGTTTCTACTTCAAAAAAACCTTTACTGTCAAAATAATTTCTTATTTCTCGCACAATCAAACTTCGGGTTTTAGCAATTTTCATTGCATCCTCGTTGGCGATTAAATCCAGATATTTTTGCCGGTATCTGATTTCCACGTCTGCTAACCCGTGAAATTTTTCGGGAAGCGGTAAAAGAGTCTTGGCGAGAAGTGTATAATTTTTTACCAAAACGCTTAATTCGCCTTTGTGAGTTACAAAAATTTCGCCATCAACGTGGATAAAATCTCCCAAATCAAAATATTTTATAAATAATTTATATTTTTCTTTACCCAGTTCTTTTTCGGAAAAAGCCAGCTGAATTTTTTCGCTTTCATCTTTTAGGTGAGAAAAACAAATTTTCCCCATCTCTCTTTTGGAAACCAACCGGCCTGCAATTTTGACTTGTGTTTTTTCCGGTTTTACCCTAGCTTCTGCCGTGGAAATTCTACTGTCGGTATGGCTTGGGTATGGGCTAATTCCCATGGAACGCAATTGTTCTAAACGTTCCAATCTAACTTTGTCTTCTTTAATTTGGTCAGGCATATAATCATAGCTTATTTTATTTCTAAAATTTCGTAAATTTGTTTGCCAGCCGGAGTATTAACTACAATTTCATCGCCAACTTTGTGTCCAAGAAAAGATTTGCCCAACGGAGATTCGTTGGATATTTTCCCTTGCAATGGATCTGCTTCGTGCTGGCCAACAATGGTAAAGGTTTTAGTCAGTGAATTATTTTTTATAATAATCGTGCCTCCGATTTTTATCACGCCCTCATTTTTTTGTTCTAATTCCATCACTTGCGCGTGATCCAAAAGATAGCGCAATTCCCGCAAGTGTCCTTGCGCCCAGGCCATTTCTTCTTTAGCTTGATGATACTCCGCGTTTTCCGACAAGTCCCCTTGCTGTTTGGCCTCGTCAATAAGGTTGGCGATGTCGGGAATTTTTTTATCTTTTAGTTCTTCAAGTTCTTTTTGTAGATCCAACAGTCCTTGAGCGGTAACATACTGAATTTTATCATTTGACATATATATTAGCTATCTGTCCAATTTATGTTCCAGATGGATTAAGCTACCGTTTGACGGTACGAATTTCGCGAAAAAAATTTTGGCCGAATTCAAATTGATATTCCCTCACTTTTGTAACCGACGAATGCATTGAGTCGCTGTCTAGGTATTCTCGTAAAATAGATTCACCGGCAGCTGATAAAATATCAAACGGACCGCTAATTTCGTCGCGTTCTGTTCCATTTTTGCTAATAAATTTTATCTTTTTAAATTCACGAGATTTTAAATAGTCATAAAAATAAAAGGTCGTGGGCAGGTATTTTCCTTTCGAGCGTTCAATCCAAAAAATTTTTCTTTCATAATCAAGATTGATCCACCCTGCAGTTACAAAATAACCCGGCAAAAGTTGACGCTCGGATGTGCTCTGGCCGCAGTAAAAAAATTCAGTTTGGTTGTTAAATAAATCACTAGCTGAACCTTTAACAACGATCAAGGCTGGAGAATCATCACTGTGGCTTCTCAAGATTATCGAGTTTATCGCGTCATCGGTATTTGGCGCATTACACTTGTGGTTGCTGGCCGGTTCAACATAAGCAGTCTCGCGAGCGGTAAAACTAAACACTGGCCTGACTGCCATAAATTGACCGATGGCAAAGACTATGCCGCTACTTTCAATTGCTAATAACAACAAAATGATATAGCGCCAATCTTTTTTAGCGATATTATCTAAGACACGTTTTACAAACTCCCGCGACTCTTTCGGATATGGCAATTTGTTGTAATCAACCGGAGCCGAGTTGGACACGTAGCCCGGACCACTTTGCCATGCGATAAGTCGTTTTTCCAAAACATTTCCGCGTTTTGTGAATCTTTTTGTAAGTTCTTGAAAATAACGTATGCCGCCATTAATATTTTGATACCAATCGAATCGATCGGTAACAGCTAGATGCTCCCCCGTTTTTTTTGTTAATTGAAAAATTCCAGTCGCTCCACGATTTGAAACTGCATATGGTTTAAAATGAGATTCTATTCCGGCAATCGCCAGCATAATGTTGGAGTTAGCTTCTGCTCCCAGTTCAATACATTTAGTTTTAATTAAATCAATTATTTTTTCTCTTTCTTGCCCTTGAATTTCGATAAATGATGAAAGGACGAACCCGTCGTAGCCGTGATACCGCACTTTGTGCCAAATGTTTGAATAATTTGGGATTTGTTCTCCCACTTCTCGTTCATTCAAAATTTCTACCTCGTCGCCATCCACGAGGTCGGTTAAGGAAGCGGATTTAGTATTTGGTTCGGCGCGAAGATTAATTTTGGTTGACAAAATGATATCTTTATGCAATTTGACGCGCCCTATTTTATAGCGAATTGAGTTGTCTGAAATAGTAATATCAATAGATTGGAGTATTGGCTCGCCAGGTTTTGCCACGGCGAGAGCGCGAATTCCATGAGACCGGTCAGTGCCTAATCCGATCGATTTTTTTGCGCCAGACTGATTTGTAACAGAGATTTTTGTAGGCGTAATGTTTTTTAAAATTAAATCCAACGCTCCGCCATTTGTTGGAATCGGAATGGTAAAATTTTGTTCTCCCAGCGGTAAAGTTAGTACCTCGATTGTTTCTACCCAAGGATATTTGTCAGTCCAAAATGTTATGGTATGTTCGCCCGAACGCAACGGCAGAATAAAAACTACAGCTTTAACAGTATTCTTCAGTTCATTCCCGTTCCAAGAACCAACTCTGTTAAATTCGCGTTTTTTTCCTTTCAAATCAGCAAAAAAATAGTCGTCTACCTGTACCGCCAAATCGTCGTCGTTAAACCGTCGACGGGCATTTTGTAGCCAATTTTTACAGCGGGCGGTTATTGTTATGGCATATAAGCTATCAGTCGTGACGGAAAAACGCCATATTTCCTGGTTGGTAACGTAGCGTTTAATTTTTTCGGTTTGTGATTGCATAATGGCCAAATTTTTATCCAAAATTCACTTGACATTGTATTATAAAATTATACCACAATTACTAGGAAGGTCAAAACGCTAATTCAGGTATTTTTTCCCCCACCACATCAGAAAATCACGAGCGATTGGTTCGGCTACCACACTCCCCTCTTTTCCTTCCTCCACCAGCACGGTGACGACGATTTTCGGCTGTTCTGCCGGCGCGAAAGAGGTAAACCAAGCATGGTTTTCTTTACTGGAATTCCATTGGGCCGTGCCGGTCTTGCCGCCGCTGGAAAACGGCAGTGTTTTCATTAGCTGACAACTGCCATAAATTACGCACTCTTTCATGCCTTTGCGCACAAGCGCTAAATTTTCAGAAGATACTGGTACGCTATATTTTTTAAAATCTGGAATGACTTTTTTTCTGGTGATCGGTTCTTCTAGCCAACCGGCCAAATGCGGCTGGACCACTTCTCCGCCATTGGCCACGGCCGCGGTCCAAACAGCCACCTGCAAAGGCGTTACCAGCAGATCTCCTTGTCCAATTGACAAATTATAGGTGTCGCCAACAAACCATGTTTCTTTTTTAGTTTTATATTTCCAGTCTTTGCTTGGCACAAAACCCGTTGCTTCACCAGGCAGATCAATGCCAGTTTTTTCCGAAAGACCAAAATATTTCATATATTTTGTAAGCTTATCCACTCCCAGTCCAACAAAATCTTTATATCCTCCGCCAGTATAGTAAAAAAAAGTATTCACAGACCAGGCAATCGCTTTGGTAACATTAGTAAACCCGTGCCCACCAACTTTCCAATCTCTAAAAATCCGATCGCCGATCTGTAGTCCGCCAACGCTTAAAAACATAGTGCCCGGAGCGATAACTTTTTCCTGCAAACCGGCGGCCGCCACAATAAGCTTTACTGTAGAGCCGGACGGATATGCGCCGCCAATGGCGCGGTTAAACAAAGGATTATTTTGATCTTGGATATATTTATTATAATTTTGCTGGCTAATGCCGCCGGAAAATTCGTTATTGTCAAAAGCCGGCCAGCTGACCAAAGCGAGAACAGATCCGTCGCGCGGATCCATAACAATCGCCGCGGCTTTTTTCCGGCCGGTAATGGCCAACATGCTTTTTATCAAGGTCTCTAGTTTTTCTTGCGCTTCAATATCTACGGTTAAAACTAAATTTTTGCCGGCTTGAGGAGGATTTTCGGCCAACACATTTTGTTCGCGGCCAATTGCGTCTACCTCCACTTTTTTTAAACCATATTTTCCGCGCAATTCCGATTCATAGGATTTTTCCAAGCCGGTTTTGCCAATATTATCAAAAAGCAAATAGCCGCTGTCTTTTAGCCGGACAGCTTCTTCGTCATTTAATTTTCCCAAATACCCCAATAGGTGAGAAAAACTTGGCGTGCTGCTGGCGGACGTATCGCCTACTTTGTATTTTCGCTTACTGCCTTTTTCAATTGAAATACCCGGCAATTCCGCGCTACGAATATATAATTTTAACGCCGATTCGTAGTTTAAATTTTCTTTGATGACTAGCGAAGCGTAGCTGTAGGAGCTATATTTTTTTAGCACATCCACAATTTGTTCTTTTGGCACATCGGTCAGCTCCACGACCTTGTTTACAATAGTTTCCCGTTTTTGAACGTCGCGCGGCAAATCTTGAGGAATGATGGCTAAAGAAAAATTGGGCACGTTCTCTACTAATTCTTTGCGCCAGCGATCATAAATTATTCCTCTTTCTGAAATAATCGGACGCAAGCGAATACGGTTGCCTTCGGCCAGCATCCGATTAAAATTGCCTTTTATTGCTTGTAAATAAAAAGTTTTGGAAAATATAACTAGCAGTCCGATTACTGCCAATAGCGATAAAATAAAAATTTTTGACGCGGCCACGCTTGTACCCAAGTATGCTTTTGTGCCGACCAACGGAATTTGTTTATTATTTTTATCTTCACAATTAAAAGTTTCTTCCACCCAATTATGGCGGTATTTTCCATCCAAATCCCCATGATTTATTTTTTCTTTAATATCAAATAGGTTAGACATGTTCGAAATGAGTGAGTGAAATATTGAATTTATTTAATATTTCCGAGTGAATGAGAATATATGCGGCCTAGCCCATATAAATTTCTTTTGCGCGGACGCTCCCGTTTATGCCTTGGCCGAAAACTTTGTATCTTAAAATATAAAAAATAAATAACATGGAGGAAGAAAGCCCAATTTCCCATAGCGCCTCAGCGCTTATCTGCCCGTAATACCCCATAGTTTGGCCGGTAAAATAGTTGTTGGCGGTTAAAAACGCGATAAATAAAAATCGATATAAAGCCAGGCCGATGAGCGCTGATAAAAATACCATGTAAACAGAGCGGTTGGTAAAAATATTAAATTGCAGCCACCTGATGAATAATAAACTAATTAGAGCGGATGCAATGCCCAAGCCAAATGGCGCGCCGCTGAATAAATCAGAAAAATAAAAAACTGCCAGCGCCAGCCAAAAAACTTTTTTAACCGCTCCGGCGGTGATAAGCGCCAGCAAGATGGAAAAAATAAAATTTATCTGATTAAACGGATAGGGAAGAAAATTGATGATAAAAATTTGCGCTGTGATCATGGCTAACACGCTGCCAAAAAATAACATGATTCTTCCCAAAAATTTCATAAATTATTTAGTTAGAGATCAGCACGCTTACAACGATTAATCTGGAAAGATCAGTGGCCGGAGTAAGGACCGCCTGTTGGAACGGCTGGTAAGCTTCATTTTCTGCCACAGCCACCTCTCCAATCAAAAGTCCGCGAGGCATATTTTGTTCCAGTCCGGAAGTTATGATTTTTTCTCCAATTAGGATTTCTTCGTTTCTGGGAATAAAATTCATTCGCACGCTTAAGCCGTAACCGCCTTCCACCACGCCCAAACTGCCATTTTTATTTAAAATAGTAGCGGCAATCTTGCTTTGATTATCGTTTATCAGCCGCACCATGGACATAGATGGTTCTGCTTTGGCGATAGTGCCGACCAGGATTCCGTCGCCGACGATAACCGGCTGGCCGATTTTTATGCCAGTGGATTCTCCGGCATCTATGATGATCATTTTTTCCGCGCTATTGGTATTTTTGCCAACGACCTCGGCCGTTACCATTGTAAAATTGCGGCGATGGGAAAAATTTAGCAATTTTCTAAGTTCAATATTTTCTTGTTCTAGACTTTTTAAACTAACATTTGCGGTGGCTAAATTTTGATTGTCCGCCACGCATTGATTATATTTACTTACCACGTTATTTTTGTCGGAAAAATAATTATAGGAGTCAGAGAAAGAAATATGCCAGCGATTTATTGTAGTGGAAATAGGCGCTAGTAAAAGACGGGCGCCATTGGCGATAAAATCTAACCAGCCCAAATAACGCGCGAAAATAATCAAGGCAAATATAAACCCGAAAAATAAATAGTTTTTGGTTTTGAAGCGCCGCATAATTTATTTTACGATGCTTTTCTATTGTCCATTTTAATGGCTATTTCCGCTAACAATTCTTCGTCGTCCAAAAGCATCCCCGTGCCTCTAACCACCGAAGTAAGCGGATCATCGGCAATGCGCACTGGAATTTCGGTGGCGCGGGCAATAAGCTGGTCAAATCCGCGCAGAAGCGCTCCCCCGCCGGAAAGCACAATGCCGCGTTCATGGATATCGGCCACCAACTCCGGAGGAGTAATCTCCAAAACGGCTTTAATATTTTCTATAATTGTGCGTAAAGATTTTGTAATAGCTTCCCGCACCTGCGAGTCGTCAATCATAATTTCTTTAGGCAGACCTGTAACCAGATCGCGACCGCGCATTGGGAAGCGCAATGACTCGCCCAGTTCTATGGCCGAACCGATTTTTATTTTTATTTCTTCGGCTTGTTTTTCTCCCAACAACAGGTTAAATCTTTCACGGGCATATTGCATGATATTTTTGTTTAGTTCATCTCCGGCTATAGGAATGGATTTCCAAGTAACGATTCCACTAAGAGAAATTACGGCTATTTCCGAGGTGCCACCGCCAATTTCCACGATAAAATTACCAATTGGTTCTCTGATCAACATTCGCGCGCCAATCGCCGCGGCCATTGGCTCTTGCACCACAATCACTTCGCGCGCGCCGGCGTTAGTGGCCGCATCGTTGATCGCTTTTAGCTCCACTTCCGTAATTTCCAAAGGCGCGCCTATCACCACGCGGGGGCGGCTCATAAAATTTATACTGTCTTCGTAAACTTTGTCAATAAAATATTTAAGCATTTTTTCCGTTACTTCAAAATCAGAAATAATACCGCTGATGAGCGGACGGGTCGTAACGATATGCGGCGGGGTTTTGCCAAGCATTTCTTTGGCTTCGTTTCCCACGGCTAAAATTTGTTCAGTTTTGGTGTTGACGGCCACCACGCTAGGTTCGTTAATGACAATGCCGCGGTCTTTTACATAGACCAGCGTATTGGCTGTGCCCAAATCAATGCCAATGTCTTTGCGCAGTCTGCCGAATAATTTTTCAAACATATTTAGGAAATGAATTCTCGGTTATTATATTTTCTATTAGTAAAAATTACGCTTTCAATTCCCACCAGCAATAAAATCAATAAAGCCGCGTTCCACCATGTAAGCAACTGTGTTTGCAGTAAAATAAGCCCGCCAATAATAGTGGCGGCTAGCAACATACCCTGACGGAAAGTAGATTTCACGTGATGAAAAAGAGCCTGATCGTTTTTTAGAATTGCTCTTTTGATAAGAAATCCAATGACGGAAAAAGCGCCTGTCAAAGCAAGAAATAAACTGGCATAAAAAAATAAAAACCCGAAAATACCGGTTTGTTCAGGGTCAATATTTGCCAAAACAAAAAACCAAGCCAGCCAGCAAATAAGCGCTCCAATAGACATTAAAATAAGATATGGGCGTAGGGTCATAGAGACACTAATTTTAAATCACGAATCCGCACGAATTCGATTAGTGAGTGATTGGTGGATAATGATTAGTGTCTCTATTTTATCCTTATTTGCCGGCTTTGACAAGGGGCAATTTTTACGCCAAATATCGTATTTTTTCCACAGTTTGCGCGCCCAATTTTTGGTTTAAAGCTAATAATATTTTTTTCTCGTTTAGTTTTATTTCTTGCGCCATGACCGAGCTTAAACATGTAATGCTTATGGAATTGTCTTTAAAATATATTGCTTGCGCGAAACGTTTTGATGCTATGCCAAAAGTTTCTTCCAGAATTTTATTGGCGGCTTCCACGATTAAAGAGGCCGTAATGCGGCGGCCAACCAAATTTTGCTTCATTTGTTTTTTTAATATTTCTCCTAATGATTTCATCATAAATTTATTAATTCTTTCCATATCGCGTACATCGCGTAAGTATCTAACCCGCAGTACTTCCGTAAATCATCCGCTATTTTGAGTTTGTCTTCCCGCGAGCCGGAACCAAAGATCATTTGGTTCCATGCTTCCATTGCGGATCCGCCTTCTTTTATGGACAATTCCGCATAGCTTAATTTTGGAGCCATAACCGGTAAAACTTTTTTTATGGAAACTTTTCCTCTAAAATCAGGATGAACATAGAATTGTTTTTGAAATATCTCCATTAAATCATAAATTCTTTCGTTTATATCTTCCAAAAAATCTTTATGCTCTGGATTTCGTTCGGCTAGTTGTGAATTTATGCCCTTTTCAAATCTTTTACTCCAAACAATTATGCTGCCTTCCGGTCCGATTGTTTCCCGAAGTTTAGCGATAATGGACAAAGACGGATCCGTTGGCTCTTCGTGTAAATATTCAAAATGCGCCAGTTCGCCGTCTTCGTCGTTTAATACATGCAAAGAAAATTGAAAGGGTATTTGTTGATATGGCTTAAAACCATTAAAGAGAGGTATCGCCGGCGGATATGTCTCGTAATCTAAAAAATATAAAGGGTACGCGAGCGATTTTAACTCCTTTTTGATTGCCATTAAATCTATTAGCGGTTTTTGTTTTTTGTGGACATAAACCTGATTTTGTTGGTTTTGCGTGAGCTCAAATTCCTCCGGAATATCATTAATATTAAATATTTGCGAATCAACCAAAGACTCCAGCTTTTTTTTGCTTGATCCTATTCTGGATAAATCATGAATTGAATACTCCGGTATTGCCGGGTAAGAATATTCGAATGTTGTGCAGTGCGCGCTTCGGCCCGAATATACGCATTGGCATATTAAGACGCTTTCATCCGGTTGAAATAGAGCTTCCGCGGCCTTTTGCATTTTTAATTTAGTGGCTTCTTCCCGGCTCTCAACTTCAGCGGTTATGTCATCTTTAACAAAAAGTTCTTCAACATTTATTTCGCCTTCTTTTATATACTCTTTGTTCAAATGAATTATATATACTTTGCCAACTTTAATCCCAACGGCTTTTAGTATAATAGTCTGGAAAGTGGCATCTTCTATATGGTCTATGTTGCTCGCGTTTTCATCCAAAGTATTAGTGCCTTTTATTTCGTATAAATTCCAACAATCTTTTTCTTTATCATATTCAAGCGCGTCGTTTTTTGCCAAAAATTTATCATAAACAAATTTAGGCTGGAAAATAACATGCGTTTTTTGCGCTATATGCTCTTTAGTAATTCGTATCGCCCCATCACCTTCTTCGGCGATAAGAATGCCGTCTGGAAATAATTTACGCGCCCAAGTTTCAACTAAATTTCCTTTGGATAGCAAGCTTTTTTCAAAATCCGACAATTGGAACATTGCCGTTATTTCTGATTTATATAATTTCAACCATGTGTTTTTGCCGCAGGCTAAATATTCCAAATAGGTTGTTTTGCTAATGTATTTCATATACAAAAAGACAGCGTTTTAAGCTGTCCTTAATTCTATTTATCAACGCACTCGCAACCACAAGACTCCTCGCATTCGCAGCAGCGCGGGCACATGCTTTCGTTGCACAAGCAGGATCCGTTTTGATCCTCAAGCAGGGTTTTGCATTTTTGGCATTTTTCCATAAATGAGTGAATGAATAATTTAATTACAGTTAGAGTATAGCAAACTAGAAAAATAAATGCAAGTGTCTATTATCTCCCCGGAATATTTCTGTATTTTTTAGCAACTCGCATTTTATTCACTTCCCTATCAATCACAGCTTGCAGTTTGGCAAAATCAACATCCTGCACATTTTTGATATTTTTCATTTGTTCTTCGGCTCGCGCGCGCGCTTCTTCGGCTTTTTGCAGATCTACTTCTTCGGCGCGCTCGGCATGATCAGCCAAAATGATAATTTCATTGTTGCCTTTAACTTCCAAAAATCCGCCGGAAACGGCAATATGATGTTCGCCATCTTTATCTTTTATTTTTAATTCTCCGGCGGCCAGCACCGAAACTAAAGGAATGTGATGCGGGAGCACGGTAATTTCACCGCTCGTGGTGGGAATGGAAACTTGAGTAATTTCATTTTCGTAAATTACTTTTTCCGGCGTGACGATTTTGAATTTCATAAAAATGATTACGCGGATTTATAACGGATTACGCGGATAACAAATAAAAACGGCCAACCCACCCCTACCCCGCCCAAGCGGGGAATGACAAAAAATTACTTTACTTCGTCGATGGAGCCTTTCATATAAAAAGCCTGCTCGGATTTGGCATCATGTTTGCCGTCCAAAATTTCTCTAAAGCCACGGATGGTATCGGTTAATTTTACAT
>CAYIHE010000016.1:0-16309 GCA_964363145.1 uncultured Gammaproteobacteria bacterium | reverse complement strand
GTGGGAAGATTCCCCCGACTGGGCCCCCCCACGCCGGGGTTCTGCCGGGCGATTCTCGTATCCCGCTCCAACACAAAACTTCACTTATCCACATGGGGGGGGGATTATGGTATACTTAAAGTTAATTTGCAAAGTGGGTAAAATGCCGATGTAGCTCAGTTGATAGAGCAATCGCTTCGTAAGCGATAGGTCGTGGGTTTGATCCCCGCCATCGGCTCAAAAAAATTAAAAAAAGTAATTTAATCATATGCCAAAATATTTTGAAATAGACAGCGCCGGAAAAGTTTCTTTTAGGGACCATGCTTCCGGCACTTCCGTGCCGGTGTATTCAAAAAAAATGGGTGAACGTTTGGTTGAAAATTATGTTTTGCCGGAGGATAAAGAAGCGGCGGAAATCCAGCTTACCGGCGCAAACTTGCCGGAAGAAACCGAGGAAAATTTACTAGAAGCTGAAGAAGAGTGTATGAGTCAATTAAAAGAAGAAAGAGATTCACGCGAAATAGACAACAAGAATTTAGAAGGAGTGCGCTTAGGGCTTACCGGATTTGGTGAAAAGAAAAAACTTTAAATCAAAGTTCTAAATAATTTAGTTTAAATCATATGCTTAAAACAGCCGAATCAGTTTCACCCAAGCATCCGGACAAAATTTGTGATCGCATTTCCGACGCTTTTTTGGACGCTTGCTTGGCGCAGGACCCATATAGCCGCGTGGCCATGGAAAGCATGGGCGGGCATGGGCTTATTACCGTAACCGGCGAACTAACTACCAAGGCGGAAATTTTTCCCGAAGCCATTGTAAAAAAAGTGGCCGGCGATAATTACAAAATCAATATTAATATCGATCGTCAAAGTCCGGAAATTGCGCGCGGCGTGGACACCGGCGGCGCGGGCGATCAGGGGATTATGGTTGGTTATGCTTGCGCGGAAAACGAAGAATTGGTGCCGCAGGAATTATACTTGGCCAGAAATTTAAATAAACTTATTTATTCCCAATTTCCATACGATGGTAAGACACAGATTACTTTAGACGATGGCAAGATTCGCAGTGTGGTTGCTAGTTTTCACAATGCAAAATCCGACGAGCTTAAAGCCATCATCGCGCAATGGTTGAACAATAAAAGTGTTCATCCCAGTTTATCCATTTACGCCAATCCGGCGGGCGATTGGGATGTGGGCGGTTTTGACGCGGACACGGGTGTAACCGGCCGAAAAATAATTTGCGACGCTTATGGCCCGCAAATTCCGGTGGGTGGCGGCGCATATTCGGGCAAGGATGGCACCAAAGTAGACCGTAGCGCCGCCTATATGGCGCGCAAAATTGCCGTGGACGCGGTAAAAAAAGTTGGTGGCGAAGTGCTGGTAAAATTGGCCTATGCCATCGGTAAAAAAGATCCGGTGATGGTAACCGTGGCCAGACCGGACACTGGCGCTGTTTTGGAGTTTGATATTAGCGGTTATGATTTGTCGCCGGCTGGCATTATAGATTTTTTGGAACTGCGCCGTCCCCAATTTGAAAAAGTGGCGGAGTGGGGGAGTTATGGCAATGGTTTTAAGTGGGACATCTAATTCCATTGACATCTTTATTATCACGGCTTATAGTGAACGCAGGCAGACAATAGCGTAACTTGACAACAAACCGAAAAAGGAGGTTCGCCATGCGAAAGAGCGTGATTGTTCTCGGTGGTGGTTTGGCTGGATTGCGCGCGGCCAATGTTTTAATTAACTGTGGCTACAAGGTAACAGTGCTGGAACGGGCTCCCATGGCCGGAGGATGCACATCTTCCTGGGTTGATCATCGCGATCCGGAAAAGGGCATGATTCGCAAGGGTCAGATGCAAATGAATTTTCCCTTTTACGTGAATCTAAACCGGTGGGCAGATGGTCTTGACGCTTATTCCGGCCCGTTAGATGGGTTCTACTTTCACGACCAGCACGGGCGCCGTTCGCATCTTTCGGCCACGCCGAAAAGTTTTATGGGCCGGTTGTTTAGCAAGTTGCCGGCGCCGCTTTCGGCTTTGCAAATCCTTTGGGATTTTGACGGCTTGCCGCGTTGGCGCGACAAGCTCTCCACTGTTAAGTTCCATATTCTGGCCATGCTCTTCGGGCAAAAAGCGGTTCCGCCCATCAATGACGATTGGAATTTCTACGGCCTCATGAAACATATGGGGCTGACGCATGAAGCCATTGAGGCCTACCGTCGCATAACTTATTCCATTACCAACATTTCCGACGCTGATCAGGTGGGGCCGAAGTTCATGCGTCTGTTCTATCTGGCTTATCTGCGCGACAAAAACATTCTTGGCTGTCGCATGATGAACGACGATTGCAATGTGGCGTTGATAGACAAGGCCGTCGCTTTTTTGCAGGCGTGTCATGGCGTGGAGTTTAAATTTAACTGCCACGTGCGCGATATTAGCATAGAGAAAGACAAGGCGGTGAGTCTGTTGGTGGAAAATTTTTCCAACTTCTCCAATAGCGTCTGCCCGCATTGCGGTTTGCTTTTTCCGGCCTTGGGTAAAGAAAGTTTTTGCCCGGCTTGCGGCAATACGTTTGATGCGTCAGTCAGTTATTTAATTGACGGCCAGCAAAGTCGTCTGAAAGCCGATTATGTCATCTCCGCTCTTCAGCCGCACCAGCTGTTTCAGATTTACGCGCGTAATGAAAACCATCCTCTGCGCCAGTATCCGGAGTTTAGGGCGCTGGCCCAATTCAAGGGCGCGCAACTTACGGTCTCGCGCGTGTTCATGGATGCCAAGGTTACCGAAGGGTACAACCTTACGGGCTTAGATCGGGACTTTTTCTCTTTTAATGGCGCTATGGATTTGTCCCACATCATGCCGAAATACAAAAATAGCGTGTTTGACCTGCTTTCGGATGATGCCGAGGTTCTGCAGGCCTATCCCGCTGAAACGCTTAAGGCAGTATTGCGGCAAGATTTGCAAAAGGTTTTCCCGACCGTGGCGCAAGCAAAAGTCACCAAGCACTTGATGGCCCACATCAGGCCAGAGGTTCTTTACCACCGCGCTGCGCCTCGTCTTAACAGCCGATTCATGCCGGATGGTCCGGTAACTCCGGTAAGCAACTTGTTTTTAGCCGGCGACTGGACCGATGACTTTGAACTCGGAAAAGAGGCGGCGGTTAGGTCCGGTATTCGCGCGGCCAATGCCGTACTCGCGGCCGATGATCGGGCCGACGAAGCCGAGCCGATTTTGGAGCCATCGGTGGCGCCGCTGGTAAAATCAATTCAAAATAGCTGGGTGGCTCGCCGGATTCAGCGTCGTTACATGAAGAGGTATTTGAAGGAGCTTCCGCCCAAGCGCGGATAAAATAGTTTGGCCCGTCCCGGAAATTGGGGCGGGCTATTTTTTCTCTTGCTAAAAAATTTAGAAATTCAACAAATAAAATTTTATCTCTGTCCCCTCCATAATAGTGGGAGGAGGTCCAAACGCACCCACCCCCTTGACAGCTAAAAACACTCATTGTATTATATGTCCAACCATAGACAGCACCGACGTAAAAAGTCGGTGTCCCGATCGGGCCTTTGGCCCGCATCGGGACAGGTGTTTGAGGCGCAAGCCAAAAACTTAATTTCCTGCCGAGGTGCAAATTAGCAAGTCAGCTATCAGTCATCAGACTTCAGCAAAATAGCCGAAGTCTGAAGTCCGAAGTCCGACGGCTAAACAGTCGATTTGTACTAGAATTTCTGTGGTTTTAAAGAACCACTTTTTTGTTAGCGACGAGACGTTATCGCAGTTGTCGGTGAGTCCGTCTGGCTAACAACCCCGCACCAGTATCGGTGCAGGGTACTCGATTTTGTAATGAATATTTCTTCGTTACAAACTCGAAATCTTCAACAAAATCAGTATGCCAAAAACAAAATTGCAAAAACAAGAAACAATGAAGTCTTTGACAGAAGGTTTAAAACAGGCCAAGGCCGTAGTTTTTGCCAACTTTCAGGGATTAAAAGTTTCCGAATCAGAAGATTTGCGCCGCGAATGCCGCAAAAATAATATCAAAGTAGTGGCGGCCAAGAAAACTTTGGTCAAACGCGTTTGCGAAGAGTTGGGATTAAAAAACATTGATCCCAAAGTTTTCGCCGGCGGCGTGGCCACCTTTATGGCTTTGGGCGATGAAATTTCCGCAGCGAAAGTCGTGGACACTTTTGCCAGAACCCATAAAGTAATGGATATATTTGGCGGTGTGATGAACGGCGACTTTATTAGCGTGGCCGTGGTAAAGAGTTTGGCCAATTTGCCAAGCAAGCAAGAATTGCTGGCTAGATTGGTCGGATCTATCAATGCGCCTGTTTCCGGCTTTGTAAACGTATTGGCTGGAAATTTGCGCGGTTTGGTGGGAGTGCTTAGTAATATTCAAAAGGCGAAAGCCTAACACTGATACGCGAATGTCGCTAATCTACAAATATGCAAATTCGCATATTCGTAAATCCGCATCATTTGTAAATCAGTGTTTATATAAATAATTATATGTCCGATGAAAAAAAAGTAGAAGTCCCGGCAAAATTCAAGGGACTGGTGGAAGAAGTTGAAAAAATGTCCGTCTTGGATCTTTCCGAATTAGTAAAGGTATTGGAAGAAAAATTCGGCGTTTCCGCCGCGGCTCCGGCCATGATGATGGCCGCCCCCGCAGTTGGCGGGGCAAGCGCTCCAGCCGCCGAGGAAAAAACCGAGTTTAACGTTGAACTTACCGATGTTGGCGCCAGTAAAATCAATGTTATCAAAGCGGTTAAAGAATTGACAGGTTTGGGCTTGGCCGATGCCAAAGCCATTGTGGATGGCGCCCCAAAGGTTTTTAAAGAAGGCGTAAAGAAAGAAGAGGCCGAAGCTATGAAAAAGAAAATTGAAGAAGCCGGCGGCAAGGTGACACTAAAATAAAAAGAAGAGCCCGAAAGGGCTCTTCTTTTTATTTTAGTGTCATCCTGAGGTTATAGACCGAAGGATCCCCATTAGAGTTTTATCTGATACAGTTTGTTGCTGTCCAGCACAAAAGCGGTTTTTTGCAGTTCGTCTATAACCATACCGGTAGGGTCGTTAAATTCGGTCGCGGTGATTTGTTTTTTTAATTGTCCGGTTTTGTCCAGAATAATTATTCTTTCGCCTGTCGCGTCCAGAATATAAATATAATTTAAATCGTTGTATGTCCATATTTTATCAGCCGAAACTAGCGCCGGATCTATGCCCTGCGCCGTGAAGGGCTGATTTTCTCCTTTGGTGAATTTGTAAATATTGCCGTTTTTTGCGAGCGCGAATACATCGCCGTCAATGGCCAAATCCACGCCCAATGATAAATCCGCGGCGCCGGCCTTAGTCCATTCTTTGCCGGGCGAGAAGCCGGTTTTTATGGTGTCGTGTTTGTAAATTTGCTTATTTTGCGTGTCCAAAGAGTAGAGTTTGCGGTTATATACTGTCATGCTGGAAATTTTAGCGTTTTGAAAAGGATAATCCGCGTCTATTTTTTTCCAAGAATTGCCTTGCGGTTTGAATTGAGAAATATTTTTGTCGTCATGCAATAAAACCGCGTAGTCATTTTCTTTTGGCACGGACACGGCTTTAAATCCTTTTACCAAAATGCCCGGCAAAATTTGTTCGGAATTTTTAGTCATCGGATCGTATGACAGCAAAGTGGAAGTATTGGCGCTAAAGCCGTAAATTTTGTTATTGAGGAAGAAAATATTTTCCCAGCGCGCGCCAGGCGCCAAATTGTTCCAGTCGGCCAAAAGCTGTGGTTGCGCCAGAGTGATTTTACGCGCTTTCATGAGCAGGGCGTTAAGTTTTTCATTTAGATTTTTACAATTCGCTTTTTCCGAAGCTGTGGCGCAGGAAATATTTTTTAAAATCTGTTCCGCCTCTTTTAGCTCGGTCAAAGCGATGGCCGTGTCGTTGTAAACAAGCGAGCTTTCCGCGGCGCTGGTTTTTGCCTTGACGTTTTGGGTAGCAACGGCGTACGCTTGGGCGCGGGCGATTTTACGCTGGGCCGCTTTGATGTATGTTACGCCAAAAATAAACGATAGCGCCAAAATTATGGATAGGGCTAATAAAATTTTGGTAATGGTCGGCAGATTTTTAATATTTTCTATTAGATTTTTTTGCCATCTGGCCCATTCCAGCAAAATGTTGCGTCGGCGATTTTGATGGTTGGTAATGACAAAAAATAACAAAAGTAAATTCCGGCCAAAAGTGGTTATTATCGTGCCTATCAAAAGCAACAGCAAAACCAACCCTCTAAATCCGTATTTTATTCCGGTCCAGCCAAACACGATAATTTTTTTAATTATTTCTTGGCCGTTAACGCCGGTAATTTTTTTAGCTTTTAGATTTCGGGCGCGCAAATGCAAAGAGTTTATTTTAGCATTGGCAAAACCGCTAGTTTGATCCGGCGCCATTAATTCAGTCGGTTCTTCTTTGCGCCAAACACCTTTCATTTTATTTTGAAGTGTTGGAAATAAAGACGAGGATAAAATATTGGCGGTATTTTTTTCCGTGGAGAATAAATTTTTTAAAGAGCGCGCCGACCCTTTTTTGATGGGAGAAATTTTTGGTAAAACCGCGCCTTCTAGGCCCTCTTGCAAATGAATGATTATGCCGCCAAAAGACAAATTGTTTTTTAATTCCGATAATACCCTTTGCAAATGCTCGGCGCTTTGCCGTGGCGGGCGGGTGGTGATAATTTTTTGCAGGCGGTCGTGGTTAAAATATTTCACAATATGCGGCGTGCCGGTAAAGAAAAAGTCGCTTGGCCCGATTTTGCCCTGGATGATTTGCGAAAAAAGCTGGCGGTTTTCCGGTTCGTTGATTTTGTTTTCCGCGACTAAATCCATTTTTTTGTAAAAATTTTCTTTGGTTTTATAAAATAACGCCATTTGTGGCTCTCCATAAAAAGAAAAAATAATGTCGTTTTTGCGGATAGCGCCGACAATGCAGTGCAAGGAGATATCCGGTTGCACCACGGCAAAGGATTCTTGGTTGATTTTGTCCAGCACCACTTCCAGCGCGCTTTTGTCTTCTTGATCCGGGATTTCGTAGTAGTTATTTTCTATTTCGTCTATGATGTTTTGCAGTTTGGCGATATATTTAGTGGCGGCGTTATTTATTTCGCAAATAGCAAAAAAATAACCCTTACTTTTTTCTGCCGGAGTTGAGGGTTCGGTGATGTTTAAAAGCACATGTGAGTCTTCCGGGCTGTTGCCCTCCACGAAAAACTCGTTTAAGTGCAAGGTTGGTTCCATAGGCCTTGATTTTGACTTTTTCTCTATATATAATTATACTATACCAACGATTTGTAGTCCATAAAGTCATTCTTGTCATCGCGAGGTCGCCTATGGCGACCGTGGCGATCCCATCGTTTACAAACAATTAAGATTGCCGCGTCGCTTCACTCCTCGCAATGACAAAACGAGACAAAGAATTTCTCTAATTAAATTTTATGCTTGAACAACTTTTTGGTTCAAAGACCAGAGTAAAGCTTTTAAACATCCTTTTTCAATCGCCGGAGCGGTCATTTTATGTGCGCGAGCTGGCTCGTTTGGCTGAAGTGCAATTAAATGCCATGCGGCGGGAAATTTCCAATTTGGAGAAACTGGGTCTGATTATTCCTGTGTCTATATCCGAAGCTGACGCGGCTGAAAGCGCTGGCACTGGGCGTTCCAAGTATTACAAGTTGGACACGGCTTGTTTGTTGTTTCCGGAATTAAAATCTTTGCTTTTTAAGGCGCAAGTGCTGTATGAGCGCGAACTGATTGATTTGCTCAAAGCCAAGGCAGGCAAGTTAAAAATTCTTTTGTTTACAGGATGTTTTGCCGATGGCAAAGATTCAGAAACAGATATTTTACTTGTGGGCGAAATCAAGCCGCTAGTCGTGGCAAAGCTTGTGGCGGATTTTGAAAAGAAACTGGGCAAGTCCATTCGTTATACCAGCATGTCCGTAAGAGAATTTAACGACCGCCGGGAAATAGGCGATCGATTTTTATATAGTATTTTTGAAGGAAAACACACGACTGTTATAGACGAGCTTAACCAAATATCATAGATCCCTATGTTTTTGGTTATTGATAACAGCGAGGAACACCCCAGCACCAGATCCGCCGTGGCGGCTCGGTGCGGGGCAAGCAAAATCATTTTTTATTTTTGGTTGAACAACAAATGTGTTCAACGAATTTTTAAGTCCAGCCACCATACCAGCATAGGCGCTTGTTTGGAAAAATTTTTAATTAGCCGAAAATTATCTTTAAAAAATATCAAGTGTTTGGGCGTGGTGATGGGCGCTGGACGATTTACAGCCACCAGATTGGCGGTTACTTTTGCCAATACTCTGGCTTTTTGCTTAAAAATTCCGGTTATCGGATTAACGGAAAATTTTCTTGCCAACCCGCCTGATTTTTGGTTAAAAAAGGCCAAAATCGCTAAGGCGGGTAAATATGTTATCGCTTCGTATAGCGGAGAGGCGCGTATCGGATAAAAATCCGGATATACGGATAATCCAGATTTACGGATGACAATCGCTCGACAATATCTGAAAATCTGGATTATCTGTAATCTGGATAAATCACATATGCTTTCAAACTATCATCGCTATCGGTTATACGAGATTTTGCCAGGATTAAGCATCTGGCTCACTTTGTTGGGGAGCGTGCTTTTGTCGTTTATCCAGCCGTTATGGATGATATATTTTATTTTAATTTTTGACGTCTATTGGGTTCTCCGGGTGGTTTATTTTTCTTTTTATTTATTTTTATCATGGAGGCGTTTTCGCAAAGCTGTAAAAATAAACTGGTTTGTAAAGTTGTCTCAAGAAATTCCTCAATGGGAAAAAAGAAAAAATATCGTATTTTTGCCAATATACAATGAAAACTTTGATGTGGCGCAGGCCACTTTAAACAGTTTTTTACAATCCAGTTATCCGGCGGGAAAGCTTTACATTATTATTTCCGGAGAAGCCAGAAAAATCGAACATTGGCAAAAAATACAAGCTCTGATCAAAGAAAATTATTCCGGAAAATTTGCCGACCTGATTTTTTATACGCACCCGGATAATTTGCCTGATGAAATTCCCGGCAAGGGTTCCAACATCCACTACGCGGAAATGGAATTTAAAAAATACGCTGACGCGCGCGGCTGGGATTATATAGATATTATCGCTTCGGTGTTTGACATAGACACAATAGTGCATCCGGAATATTTCGCTCATTTGGCATATTTGTATGGCCAACATCCTCGTCCGGATCACAGCTCGTTTCAACCGCTTACTTTATATAACAATAATTTGTGGCAGTCGCCGGCTATTTTGCGCATTATGGCTTTTGGCACCAGTTTTTGGATGCTTTTTAGCTTAGCTCGGCTGGATAACCTGATTACTTTTTCTTCGCACAGCATGAGTTTTAAGGCCATTATGGATTGCGGCGGCCATAGCAAAGATATTGTTAGCGAAGACTCGCGCATTTTTTATCAATGCTGGTTAAAAAATAATGGAGATTACGAAGTAACTCCTATGTATGTGCCGGTGTCTATGGATACGGTGCGCGATGACAGCTGGTGGCGCAGTTTGAAAAATTTGTATTTTCAACAGCGTCGCTGGGCTTGGGGCGCCGAACACATTCCTTATTTGTTATGGCAGTTCCGTATCAACAAAAAAATCCCTTGGATAAAAAAAGTATTCATGCTTTTTCATGAATGGGAAGGAAAGTGGAGCTGGGCAGTAGTGGCAATTTTAATCACTCTTATTGGCCGGTTGCCGCTTTGGGTGGCAGGCAATGAAGTGCGTCAAAGCGCGTTGTTTTTTAACGCCCCTAATATATTGGAAGTGTTAATGACTATGGCTATGCTTGGCCTGCTTGTTTCTGCTATAATGAGTATGTTGATTCTGCCGCGGCGGCAAGAAAATCAATCGCGCCATCTGTATTTACTGATGGTTTTACAGTGGGTTTTATTGCCGGTTTCTTTGATCTTTTTTTCCGCTTTGCCATGTATAGACGCGGTTACGCACTTGATGCGGGGGAAATATTTGGGCTTTAATGTTTCGGTGAAGAAGAGGGGTTGAGAATTCAATTGTCATTGCGAGGAGCCGTAGCGACGCGGCAATCCCCTTATCAGCACTACCAAACTTTGGGATTGCTTCCCCGCCTAGGCGGGTCGCAATGACAGGCTACTCAATTTTAAATATGCGACGAAAAATTTTATTAGTAGTAATTATATTGTTGGTCGGGGCAACCCTCGGCCTATATTCCTGGTACCGCTCCGGCGGGTTGCAGTCCGCGGTGGTGCGCCAAGTCAGCCAAAGAATTGTTTCCGGACAAAATGAAGCAAATTTAATTCAAAAAATCCTCGGCTTTGAAAACCCGCAAACTTATTTAATTTTATTTTTGAATAATACCGAACTGCGGCCGGCTGGCGGTTTTATCGGCGCTTACAGCGTGGTTAAAGTTAATAAAGGCATCCCGGAAATTTTAAAAGTGGAAGGCACGGAAATTTTGGATAATTTGGCTCCGCAGGATTTTCCTTCGGCGCCGCCGGGACCATTGCAAAAATATTTATCCATAAAAAGATGGAGTTTTCGCGACAGCAATTGGTCTCCGGATTTTGCCAGTTCAGCTGTAAAAGCTTTGGATTTATTTAAAAAAGAAAAAGGCGTTGCCGCGGATGAAATTAGCGCCGTAATTGGCATTACGCCAACGCTGTTGGAAGAAATTTTAAAAATAAGCGGCCCGATTTTTTTGAATGGTGAAGAATTTAACGCGAAGAATTTTACGGAAAAATTAGAATATGAAGTGGAGTTTGGCTACGCGGAAAAAGGTTTGGACTTTAATAATAGAAAAAAAGCTCTGGTGGATTTAACCCACGCTCTGTTGGCTAGAATGCGCGGCGATGTTTTAAAACACTGGCCGCAGTATTTGGCTTTGGGGCAAAGAATGTTGGCGGAAAAACATATTTTGGCATATGCCCAGCCTCCCGAAGCGCAGGATGTTCTTTTGGTAAAAAATTGGGGCGGAATTATGCGCCCGACAGCAGGGGACTATATTCTTTGGGCAGACGCGAATTTAGCATCGCTTAAAACCGACAAAGTTATGGAGCGGGAATTATTTTATTCCTTTGCGCCTGTTACCACGACGAAGCTAGGCGAAGTCGGGACCAGTTCTGGAAAATATATCGGCGTTATAAAAATGAAATACGCCAATCGGGGAAGTTTTACCAAATTCACCACCAGGTACCGAACTTACGCGCGGGTGTTTTTGCCGGCCGGCAGTCAGTTTATTTCCGTGTCGGAAAATCTCAAATTTGATCAAGGCATGGAAAATGGCCGGCAATGGTTTGGCGCTTTTGTAGTTATAGAGCCGGGCGAAACCAAAGAACTTGTTTGGCAGTTTTATTTGGCGCCGCAAGTCGTGGAGCAGATATCCGCCAAAGGCGAAAGTAACCCCTATACTTTATTGGTACAAAAACAATCCGGCACCATCGCGCACACATTGACGCTTGGCCTTAATTTTGGTAAAAGTATAGTATCTGCCGCGCCAGGAGAAGCGGTAGCGGATTATGGCAATCAAATTTATAGCCTTAAAACGGATTTAAGATTGGATAGGGAATTTGAAGTTAATTTATAGTAGGATTGTCATTGCGAGTACCCCTCGGGGCATAAACTCCGCGAAGCAATCCCATAGTTTGGTGGTGCTAACAGCGGGATTGCCACGTAGCTACGGCTCCTCGCAATGACAAACCTAATAAGCTACAAGCTAAGAAGCTAAAAAGCCAACAAATTATGTTTATCAAAAAAATCGGTATTGATTTGGGCACTACCAATGTGCTGGTATATGTTCCTAAAAAAGGGATTGTTATTAATGAACCCAGCGTTGTGGCTATTTCTAAAGCTGACGGCAAGGTTTTGGCCGTTGGCATAGAAGCCAAAGATATGATTGGCCGCGCGCCTGATTCTATTATTGCTGAACGTCCGCTTAAAGACGGCGTCATTGCCAATTATCATACTACCGAAGCCATGTTAAGATATTTTATAAATAAAGCCCTGGGCGGCATACATCTTTTTCGTCCGGAAGTAATGGTAGCCGTGCCGGCTGGCATCACTTCCACAGAACGCCGCGCGGTAATTGATGCCACTATTGCCGCTGGCGCGCGCGCCGCTTATATCATTAAAGAACCGGTAGTGGCGGCTATTGGCGCGGACATTCCCATCGGCGCTGCAAGCGGCCATATGATTATAGACATTGGCGGCGGCACGGCCGAGATCGCCGTAATTTCATTGGGCGGAATCGTGGCCTGGGGGTCAACGCGCGTTGGAGGAAATAAATTTGATCAAGCCATAATAGAATATGTCCGCCATAAATATAATTTGGCCATCGGCGAAAGAACGGCCGAAGAAATAAAAATTAAAATCGGTTCGGCCTTGTATATGGATAAGCCGTTTTCTATGGAAATGAAAGGCCGCGATATGATTTCCGGTTTGCCAAAAACTTTGACTGTTAATTCCGACGACACCACCGAAGCGCTCCAGCACGATTTGGGGAATTTAGTAGAAGCCATCAAAGAAGTTTTGCACAAAACACCCCCGGAACTTTCCGCTGATATTATAGATAAGGGTATAATTTTATCCGGCGGGTCCGCGTTGTTGCGCAATTTGGACGAACTAATCGCGCAAGCCACCGGTGTGGCCACCTATGTGGCCGAAGAGCCGCTTTTGTGCGTGGCCAAAGGCACAGGTATCGCGCTGGACAATCTGGAAAATTACAAGCGCAGTATTTTGGCGACCAAATAGACGACCAAATAGATTGTTTTTAAAATTCGTGTTATAATATATTTATTGATATTGATAATTTTTGTTTTATGCTCGAGACCAAGTCAAAAATTTGTATTGTGGAAGACGACATAGATTTATTGGAAGTGCTGGTGAAAAAATTTGAAATAGAAAAATTTACGGTCTTGCAGGCCGTGGACGGTAAAGCCGGTTTAGAGCTGGCGCTAAAAAAACATCCGGATTTGATTTTGCTTGATATTATTATGCCAGTGATGGATGGGATGACTATGTTAAGAAATTTGCGCGTTGATGTTTGGGGCAAAAATGTGCCGATAATTTTACTCACTAACTTAAGCGACGAAAGTAAAATAGCCGAGGCCATACAGCATGGCGTTTATGATTATTTAGTAAAATCAGACTGGACCATTGGCGATGTCGTCGCCAAAGTGCGCCAAAGACTGCAAAAATAAGCCATCCCCATGTCTATTATCGGCCATCAAAAAATTATTTCTTTTTTTGAAAAAATAATAGACAAAAATTCTTTGTCCCAATCTTATTGTTTTGTTGGCGCGAATCAAATGGGAAAAAGGGCGACAGCCAGATATTTTGCATCGCGTTTGTTAAAAGTTGATGAAAAAAAATTAGACACCCATCCTGATTTTTATTATTTAGCCAGACAAATTGACGAAAAAACAGAAAAAATAAAAAAAGATATCGTTATCTCTCAAGCTCGGGAGATAAAAAAACGTCTTGGAAATAAATCCTGGTTTGGCGGGTATCAGGTAGTGATAATAGACGAGGCGGAATTATTAAACGAAGAATCGGGAAATGCCTTGTTAAAAAGTTTTGAAGAAGCCGGCGGGAAAAGAGTATTTTTTTTATTAACCACCGATGACGATGAATTACTGCTCACCATCCGCTCCCGCTGTCAGATGTTTTATTTTTCTTTGGTTTCTGTCAAAGATATTGAGACTGGTTTGGTAAAATTGGGTTATAGCGAGGCGTTGTCAGCCGAATCAGCCAAACTTTCTTGGGGCAGGCCCGGGCGGGCGATAATGTTGGTCAGCGACGGGGAATCAAGAAAAAGTTTTAATGCCGAAATGGAACGCTGGCAAAATATTATCAATCAGCCGTTTTTTAAAAAAATAAAATCACTGGAAGATTTATTGGACGATAAGACAAACAGTCTGCGCGCCGGAGAAAAATTATCCGATGCCACGGAAACATGGTCGGTGATGTGGAGGAATAAAATGCTGGAAAAAATTTTCGCGGCATCAGCCGATAATTCCGGCGATTTATCCATAAAACAAATCGCTTCGCTGATAAATTCTTTTAGCGCGGCTAAAGCATTGCTGACGCAAAATGTTAATTCTAAAATGGTGGCCGAACAAGTACTTTTGACTTTAAGTTAAATTAGAGCTGTCATCCCGAGCGAGCCTCGCGGCGACGACCTGCCCGCTCTGCTGAGCAGAGCGAAGCGGGCGGGGGGATCTTTGTCGGTAAATGTTGGACAGAGATTCCTCACACTCTGCGACGGGGATTCGGAATGACAGCATAAGTGACGTTATTAATATGTCTAAAAAAATTTCTTGGCTGGGCGCGATTTTTGGAGCGTTGGTTTTAACCGGCGCCGGTTGTATCCAATTTTCCGGATCAGCGAAAGGGCCGATGGGAATTTTTCGTTCCAATGATGCCGTGGAAACTTGGCAGCAAAAAAATGTTTTGCTTACGGCGCAAGGAGTAAAAAGTTTGGCCACCGCTAAAGTTTATAAAATCTACACGGATCCGAGCGATGCCAAAGCTTTGTATATGGGTACGCGCGGGCAGGGTTTGTATTACAGCTACGACAGCGGCGAAACATGGTCTGTTTCAGCCGCCATGGCTGGCAAATATATTTATGGTTTAACCGTTGATCCGCGCGACAAATGCACAATTTACACCAGCGACGGGCCGCATATTTTTAAAACCACGGATTGCCAGCGTAATTGGGAGCTTTTATTCACAGAAGAAAGGCCAACGCAAAGGTTTGTGGCTTTGGTGAGCGATATCAGCGATTCCAAAATAATTTATGGGGCGCAAGCCGGCGGGGATGTTTTTCGCAGTAAAGATGGCGGTCAAAGTTGGCGCATTATAAAAAGATTTAATTTTGAATTAAGGCATTTGACGGCTGATCCGCAAAATCCGCATCGCTTATACGCCGCGTCTTACAATCAGGGGTTGTATCGTTCAGATGACGGCGGAGAAAATTGGACAAATATCAGCGGCGGCCTGGCCAATTTCAGCGACAGTTTAACGTTTAATCGTTTGGTTTTAAATCCGGCGCAAAAAGACAGTTTATTTTGGATTTCCAAATATGGCATTCTTCGTTCCGAGGACGCCGGCGCCACTTGGAGCGATATTCAATTGCTCACTCCGCCAGGCAGCGTGAATATTTACAGTTTCGCGCTCAATCAAAAAAACCCGCTGGAAATGTATTACACCGGCACAATTTTGGGAGAGAAAAATGAAAATGTCCGTTCCACTTTGTATAAAACAGTGGATGGCGGCAAGAATTGGGTGACAAAAAAACTCCCCACCAACACCATTCCGGTGGAGCTGTTGGTGCACAAAGAAAACGGCAAAGTTATATTCCTCGGGTTTACGACGCTGTAAGCTCACTGTCATCCCGAGCGAGGCCGTAGCCGACGAGGGATCTATTCCAATTAAAAAAAATATAATTATATTGGCTTCGCCACATATAATCTCACTCGTTCGAAAATAATTTAGTAAACTAAATATTTTACTCACTCATTTCGATTATGAACATCGTAGACTTCAAATCAGACTTCAACAAAGCAATAGATTTTTTTAAGGAAGACATTAGCGGTCTGCGTACCGGCCGAGCCTCGGCGGCGATAGTGGAAGATATTATGGTAGAGGCATATGGAACCCACCAGACTTTAAAATCTTTGGCGTCCATCAATATTCCGGATGCTAAAACTGTCAATATTGACCCTTGGGATAAGAGTATTTTATCGGCCGTAGAAAAAGCTATCAGGGATTCCGGCACGGGCCTTAATCCGGTAAATACCGGCAGTCAGATTCGTTTATTTATGCCGGAACTAACCAGCGAACGCCGGAATGAGTTGATAAAAATTTTACATCAAAAAGAAGAAGGCGCCCGGATTGCCATACGCAAAGTTAGAGAAGAAATTAAAGAGATGATTAAGGCCGCTGAAGATGATAAAGAAATTACCGAAGATGAAAAATACCGATTGCAGGAAGATTTGGAAAAAATGGTAAAAGAACACAATGATAAAGTGAAAGAAATCGTGGTTAAAAAAGAAGCGGAGATTAATACGATTTAGTTTTATGCTGGAGATTTTATCTGTTATCGCGCCATTGTTTCTGATTATTTTTGCCAGCGCTTTATTGCAAAAATTTAAACAGGTAGGGGAGCATTGGTCCGTGGCGCTGAATGAATACGCTTTAAAAATAGGCCTGCCGGTACTTATTTTTTCTTCATTGGCAAAAATTCCTTTTTCTTTCAAGTCCGAGGCGCCGCTTATAGCGGCTAACT
>CAYIHE010000015.1:0-16445 GCA_964363145.1 uncultured Gammaproteobacteria bacterium | reverse complement strand
CGCGGATCCTCCGCCTCCGCCTTCGCCGTAATCCTGCGTGCCGTTGGCATTGCCGTTTAAGTTAGAAGTTGAAAAAGAAGAAAGATAGGAAACATTACCCACAGAATCTTGAGAGGTGATTACATAATAATACAAAGTATTGGAAGCTACGGTTGTATCTGTATAGAAATTTGTTGTTCGTGTCGTAATAGTTGTAAGTAGAGAAAAAGTACTTAAATCCGTTGACCGATAAACTTTGTAAGACCCGAAGCCGTTGGCCGGACTAGTAATTGTCCGCCATGCCAGAAATAACCGGTAGTCGCCGGTGGCCACATTGGATGTATCCTGAATAATAGCGTTGTTTGGTGTTTGCGGCGTGGTGGCGGAAATAATGGCCGAAGTGTTGCCATAAGCATCGCGAAATTGAGCATAGACAATATCCGGATCAGTAGCCAAAGCGATTGTGGAAGTGGCGGCGTATGTTACCCAGCTGGCCCCGGACAAATCGCTGTTTAAAGATATTTTCATCTGTATGGAAGAATTGTCGGTAGAAGATACGGTCAAAAATGCCGGCGTGGAGGAAGCGTCTACTAAAATTGAGATAGTGGAAGAAACAGAAGGCGGACTAGTATCCAAAACAAACGCCACAGAAGTGGTGTTGGCTGAATTATTCGCCACTTCGTTGTCATTAACAATTACTTTAATTACAGCGTTAGCATCATAAATACTTGTGCCCAAGTCGGTGGCCGGCGTCCAGGTGGCGGTGAAACTGGTCCAGTTGGAAGTGGTGACGGCGTTATTAATACCCGTTCCGGCAGGAAAAGCGGTAATGGCCACACAACCAGTGGTGGTGGCATTGGCGCAATATTGGAAAGTGGTGGATACATAGCCGGGGTTAATAGAGCCGGTGTTAGAGTCGGAATCTCGCGCCTGATAGGTAATGGTCACTGTGCCATCGGCATTTGGCGTGGCCACGGCGCTTTGCGTTTCCGGAGAGCCGTTTACCACATAGGTTAAAGTAGCGCCAGATAATGATGGCGTGCTTGCGCCTGTGCTGGTAAGAGTTGCTCTGTATTGCACAAACCTATCGTTGGATCCATCGCGCTGTGTGCTTGTGGGAGCTTCCGAAGCCGCGGTTGGATCGGTAAAATATGTGGAAGAAGTGCCGTCCGGACCCATCCACACAGCCGACGATATACCGTCGGATGTAGCGGCTGTTCGCACCTGAAACAAAACATTGGCGTCTGAAGGCAAAGTTTCGCTCCAGCCGATATCACCAATGACATTGGTGGCATCGACCGTGTCATAAATAGAGGAATGGAGTGTGCCAGTGGAAGCATAAGCCAAGTAGTTAAAAGTGATATCGCTTAGGGTGGGCGTATAGGCCGTGTTCGCGGTCTGCAAATACGCTTTATATTTTATATATCTGGCGCTTCCCAACACGGAAATTGACTCGCCCGAAGCGGTAAAATAGGTACCCGAAGTGCCGTCTGACCCAATAAAGCTTGACCAGCTGGAATTGTCTGAACTGGTGGCGATTTGCACTTGCACCGCACTCGCGCCCACCACCGATGGTGTGGAAGTTGTCCAGGACACAGTGGAAAAAGATTGGGCCCCAATATCTATGCTGGCAGAAGTAAAGTTGCCGGAAGATGCATAAACAAGACTGCTGGCAACATATCTAAAAACATCTGTTACGCCATTGCCTAACATTAGGTAAAGTTCCGAGTCGCCATTGGTTATCATATCAGCGCCAGCGCCAGCACTGCTAATTGGAATTGTTTGTAAGCTTGTCCATGCGCTGGAAGTATCTGATAAAGTGTGGCGATACCATCCGGCCGTGCCTCCAGCAGTAAACGCATAAACATCTGTGTTGGTTAAAGCCAGGGTACCATCGCTACTAACTGCTATTCCACCGCTGGTAGAAAACGAATCCCAGGCGCTGGAAGTGTTTGATAAGGTGTGGCGATAAACATTGCTCCAACCACCACCTCGCGAAACATATATATCCGTGCTATTTAATTTTATACTGGCGCCGTCGCCGCCAAGAGCTGCGGGTAAAGCGGCAAACTCAATCCAAGCGCTGGAAGTATCGGAAAGCGTATGTTTATATACGGTGCTACTAACTGTGCCCAAAACATAAAGATCAGTAGAAGTAAAGTCCATACCGCCGCCCGTGCTGACATTCTTTGGCAAAGCAGAAAACTGTTCCCAAGCGCCGGAGGTTGTGGCTATGGTATGGCGATAGGTGTTGGTGGTATTATTACCTCTAAGAATATAGGCATAATCCCCAACTATGGCTAAACTCGATCCGCCGGCAACAGTTCCCAGGCCAGTGCCAAAAGATGTCCATGCCGTGCTAGTGTCAGCTGTCGTTTTTCTATAGATAGTGCTATTAGAACTTAATAATGCATAAATATTGGAAGTGTCTACAGCGATATAACTGCCGGCCCCGGCGGTGCTGCCGGACATACCGCTGGTAGTGAGCGAATCCCAGCCTAAAGTGGTAGAAGTTAAATCACGACGATAAACATTTGCAGTGCTACCACCGCGCAAAGCATATAAATAATTAGTATCTTTGGCCAACATGCCACCAGTGCTGACTGCGGCGGGCAAGGCTGGAATAGTGGAGCTGGATGTTCCGCCCCAAGGACTGGCAGTTTCGGCTGTGGTGTGACTATAAATAATTTGAGTGGTCCCGCCCTTTAAAACATAGGCTACGCCGCCGCCTACTTCTACTGTGCCGCCGCTATATTTATACGCCCGAGAAGGCAAAACGGTAAAAGCGGTCCAGGCCGAACTGGTATCGGCTAAAGCGCGCCGATAAAAACGAAAAGACGTGCCGCCTTCGTTTAAATAAACATATGTGTCGTCTTTGGTCACTGTTGGATAAGAAATACCTGATGATAAAGTAGAGGTAGCCCAAGAAGTAACTGTGTCGGTAATATCGCGATTGTAGGTTCGGGCCGGACTGGTGGCGCCATCTATCACAAAAATAGCAGTTTCAGTCACTTCAATATTGGCCGGAACTGAGCCTAAAGCCGTAAAAGCCGGATAACTTACCCAGGCGCTGGAAGTATCAGACAGCGTGTGCCGATAAGTGGTAGTGGCATAATCTTTGGGCAAAACAAAAATATCAGTGCTGTTTATTTTTACTTTTATGCTAGCTGTATCGGACATAACCGGCAAAGAAAGAAATGCTTCCCACGCGCTGGAAGTGTTGGCTGTAGTGTGGCGCAGAACCTGTTTATCGACTGGACTTACAATATAAATATAATTTGCGTCTACTTGAATGTTTCCAAGCTGAATATTGTTGCTTATACCCGTATTGCTAAAAGTATCCCAAGAACTTGTAGTATCGGACAACAAATGCCGATAAACATTTTTTGTGTTATTACTAGGAAAAACATAAAGATAAGTACCGTCTGAATCAATATCGGCATTTCTATTGTATCCTAGAGATACTGGTAAATCGGTTAATTGCGTCCAACTATTAGTGGAGGTAGAATATTTATAAACATCATTTATTGAACCACCACGCGTCACATAAATGCCATTGGCCGCGTATTCAATATCCGCATCATAATCCACTGTTGCAGGAACTCCTTTAACTTTAGAATCAAATAAATCCTCGGTCGTCTGGCTGGTTGTGGCCAATTTAATTAACGCCGAAGATCCGCTGCCAGAAACCAGAACACTAGAAACTGTGCCACTGCCAAACCCGCCGCCCGTATCATCACCGGTGGTGGTAAGCGTGCCGTCATCTGTGGCCGAATATGTGGAAGTGGCCAAAGTTAAATTAGTAGTAGAAGCAAAACTGATATTGCTGGCGCTGTCATAATAATTCCAGCTGGTTTGATTGGTGGGGTGAACGGCAATAGCAGTGGTGCTGGCCCCGCCGGCCCAGCTGGTTTGCGCAAAAGTAAACGTGGCGCCTTGGGCTAGCTGTTGTGGGTTGGGGACAAATATGTTTACTAAAATAACGACGAGTAATACCGCGGCAATCATGGCGCGGAATTCTTTGTGGGTGATTAGGCGGACGGTGTGGTGTTTTAGGCGGTGGCGGAGACGAAACCCCTCTCTCTGTCTCTCCCCTTGTAGGGGCGAGAGCGAACGAGCGAGTTCAGCGAATCGTTGTAGTCCCCTCCTTTTCAAGGAGGGGTTGGCCTGCCCGCTCTGCTTTGCAGAGCGAAGCGGGCGGGGGTGGTTACCGGAGTTTGCCCTGCCGAGAACCAACTTCGGCAACTCCCTCTCGCTCCCTCTTGGAAAGAGGGAGATAACAACCCGACAGAGATTCTTCGCCCTGCTCAGAATGACAGACAGGGCTACGCTTTTAGCTACGCCCTGTAAACGCCGAGCAAACGCAAAAAATTCGCCTCGAGGTTTTTTGAGAGGAGTTGGTTTAAATGATAAAAATTCTTTTTCTGGCATACAGCAAAAAAGCTTTTTCTGACTAGAACTATTATACCACAGATTTTGTTGTTTGCAGAGTCGAATGACGCTGGGGATAACTACTAAACAAAAACAACCTTCGGGTTGAAAGTTGTTTTTGTATAATAAAAAATGTGGTATAATACTATCTAGCTTTTGAATCTATCATTTAATTTTTATGCTACCACTAAAAACCCTAAAAACCGTTTTGAAAGAATTTAAGCTGGGTGATGCCGCCAGCTGGAAAGCCGCGCAAGCCAAGGCCACAAAAATGAACAAGGGCCTGGAAGAAGTTTTAATTAACGACGGCATTATCAACGAACAAGACCTGTATGAAAAAACCGGAAAGTATTTGGATTTCCCGTATGTCAGTTTAAAAGGCAAAGAAATAAAAAAAGAGATTTTGAATCTTATTCCCGGCCCGGTTGCCGGCGCGCACCAAGTGGTGGCTTTTGACAAAGAAAAAAATGAATTAAAACTGGCCATGACCGACCCGACTGATATTCAAACCATAGAATTTTTACATCGCAAAACCGGCTTGGAACCAAAAATTTATATTACCGCCCCGGGCGACTTAAAAGAAGCCCTGCATCGCTATCACGCAGAACTGGAAGATGATTTGCGCATTGTCCAAGAAAGCAGTGGCGGCGAGACCGGCGGCAGTGACTTAAAAAAGGCGGCCGAAGAAGTGCCAACCATAAATATCGTCAATAGCGTGCTTGAACATGCGGTCTATGAAGGCGCGTCTGATATTCATGTTGAACCAACAGAAAAAGAAGTAGTGGTACGCTATCGCATTGATGGCATCCTAAAACCAATTATGACTTTGCCAAAAACCGTGCAGAGCGGCCTTATTGCCAGAGTAAAAATACTTTCCAATTTAAAAATAGACGAGCATATGGTGCCGCAAGACGGCCGTTTCAAAATTTCAATCCAAGATGAAAAAATGGCTTTCCGCATTTCCATTATTCCGGTCTATGATGGCGAAAAAATCGTTATGCGTCTTCTGCACGAAGGCGCCAAGCCGCTGACTTTGGACCAGCTTGGATTTTTAGACAACCCGAGAAAATTAGTAGAAGATGCCATCAAAAAACCGCACGGCATGATACTTGTTACCGGCCCAACCGGCTCTGGCAAAACAACCACTTTATATTCAGTGCTGGGAATTTTAAATCAGCCGGGCGTAAATATCTCCACAATAGAAGACCCGATAGAATATAGAATTCAAGGAGTAAACCAGAGTCAAATAAACACCAAAGTCGGCTTTACTTTTGCCGCCGGATTGCGCGCTTTTCTGCGCCAAGATCCAAACATTATTATGGTGGGAGAAATTCGCGACCAAGAAACCGCTGAAATCGCCATTCACGCGGCCATGACAGGACACTTGGTGCTATCCACTTTGCACACAAATGACGCTCCCACCACTTTGCCGCGCTTGGTAGATATGGGCGTGCCGCCATTTTTGGTGGCATATACAACCAACATTGTTATGGCCCAGCGATTAGTGCGCAAAATTTGCACCTACTGCAAAGAAGAATACTATTTAGATAAGGCCGCGGCCGAAGAACTGGGCAAAGTATTTGACGTCAAAAAAATCACCGCGCTTTTTAAAGATAACATTCCCAAAGATTACAAAGATCAGGGCGCGGATGTGGAAAAAATCACTTTTTACAAAGGCAAGGGATGCAATCGTTGCGGCCAAACCGGCTACAAAGGACGGATGGGTATTTATGAAATAATGGTGATTGACGAAGAATTGACAAGGATGATTAACACCCGCGCCACGGCAGACGACATAAAAAAATACGCGCGCGAACACGGCATGATTACTATGCTAGAAGACGGACTAGTAAAATCCAAAATCGGCATTACCACCATTGCGGAGATACTACGGGTGACGAAGGAATAAAATATGCCCAAAAAACCCAGACAACTCTCGGCTTTTGAAATAAAACTAAACGCTTGGGTCTCGGACCATTTAGCGCGCGTGCCTGTGGTGCAGAAAATTCTTTTTGTCAGCCACTTAAAAACCATGGTCAAGGCCGGCTTGTCGCTTATAGACGCTTTGCGTATTTTAAGCGAGGAAATAGAAAACAAAAAACTAAAAAAGATTATCGGAGAAATTAAAGATGGCGTGGAAAAAGGCAAACAGTTAAGCGAAGTGCTGGCCCAATACCCCAAAGTGTTCCCTTCCATATATGTAAGCATGATCGCGGCCGGAGAAACCGCCGGCAAAATGGAAACAGCTTTGGAACAAGTGTCGGTGCAGATGAAAAAAAGCCATGAACTTACCTCGCGCATCCGCGGCGCAATGATGTACCCGGCTGTAATTGTGGTGGCTATGATCGGCATTAGCATTGAAGTGGTGGTTTTTATTCTGCCCAAACTAATGATCATGTTTAAAGAATTTGACGCGAAACTGCCTCTGCCCACCCGCATCCTGATATTTATTACCGATTCCACCCAAGAGTATGGCTTGTTTATACTGGCTGGAGTTATCGGGCTGGCTGTTTTATCCGTCTGGCTGATAAAAAAACCTAAAATAAAAAAAGTGGTGCACGCGTTTAATTTAAAATTGCCGATTGTCGGGTTAATTATTAAAAAAATAAATTTGGCCAGATTTACCCTAACAATGTCTTCGCTGTTGGAAAGCACCATACCTATTATAGACGCCACGCGCATTTCTTCCGACGTGCTGGGCAATGTTATTTACCGCGAAAGCTTAACGATTGTTTCCGAGTCTTTAAAAAAAGGCGAAGCGCTTTCCGAAATTTTGCGCCGCTTTCCAAACATTTTTCCGCCAATGGTAACGGAAATGATTATGGTGGGAGAACGGGCCGGAAAAACCGAAGATATGTTGCGGGAACTGGCCGAATATTATAGCAACGAAGTGGACACCACTATGCGCAACTTTACGACCATCATTGAGCCGATTATTATTTTGGCTTTGGGCTTGGCCGTGGCCGGCATCGCGGTTGCGGTAATTATGCCGATGTACGCCTTAACGCAAAATATCTAAAAGTATGTTATTACGCAATCCATTCGCCGGCGCGTTTGGCCTGGATATCGGCGATCTATCCATAAAACTTATTCAGCTTGAACCAACCGGACTTTTTTACAAACATTCTTTGCGCGTAAAAGAATTGCGCGTTACTTCTCTGCCTCCCGGCCTGATAGTAAACGGCGAAATTCAACAGCCGGAAATGGTGCGAAAAAAACTTTTATTTTTGCTTGGCAAAGAAGGTGACGCTTTTAAACCAATCCGTTCCACTTGGGTGGTGGCGAGTTTGCCGGAACCAAAAACTTTTTTAAAACTGATTGAGGTGGAAATAACAGACAATATGCTTACCTCCGTGGACGTGGCCTATCAAGCTAAAAAACATCTGCCTTTTGAGCTGGAAGACACTTACCTGGACTGGCAAATTATCAACCCGGCGGCCAACACAAAAAATACGCAGGTGCTAATTGGCGCTGTGCCAAAACTTATTGCCGATGCCTATACATTCTTAATTGAAAGCGTGGAATTAAACCCGATCGCGCTGGAAATAGAAGCCGTGCCGCTGGCGCGCGCGCTGATTACCGCGGAAAAAGATTATACCGGACAAGCGCGCGCTATTTTGGATCTAGGCGCCACTCGTTCCAGCTTAATTATCTACGACAATCACAGCATCCAGTTCAGCACTATTTTAAATTTTTCCGGCGAACTGGTTACTTCGGCCATTGAGATGGGGCTAAAATTAACGCACCAAGACTCTGAAGCTTTGAAAATAAAAAATGGGCTAAAATACGACGCGAAAAATCCAAAATACCTTACCATCGCATCGGCTTTGGCGGAAAAATTAATTGAAGAAATAAAAACCGCTTTGCTTTTTTATCGGGAACACTTCAACAACAACAACGCCATTAACCACATCACTATGAGCGGCGGCATGGCAAATTGGGAAAACCTGGACAATTTTCTTTCCCGCCAATTAAAAATTCAATCCAATCCGGGCCACGCCTGGAAAAATTTATTCAACAAAAAATTAGACGGCTACGATGAAAAAAAGAGTTTGCCGCTGGCCTGCGTGATTGGGCTGGGCTTGCGAGCCGCGCAAAATTCTCTGCAAAATCCTAACAAAAATGTATGATGGAGATTAACATCAATTTACTGCCGGTAGCCAAAAAAAACAGACTGGATTACATTGTTAATTTTTTGCTAGTCAAAAACGCGCTGGAAATAGTAGTTTTAATCGGCGCTCTGCTCGCGGGCCTGATGGTTTGGAGCTGGCTTTTTCTGCAAGAGAATTACACATCTTTAGCGCAAACCGCCGCTTTGGTAGACCGCGAATATTCCGGACAAAATCAAGAAATAAAAAATATAAATCTGCTCACAAAAAATATCAACTTGTCCAATAAAAATCTGGCGCCGCTTAGCCCCAGAATCAAAGAATTCGCCGCCATTCTGCCGGTGGATATAAAAATAAACTATATAAATCTGGATCGCCAGGCCCAAACGCTTGTTATAAACGGCGCGGCCAAAACTAGAAACGCTCTGCTTAATTTTCAAAGTGTTTTGAATAAAATTACATGGATTAACCAAGTGGAAACTCCGGCCTCGCAATTATTCCAAAAAGAAAATATCAATTTTGAATTTAAAACCAAACTGAAAAATCTGACTGCTAAACCAATATAGATAAAATAAATACAGAATTTAGAATATAGAATATAGGGTATATGGGATCCAACCTGACAAAAAAACCAATCGCCTTGGTAATCGCGCTATCCGCGGCTATTTTGCTTATCACTCTGGGAGTGCTTTTGCCGGCAGTCAGCTATATCAAAAAAACCGCGAAAGAAAGCCAGGAATTAAGAAATTTTTTAGAACAAAAATACCAACAGTCCCTACGTTCTCACATCAGCAGAAAAAAACTCGCGGAAATTCAGGAAACTATTTCGGATTTTTATCCGTTTTTATTTAATCAAGGCGAAGAACTAAAACTAATTACTTATCTGGAAAATCTGGCCGCAAAACACGATCTTATCCAATCTATTTCCGGCTCCAACCTAGACACAGCCAACAACAGCCGCATTAGCATAGCTCTAAATCTAAACGGCAGTTACACTAATGTCTTAAAATATCTTAATGAGCTGGAGATTTCAAATTATTTTATCAATGTAGAGCGCTTGCAGGTATCGCCGGTTTTCCCGCGAGGCAGTGACGCGCCTTCCGGCGCAAGTCTTAGTCTTACTCTTTCATTATATGTTAACCAATAAATTTAAAATTCACCGCGCTTACAAAGGCAAATATGGTTTGTGGCGAATAATAAACATTTTTGTTTTTGGCGCGCTTATTTTTGCAACCGGACTGACATTTTACTTTATTTATCAAAATGTGTTTGGCGCTCTGGCAAATGCCCATGCCATCGTGATACTAAAATCAAACACGGCTGTTTTTGATTTGGATTTCCCGGGATACGAAAAAGCCCGCTTGGCCATTTTGCAAAAAAAACAATCTGATCCGTTTCCTCCAAATATGCGGAATATTTTTTCTTACCAAATAATTCCTCCTGTCAGCACTTCCACATATGACAACACCAACACCCCGCGATAAATTCTGGTTTGTGCTGGGGCGCGAATCTTTAATTGCCGTGGCCGAGTTGCGCGCGGTTTTAGGTTTAAAAAAATTTGATTATTCTCCCCCAATTTTAAAGGTGGACGAATTGTCATTGCGAGGAGGCCGATTCGCATCGGCTGACGCGGCAATCCCACAACAATCATTACCAAACTATGGGATCGCCACGGTCGCCTTAGGCGACCTCGCGATGACAGACCCAAAAACTCTAATCAAGCGTTTAGGCGGAACGATTAAAATCGCCAAAGAAATGGCCGAAAATGTTTCCGCGGAAGAAATGGAAAAAATAATAGTGGAAGAATTAAAAACCGTCATCGGAAAAATAAATTTTGGCATCAGCATTTATGATTCTATGTCATTGCGAGGAAGTCCGCCAGTTGGCGGACGACAAAGCAATCCCCATGCCAACACTGCCAAACAATGGGATCGCCGCGCTTCGCTCGCGATGACAAACATGGCAAAAAATCTAGGCCTTAAAATAAAAAAAATCCTAAAAGCCGATGGCTTGTCTGTACGCTACGTGGAAAATCGGGAAGCGATTTTGTCATCGGTAACGGTGGAAAAAAATGGATTAACTGGACGGGGGCGGGAATTTTTGATTCAGCAAAACGGCAAAAATTTTTCTCTGGCCAAAACCGAAGCGGTCCAGCCGTTTGAAGAATTCAGCGCCCGTGATTTTGGCCGGCCCGGACGCGATGATGTTAGTGGAATGTTGCCGCCAAAGCTGGCGATAATAATGATAAATCTGGCGCAAGCGCCAAAAGGCGGCGTTCTGCTGGACCCGTTTTGCGGATCAGGCACTATTATTAGCGAGGCCTTGCTGTTGGGATACAAAAATATTATCGGCTCGGATATTACGGAAAAATCCGTTGCCGACACGAAATTAAACATTGACTGGACCAGGCAAAGATATGGTCTGGAAACGGATAAATTAAAAATTTTTCAGAGCGATATAAAAAATATTAACCGGCATGTCGCCAAAAAATCTATTGACGCTATTGCCACCGAACCATATTTAGGCGCGCCGCTAAAAGGCAACGAAAGCCGAGAAGTTTTGCTCCGTCAGGTTGGTGGATTAAAGACCTTATATATAGAAGCGTTTAAACAATTTTCCGCGATTCTCAAACCGCATGGCGCGGTGGTATTTATTATTCCTTGTTTCAAATTTAAAAATGACTGGATTACTATTGATTGCCAAAAAGAAATTGAAGCGTTGGGTTTTAAGCATGTTCCCTTTCTTGAACAATATCCTCACCTTCTTTACGCCAGACCCAACCAGCGCGTAGGCCGGGAAATTTGGCGATTTGAAATGCCGATTTTGTCCCGATTTTCCTCCGCGGAAAATCGAGGATCCGCGATTTCGATGTGAATCGAAATCGGGAAAAATTATAAAGGGGAGTTCCGGTGGAACTCCCCTTTTTCGCTTTTTGACTGGCTCGCTACTTCAGCGAGCTGAACATGGCGGGCGGATCGGTCAGCGCGAACACGCACTGGCCGCCGATACGCTTCACATCCACGTCCTTCGTCAGGACACGGAGGAAGAAATGATCTGTCCCGTCCACCGTGGAGCGGTGAACCAACTCGAACGCGAGCTGGCTCTGGTCGCAGATATCAATCTCGCGACCATCAGCGGCGAAGCCGGTGACCGTGAAGTGGATCCGCTCGTTGGTGATGGGCAGAGCGCAAACGCCGTGCCGATCCATGGCGCACCCATCGCCCTCGGTCGCAACCACGATGGTTTGAACCTGCGGCGCAAGTTCGTTCCCCTCCACTTCCATCATGTATGAGTACATGATGGACGAACTGACATGCGCGATCTTCATGATCGGCATTGTTGGCCTTGGTGGGAACTTCATGGGCGTGCGGCAAGCGGTGGTAGCGAAGATCGAAACGATCAAAATCATCATGAAGTGGCGCATGTGACCCCCTTGTGTGTGCTGTCAAAAAGCGTGTTTTTGTGTCCTTTTAGCGCTACCGGCAATCCGGGCACTTAAGGAACAACATATTATATCACAAAAAAGACCTTTTGTCAAGGCCTTAATGGCTTTTTTAAGCTAATTATAGCAAAAAATACTAAACTAAGAAGCTATATGGAAATAACAAACATCCCCGTCTTGCACAATATATTCCTTGCCTTCCAGCCGCAATTTTCCGGTTTCTTTTATCTTGCTCCAACCGCCAAATTGCACAAAATCTTGCCAATTCACCACGTCGGCTTTCACAAATCCTTTGATAAAATCCGTATGAATTACTCCGGCCGCCTCGGGAGCTTTTGCGCCCTGTCTTACTGTCCAAGCTCTTGTTTCCGGCTCGCCGGAAGTTAAAAAAGTTATTAAGTTTAAAAGTTTATAACTAGCGGTAATCAATTTGTCCAAACCTGTTTCCGTCATGCCCAGTTCTTGCAAATACTGTTTGGCTTCTGCGGGCGACAAGTCCGCCAGCTCGGCTTCCAGTTTTGCCGAAATCATAATGCTGTTTTCATGTTCGCCCAAAGTCTGAAGTCTGAAGTCTGAAGTCTGTTGCTCGTCCGTATTCACCACATACAACATCGGCTTCATAGTCAAAAGCTGTAATTCTTTCATCCACAAAATTTCATCTTCATTATATTCCAACTCGCGCGCCGGTTTTCCTGCTTGCAGTTGAGCATCAACTCTGGCAAATAATTCCAATTGCTTGGCAAAATCTTTGGCCGCGATACCTTTGGCCGCGCGCTTCACATTATCAAGTTTTTTGCTCACAATTTGCAGATCCGCCAAAACTAATTCTAAATTTATAACATCAACATCTTCCTGCGGATTAACTTTACCACCCACATGAATTACGTTGCTATCGCTAAACGCGCGCACCACTTGAACGATAGCGTCCACTTCGCGAATATGAGATAAAAATTTATTGCCAAGTCCTTCGCCTTCGGAAGCGCCTTTAACCAGTCCGGCAATATCCACAAATTCAATGACAGTGGGAATAATTTTTTGCGACTTGGAAACTTCGGCCAATTTTTGCAAACGAAAATCAGGCACTTCAACTACGCCGACATTGGGATCAATGGTGCAAAAAGGATAATTTTGCGCGTCCGCCTGCTTACTGCGGGTTAAAGCATTAAACAATGTTGATTTTCCCACATTTGGCAGACCGACAATACCGACGGATAAAGACATAATGTGGACCTGATGGGAATCGAACCCATAGTCTCCTCCATGCCATGGAGGCGCGATAACCGTTACGCTACAGGCCCTTAAAACTTCTAACAGTATAAATAAAAACCTTGTTTTTGTCAATCACTTTAACGCGCTTTAATGCCTTTTTAATTTTATATTAAATGTAATGGCCTCGGCATCCTTTCCTTCCAAATCAATAACCTCAGTTTTAAACGGATGATACTCTTTGTGCTCATAAGTAACAAAATACTTGTCATCGCCGGCCAAAAACGAATACCGGCCATGATTGTCGGTGATTTGCGTGGACACTAATTTATTAAACCGCAAGTTAAACAATCGCGCCACCACTCGGCCAACAGGTTTTTTGTCGGCGGCGTCATAAACAATGCCCCAATTCTTGGGCTTGGCCGGAAAGGCCAGTTTGCGGAAAATAAAGTAAAACAACAGATGCACGCCCAGTAAAACCCAAATATACCATTTGGGGGATATATATAAGGAAGCGCCGGTGATTAAAATGCCGGCCCAAGCCAAACCGGTTTGCAGTCTGCGGCCGAATTTTTCCAAAACTAAACGCAGTGGTTTTTTCTGCGCTCCCACCGGATCCAAAGGAATGCTGGCGGTAATGCTAGTTAGATTTTCCACCTTAATGTCTTCGCCATGATAAATATCCACTTTTTGCCCATCGCTTTTATATCCGGCCAAAAATTTAGACGGATAAATAAAGCCGTTTTTTTGCACTTCAATCCGATACTGGCCAATGGCCGCCATAAACACAAAATGCCCTCTGGCATCCGTAACTTTAGATTGCACAATGCGGCCGGTAGCAATGTTAATCAAACGAACAATGGCCAAATCCACCGGGGTTTTATTTAAAGAATTGTAAACAAAACCCCACTTATCCCGGCGCCTCCAGCCCAAAAGCATAAGCGGCTGTAAAAATAGCAAGCGCAAGAATGGCAAAAGATCCAGCCAAGAAATTAATGGCAGCATTCCAATCGCGACTACTGTAATGGCCGTAGGCGCCACAACTCTTTCCGCGGCTTTTTCCACTGCCGGATTTTCCACCGCGTCCTGAATGGTTTGAATGGTTAGGTCGGATAAAACTTCAGTTCTGGCTACCAAAGCTTTAGTTATATTGCCAACATTTTCCGATATTGATTTTTGCGGATCAATGACCAATTCCAATTTTGGCGGACGGGCGATTAAAACAATGCCCTGATTAATAACGTGGTTATTAACACCATCTACAACTAAAGACCGCTCGTAATAACCATCTTTATTTAAAGTCAAACGAAAATTACCATTGGGTACCAGCCAGCCATAACTGCCATTGATATCGGAAGACAAAGGATTTAACTGGCCATAATATCCCATGGACATTGCATTTCCCTCTATGCCATAAAGCAAAATTTCCACTCCGGCCAAAGGATTGTTATTTTTATCTTTTATCTGCCCCCAGGGCAAGCTGTTTAATTTAAAACCAACAGAATCAAACTGCCCAGAACCATAATCAACTTCCAAAAAAACTTGGGTAAGTCCCAGACCGTGAAAAAATAAATCAGCATAGTATGTTTGGTCGTTAGTGTTATAAACAAACTGGTGCCGATCAGTGTCGCCAACGCGCAAAATCATGCTTTGTGGCTGACTGTTTAAAACTCTTGACGGCATTGCCACGGAAAAATTCGCTCCGGATAAGCCGGTAACTTTTTCATCTATGACTTCTAAATTTATATGCCTGTTGCCGGCCAAAAATGACAAGTCGCTTAAATTTATTTTTACAAACGCTGGCACCGTGGATTCTGGCGAATTATACTCATCATTATCATCTGCGGTCTCGCATCCCGGATCAAAAGCCGAATCTATCAGTCCATCGCCATCATCATCCTGCCCATTGCTACAAACCGGCGCAAAAGTAGGCAAAAAAGCGCAACCGGCAAACCCCGCGCAAGCGCTGTCGGCGCAATCCACCTGGCCATTGCCATCATCATCCAGCGAGTTGTTGCAAATTTCCGGTCCTAACTCCGGCGGTGCCGGCGGAGGAGGCGGAGTAGATGTGGGAGTAGAAGTTGGAGTTGGGGCGGGCGGCACAGCCTCTGTCAGTATCATGCCGTTTCTAAAAATTCCCGGGCTTTTGTTGCCCGAAGTATCAAAAGAAAAAATAGTATAAAAATAATTTATGTCGGCCAATACCGTGGCATCCGCCAAACTTTCCCCACTACCATTATAAACAGTCAAACCATCGCCGGAATTAAAAGAAGCCGAATTGATTTTTCTTACCACCTTAACTCCGGCAAAATCCGGAGTGCCCAGCAACCCGGGATTTACCCATGACAAAAGAATAGAATTGGTGGTGGTTGTTAAAACAAAATTAGACGCATCCGGCGGAGGCACACTGTCGGCTTGAGTAGTAAAAGTAGCGTCAACTGTGGCCGCGCTGTTGCCCAGGCCATCGGTGGCAATAATTTGAAAATGATAAACTGTGCCAGGCGTTAAATTAAATAAGAGCGCGCTATGCGACAAAGTTAGCGCAGGATCAAAATAATTACTGCCATGCGAACCGGTCAACCCATAATTTATCTGATTGTCAGATAATTCATTTGTATCCCAAGTTATGGAAGAAGTAGTAACACCGGCCGACACCTGAACGTTGCTTACAACCGGAGGCGAAGTGTCTGGCGGCGGCGGAGATGTGGAAAAAGCTCCGGCGTATTCAGTTGTGTGCGCGCCGGTATCAACAACGGAAATTTTAAAATAATATAAAGTGCCGGTGGCCAAACCGGATAAACTAACAGTGTAACTTCCAGCCACCGCGCCGGAACTGCCATAACTGATAGAAAGACCATAGACAAAACTGGATGTGGCCACGCCCAAATCATCAGAGGCGTTCCAATTTATCGTGGCCGTGGTAAAAGTAGTGGATGAAGCCACATTAAAAATAATTGGCGGCACGTCTGATCCGCCAACACCGCCACCGCCCCCGCCACCGCCCCCGCCGGATATGGCCTGCACGTTCACATCAACCGTAATCCCCTGATTGACATTCGCGGCCTGTGTTTGTAACCAAAAAAAACCGCTAAAAATAACGGCGGCAAACAAAATTATTTTTTTTAGTCGTGAAGTCATAGTATCAAATTGTCATCCTGAACACAGTGAAGGATCTCTGTCATCCCCTCCTTTCCAAGGAGGGGCGGGGGGGGGGGCGGCAGCGCCCCCCCCGGGGGGGGTTTTTACCGAATGGAGAAAAAGGGGCAAAAACCCCACCC
>CAYIHE010000014.1:0-17081 GCA_964363145.1 uncultured Gammaproteobacteria bacterium | reverse complement strand
ATTTGAGATCTGCTTTCTCTTTCCTTTCGAAAAGAAACGTCTCTGCTCGCACCTCGGGCCTTACGGCCGACGGGAGTTACCTCCCGACTTTGCCTTTGTCAGCAAAGTCGCGGATCCTCGTATTCCGACCGAAGTCGGAATCGGGACGCTACCATTTTCCTCCGGCGTGACTATACGGAGGGAACGTTCGGACTTTCCTAACCGACTTTACGTCGGCTCGATCATCGCTATACGTCAATAGATTATCATAAAATCGGGGTTTTGTCAAGATAAAAAGATAAAAAAAGGCCGGGGCAAACAAACACCCCGACCACAGAAATTTCCCTTCTACTACTTATTCTGAAGCTTGTTGAGCTCCTGTCGGAACAAGTTGAAACGACGCACCGATTCGACACGCGCTTCCCGAATCTGCACCAACTCTGCTTCCAAACTCTTTATCTTCTTATCGCTTTCCGCGATTTCTTTTTCGGCCGCTTCACACATTGCGGCGGCCAGCTTCTCCAGTGGGGAAACCCTGGCCGTCTTTTGATTCACGGCAGGTGGCGGAGTTGCTGGCTCCGGCGCCATAACAGCCGGTTCTTCTCGCGGAAATTCATACTGACCCGACCGGACAGCTTGCGCTATCTGATAGAAATCACTGAACTTATCCCGCACCAAGCCCCACACGTAGCCGCCGATGGATTGGCCATTAGCCCCAATCTTGGCCGTGGCCTTGACGCTCTCCAGCTTTTCCATGAAATCCAGAAACTCGTCCTTATTCATGGCCAGCATGTTGGGTACAAGCCTGATAACACCGTCTTGGGTTTTGGTCATTATTTCCTTGACCACTTCCAAGGCCGCTGCTTCGTCAGGATTTAGATCCCTGGCCAAATGATGGGGCGATACTGGTTTTACCAATTCTGTGCTCCCATTTGATGGATTGATCCAAACATATTTACCACGGCCAACCATGCTAAGTTGGCGACCGCACATGCTTTCCCCAGTTGAAAGAGCGTGTAAGAACATCCGAAGACCCTCCTGGGTAGTATAATCAAGCTGACTAAGCAGTCCTGGCAAATCTCTAAACAAGTCCCTAAAAGAAAATGGTTTGCCACCAGTAATCCGACGCAAAACCTCTGCTTTTTGTTCCATTTCCGCCGCGGACCTTCTTCCCATTGTCTCCTCCTGGCTCGGTTGTAAGGTGCGTTTATGGTGTTATCCTAAGCTTATTTGCCTTTAAACACTCAAGCTTTGAATGGCACTTTCAACTCAGAATCCTATCATAAAACCCACTGCTTGTCAAGCTACTGGGCATGGGGTAAAATAGCTTATATTTGAAAACATCCAACCCACCCCTACCCGTCGACCGCCTCCCGACAGTGAGTCGGGATCCTCGATTCTCGAGAATCGGGACAAGCGGGGAATTACAAACTACAAATTAGGTATGAAAAAATTTGAACTCACTTTTGCTTTCATACAACTTCCGCTGGATTTTCTGCTGATTGTTTTGGCCGGAATAACGGCTTATGCTTTGCGTTTTACTTCTTTCACTAAAAGCATCCGTCCGGTTTTGTTTAATCTGCCTTGGGAAAAATATTGGCCGCTGGTTTTGCTTACGGCTTTAGGCTGGATAATAATTTTTGCTTTGTCCGGATTATACAACACTCACCCGCCGCGCAAGCTGGCGCGCGACTTAACCCGCGTATTTATGGCCTGCTCCACGGGCTTTGCGGGCATTACCATTTATGTATTTTTTACTTTGCAAAAATTTGATTCGCGTTTTTTGGTTTTAGGCGGATGGATTTTGGCTATGATTTATGTTTGCGCGGGCCGCATTTTAATGAGTGGCTTAAAAAAACTTTTGCATCGCGTTGGTTTTGGTTTGCGCCGAACTGTTATTATTGGCAAAGAAACTATCGCCGAGCAAATTAAGGACGCTTTTATATTGCATCCGGGATTGGGCTACAAACTGATCAGTTCTTTTTCTCATTTTGATTTAAACACCAGAAACGCTTTATTGGCCAATATGCCTGATGAAATAATTTTCACTGATCCAAAAGCTCACGGCGACGAAGCTTTGGAGGCAATAGATTTTGCCAATGAACATCATGTCGCTTTTAAATATTCGGCCGATCTTTTTTCTACCATTTCCACCAACATGGCCGTATCCACCATTGCCGGCATACCCATTATAGAATTGCGCCTCACCCGCCTGACCGGCTGGAACCGCATCATCAAAAGATTTTTTGACATCATCGGCAGTTTATTTTTAATTATTTTATTCTCGCCGCTATTTATCGTCATTGCCGTTATTATCGCTTTTGAATCCGGCTTCCCAATAATTTATAAAAATGAGCGCGTGGGGCAAGACGAAAAAAAATTCCTCACCCTAAAATTTCGTTCCATGTTACAAAAATTTTCCACTGGCCCGCAATTTGGCTCGCAAGGCGAAACTGCTTTGCAATTGGAAAAAGAATTGATTGCCAGCCAAAGCGTCAAATCCGGCCCGATTTACAAAATAAACGACGACCCGCGCGTTACGCCGTTTGGCCGATTTATCCGCCGCTGGAGTTTGGACGAATTGCCGCAATTTTTTAACGTGTTAAAAGGAGAAATGAGCTTGGTCGGCCCGCGTCCGCACCAGCCCCGCGAAATAAAACATTACCAAAAACAGCACAAAATCGTGCTGGCTATAAAACCCGGCATCACCGGTTTATCGCAAATTTCCGGACGCAGTAATTTAACCTATGAAGAAGAAATAAATTTGGACACGTTTTACATAGAAAATTGGAGCTTGTATATGGACTTAATTATTATTATCAAAACTCCATTTGTAGTTTTAACCAAAAAAGGATCGGTAGTTTAAATATACTATGCGAGTAGCTTTGGTACACGATTATCTCGCTCAAGACGGAGGGGCGGAACGAGTATTGAAATCTTTGCATGAAATTTGGCCGGAAGCGCCGATATTTGTTTTGTTTCACGACCAGAAAAAAATAAATTTTTTTGATAAAGAAAATATCCGACAATCTTTTTTGGCTAAACTGCCGTTTGGCAAATCGGCCTACCAATGGTATTTGCCATGGATGCCGCTGGCCACGGAAAATCACAATCTAAAAGATTTTGACGTGGTGATTTCCACGGCCAGCATGTTTGCCAAAGGCGTTATTACCGGCCCTGACACTTTGCATATTTCCTACTGCCACACTCCTCCCCGATTTTTATGGGCCGATAATTACACCTACCTTTCCGACCTCAAACAAAACTGGCTGGTAAAATTTATTCTCCCCCATTTTATTCACCGTTTGCGTATTTGGGACAAAATGAGCGTAGACCGGGTGGATTATTTTGTGGCGAATTCGCGCACTGTCCAGCAAAGAATCCACAAGTATTACCGCCGCGAAAGCGACATTATTTATCCGCCGGTGGAACTAAAATCCTGCTCGCTGAAAAAAATGGACAACTATTTTGCCGCGGGCGGGCGGCTGGTGGGCTATAAAAGATTTGATTTAATAGTAAACGCCTTCAATCGCTTGGGTTGGCCGCTAAAAATTTTTGGCGTGGGTCCGGAATTAAAATTTCTAAAAAGAAAAGCCAAAAACAACATAGAGTTTTTGGGGCAGATTTCCGATGAAGCCAAGGGCCGCCTGCTTTCCGGCGCGCGCGCGTTTATTCATCCGCAAGTGGAAGATTTTGGCATCACGGCAGTGGAAGCTATGGCTTGCGGCCGCCCGGTGATTGCTCTTTCCCAAGGCGGGGCAGTGGAAACTATCGCGCCAAACGAAACCGGCGTATTTTTTCATAAACAAACATGGGAATCGTTGCTGAACGCTTTACTGCATTTTAATTATGAAAATTGGGATAGCGGCAAAATCCGCGAACACGCGGCCAAATTTGAAGCGAATTTATTTAAAACCAACATCAAAAAATACGTGGCCGACCGCTACGAAGAATTTAAAAAGGGGTTTAGTCAGGAAAGTTTAATTAAATAAACCATGTGAAAATCCTCGTTCTCCACGATTATTTTCTCTACAAAGGCGGGGGCGAACGGCTGATTATTTCTTTGGCCAAAAATCTGGGCGCGGATGTGGCCACGGCTTTTGTGGCCAAAGACGCTTTTGATCCGCGCGCGCATGGAATTAAAACTTTTGAATTGTTCAAAGAAACTCTGTGGACAAAAATTCCCGGCTTCCGCTACGTACAAGTACAGCTGGCTTTTTTGTTTAAAACAAAATTCGCAAAAAATTATGATGTGATAATTTACAGCGGCGATTGTTTGCTCGCGATGCTTCGACTGTGGCGGAAAAAAAACATAGCTTATATGCACACTCCCCCGCGCCACTTATACGACGCCTACCGCGAACGCTTGCGCGAATACGCGCTTTGGAAAAAAATTATTTTTGTGCCATTTGCATGGTTTAATCGTTTGCGATTCAAATTTTTGTCCTCACATCTGGATTTAATTATTACCAATTCCAAAAATACACAAGCGCGCATTAAAGAATATCTAGGCTTGGACTCGGTGGTGGTTTATCCGCCTTGTGATACTCTGCCGTTTAGGAATTTGTTGAACGGCGAACCGGCTCTCGGCAGCTCACACCCCCCTACCCCCCTCAAGGGGGGATTTACGCCCGGAGAATATTTTTTCTCTTGGGCGCGGCTTTACCCAATTAAACGGGTGGACCAAATCGTGCAGGCGTTTATTGGCATGCCGAACAAAAAATTAATAGTAGCCTCGGGCGGACCGGAATTGGAAAAAATAAAGCAAATGGCCGCTGGACATGGCAACATAAAAGTGTTGGGTTGGATTAGCGATGAAGAACTGGTTGAATATTTAGGAAAATGTTTGACCACGATTTATATTCCCATTCGTGAGGATTTTGGCATGAGCGCGGTGGAATCCATGCAGGCCGGCAAACCGGTGATTGGCGTTGCCGAAGGCGGACTTTTAGAAATTATAGAAAATAACAAAAACGGCTGGTTGTTAAAGCCGGATTTTAATTTAGAAGATCTGCGCGCGGCTGTGCGGCAAATAACACCGGAAATAGCCCAAAATATGCAAAATTATTGCCAAATCACAGCCAAAAAATTCAGCGAACAGACCTTTATAGAAGAAATGAAAAAACAGATCTTTATTCACAGTGCCTAAAAAGGCAAAATAGTGTATAATAACTGCGTTATTCTTCTAACCATTGCTAATGGATAAAGGAGCAAAAAAGGCCCAACTACGGCGTTGCGCTCTCTGCCAAAAAGTAGGACATAATAAGTCAACCTGTTCGGAGGTAACAACGCCAACAATCGCAAACAAAACAGCGCGACAACCGCTTAAATTTTTTGTACACCACGTTAATTTAACCAATCATCAATCCCCTCATTTAATAAACCTAAAAGAGCACAAAAACAATCAGTACGAAAATGTGCAACCAGTGGCGCCAACCTTGCCTTACCGCCTGCCTGCCGGCAGGCAGGGCAGGCAGGAAAAAAACAAAGATTTTTATTTCTACCATGACGCGCCCGCTCCTTCTTTTAGTCCAAAGATTGCCAAAGTGGCCAATTCCCCGCTTGTCCCAATTCCAGAGAATCGCGGATCCCGCTCGCTAGAAAAGGCATCCGACTTTAAACAAAAATTGCAAAAAATTATTAGGCCAAAACATCTAGCCACGGCTATTTCGCTAATCTTAATCGCCATATTTTTACCGCAAAATACGCGCACCTATTATTTTGATCTAAAATCCACAGCCGAAAAAATCTCTGGCAACAGCACGGTTGGTTTTTCCGCTTTGCAAGATTCCACCTCCGCCCTAATGAATGGAAACATCGAGCAGGCGCAAAAATCCCTCACCGACGCTTTGCAAAATTTTGATCGCGCCGTAACTGTTTTAAACAGCAAACATCGTTTGTTGCAAAAAATAATGGCCGCGGTGCCAATTTTAAATAATTCCATTACCAGCCGGCAAAAATTAGTGGTGTCCGGACAAGAAATATCCTTGGGCAACACTTATTTACTCAAAGGACTATCTGACATTCGCGCCGCCAGCTCTACCATTACCAAAAATTTGGCTGTGCTGGGAGACCATTTAAAATTTTCTCTGCCTCACTATCAAACTGCTTTGGCCGGATTAAACCAAGTAGATTCAGATGTCTTGCCGCTGGAATACCAAAGCGCTTTCAAAGAATTCCGGGTATTATTTAAGGCATTTATCGGCGATTTGGAAAATATGGCCAAATTAAACAGCGCCATACAAGAAATTTTTGGCGGCCGAGGACTGCGCCGCTATTTATTAATCTTTCAAAATCCCGCGGAACTGCGCCCCACCGGCGGTTTTGCCGGCAGTTTCGCCCTCGTAGACATTAAAGACGGCAATTTGATAAAAATAGATATTCCCGCCGGCGGCTCATATGACTTGCAAGGCCAATTATCCAAATATGTAATTCCGCCAATGCCATTGCTTTTGGCCAACAAACGTTGGGAATTCCAAGACGCGAACTGGTGGCCGGATTTTCCAGCCAGCGCTAAAAAAATGCTTTGGTTTTATCGTCACAGCCGCAACTTAACGGCCGACGGCGTCATTGCCATTAACGCCGATGTTTTAAACCGCATCCTTTCCATTATCGGGCCTGTGGCCGAACAAAATCGAGATTTGGTTATCAGCAAAACCAACGCCCTCGCCACCATCCAAGACATTGTGGAATTCGGACCGGAAAAAAAAGCCAACAAACCCAAACAGATTTTGTCCGACTTGGCGCCATTGTTTATAGACAGTTTTAAAAAAATGAAACCGCAAGAAGTTTTGCCGATGCTCGCCAATTTGGAAGAGGCGTTGCAAGCCAAAGAAATCCAGGCATATTTTACCGATGTTAATACGCAAAATACCATCAAAGAATTCGGTTGGGGCGGAGAGGTCGCAAATATCAGCGCAGACCAAGATTATTTATTTGTTGTTAACACCAACATTCAAGGGCAAAAAAGCGACGCCAAAATAAAACAAACCATCAGCCACCAGGCCGTTGTCCAGCCGGACGGCACAATTTTGAACAGTGTGGTAATTTCCCGAGAACACACCGGCCAGCCAGATGAAAAATTATACGGACAAAACAACATAGATTATTTGCGCATTTATGTGCCAGAAGGCAGTGAGCTGGCGCGCGCCAGCGGTTTTACCTGGCCTGATGAACAAAAATTCCGGGCGCCGGAAAATTGGTATGAAAAAGACCAAATGCTGGCCGAAGTAGAAAAAGAAATTGGTTTTGATAAAGAGTCCGGCACGCGCGTCACCGGCGAATTTGGCAAAACGGTTTTTGCCAACTGGATCATTACCGAACCTGGCAAAACCAGCCAAGTGCAGTTTATTTACAAATTGCCTTTCTTGGCTTGGCCAAAAACACAGGAATCTTCCTTGGGCAGTTGGGCAAAAATTTTCCAATCCGAATCCCCGGCTTCGCGCTATCAACTGATAACGCAAAGACAATCTGGAATTACCAGCGGATTTGATAGCCAGATAATTTATCCTGACGGCTGGACGCCAGTTTGGCAAGACGGCGAAGGAGTAAATTTAGCCACCAATGGCGCGGCTATAAAAACTACCGAACTAAACAGTGATAAAATCTGGAGTTTGGTGATGAGAAAAACCGACTAAAACACTTCCCAAATCCTATATCCTAAATTCTATATCCTAATGTAATCAACTAATATGCCAGACGAAATTCCGTCTTTTTCCGTTAAACCGTTGGATGAATCGCCTGCTTTGGCAAGCGCGCCAAAAAAGGCCGTTCGTAGAAAACGCGCCGCTAAAACATCCTCGCCGGCCAGCAAAAAACAGACGCAAATGGCCAAACAACTTACGCAAATTTATCAAGATAATGATGGGCGGTTGCCGGATATGAGAAGCATAAAAATGAAAAGGCGCCATCCAGCGCTCAAATTTTTTATCACACTGCTTTTTTTGGGCGCCGCTCTGGCCGCCGCGGCCTGGGCCGGATTTTTCTTAATGCCCAATGACAAAAAATTCTCCGAAGATCAAGTCGCTTTAGCTGTTGACGGCCCCAAAAATTTTATCGCCGGATCTACCACCACTTACAAAATTATTTACGGCAACAACCAAGGCCTGGTTTTAAAAAATGCCACCCTCAATGTGCAGTACCCTGAAGGATTTGTCTTTTTATCCAGCGAACCAAACGCGAAAAATTCCGGCCACACCGAATGGTCTTTGGGTGAAATTCCGCCATATCGCAAAAGAGAAATTACCATCGTGGGCGCAACATACGGCTCATTAAACCAAAAACAATCTTGGCGCGCGTTTCTTACTTATCAACCGGAAAATTTTGGATCGGAATTGCAAAAAGCCGCCATCTTTGATGTGGCGGCGGAAAAATCTCCTTTCTCTTTGGCCATAAACGGGCCTGACAAAATTACCATCGGCAACGCCTCCGAATATATTTTTACGGTAAAAAAAGAATATGACTCGCAAATAAATAAATTAACGCTAAAACCGTCTTGGCCAAAAAACTTTTATATCACATCTTCAACTCCGCGTATCGGCAAAGATTTGACTTGGCTGATTGAACCGAATAAAAATACTTCTTCAACCAATTTTACCGAACAAAAATTTAAGCTGGTCGGCAAATTCTCTCCAGCCGCCAGCGGAACCCCGCCATTGGATGATAGCGGTTCCACTATAAATTCCGGCGACATTACGGCCTCGCTAACAGCATCGTCGCAAAACAATATATATGAATTAGCCGCTGTAAAAATTACCACTTCTTTGTCACAAAACAATCTGGGCTTTAGTTTGGTCGTCAACGGCTCTTTGGGCAACCTAAGCATCCAGCCGGGAGACAACTTAAACATTACTCTGGCTCTAAAAAATGAAAGCTTGGGCGCGCTAAAAAATGCTTCCTTAAAACTAACTCTGGACGCGCCGGCCGCAAAAAAACAAAGTCTGCTGGACTGGGCAAAATTAGAAGACAAATACGATGGCGATGTGCGCGGAACGCAAATAAACGATACTCTGCGGCGCGGAGAAATTACCTGGAATAAAAATAAAATTTCCGACTTGGCCAAAATAAATAAAGACCAGGAAATAATGATTGATGTAAAATTACCAATAAAAAATAATGAGGACATCAATTTCTCCGACTTGGCCACTTCTTCGCAAATTACCGTACTGGCGGAAGTGAGTTTTACCGACCAAGACAACGTCAGCCGAACTTTTTCCAGCAACCAAATAATTATGGTTGTTAACTCGGATTTGAAATTTGAAACACGCGACGATATTTCCACCGGCGATGACATGGAAAAACATCAAATCACCTGGGTGCTGACCAACAATTTTCACCCCCTAAAAAATCTGATTCTGTCGGCGGAAGTTTACGGCAACGCCAAAACGGAAATTTCCGGGCCAGCCCCGGCCGGAGAAGCCAAGCTTGATCCCGCTGGCAACAAACTAACATGGACCATTCCGGAAATGCCCCAAGAAACCGACGTGCTGGCTTTGCCTTTTGTCATTACTCTTACCAATCCAAATCCCACTCAAAAAATATTAATCTCAAAAGTTCGCGTTCAATCCGAAGACACCATCACTGGAGAACGGCTGGATTTTATGGGCGAAGAAACCCCTCTTAAACAACCGTAAGCAGATTAAGCTATAAGTTATTTGTTTAAAAAAATTTTCACCAACTGGCGGGCGGAAGCAAAATCCGCGCCTTTTAGCCAATGAATTTTTTTGTCTTTATTAAACCAAGTCGTCTGCCTCTTGGCATAACGCCGGCTGTCGCGCTTTAAAAGTTCCACGGCTTCCGGCAAAGTCATTTCTTCGCGCAAATAAAAACCGATTTGTTTGTAACCAATGCCGCTCATGCTGGGCAAATGCCAACCGTATTTTTGCTTGGCCAATTTTGCAGTTTCTTCCACCAAGCCATTTTTTAATTGCTCATCCACGCGATGGTCTATTCGTTCAAATAATTCCGGCCGCGGCAAATTTATTCCGATTTGCAAAACATTAAAAAGCGGCGCGGATTTTGTTCTTTGGTTAAAAAAAGATTCTCCGCTTAAAATAAAAACTTCCAAAGCGCGCAATACGCGCCGCGGATTTTTTAAATCTATTTTTTGCGCGCTGGCCAAATCTATTTTTTTTAACAAAGCCGCCAGTTGCGGCAGAGATTTTTTCTCCAATTGCTGTCTTAGTTTTTTGTTCGGCTCTATTTTAGGAATATCAAAATTATCCACCAATGCCCGGATATACAATCCGGTTCCGCCCACGATAATCGGGAGTTTTCCACGGCTCAAAATATCGTTTATAGCCGCAATCGCCTGTTCTTTGTAATCCGCCAAACTAAAATCTTCCCCCGGATCTATTATGTCCATTAAATGATGTGGCACGCCACTTACAACATACACCGTTTTGTCATTCCGATCGGAGTCCGCAGACGGAGTGGAGGAATCCCTCTCGTCTGGTTTAAGGGATCCCTCCACTGCGGTCGGGATGACAATGTGTTTCCATTGCCCTTCGGGTTTGGCGGTCCCAATATTCATTTTTTTATAAATCTGACGAGAATCGGCAGACACCACTTCACCATTAAATTCTTTGGCCAACGCCAAACCAAGGTCGGTTTTGCCCGAAGCAGTTGGCCCGAGAATAACAATAATTTTTGGCTGTGGCATAACTTAGCCAGTGCCGGTTTTTTTGGCGCTTGCGCCGAGGTTTTTTGGCTTCGCTTTTTCCAACATAATATCTATTTCATCTTTTGTAAACATGCCTTCACTTCCGGCATCCTGATTTGCTTTATTAAGTTCTGTCAAAAAATCTGCGGCCGCTCGTCCGGCCAGAACAGCTTCTGCCGGGCTTTCCGCGCCTATCGGATTATTCGGTTTTTTTTCCCTTCTACTGGCCAATTCAACGGCTTTAGCTCTAGCTTCTGCCCTTCCGGCAACCCTTGCGGCTTCTCCAGTTTTTATTACTTCTGCAATATTCCTAGCCCTTGATGTGTCCATATATTTAAAATTTAATAATTATATTTTAGCCATTTAATCTAGGATTTTCTATTTTTAATTTCTTCATCCACTTTGGCGATAAATTTTTCTTTACTCATTTTAATCTGATCTTTCTGACCTCTCACCCGGATCATCCAATCTTCACCGCCCAATTCCTTGTCGCCCACCACCACAATATAGGGAATTTTTTGGCCGGCGGCTTTGCGCACTTTATTGCCCAAAGTTTCATCGGCTTCGTCGGTAGCCACGCGAATTCCGCCAGCTTCCAATTCGGCAAATATCTCTCTGGCGCCTTCTACATGCTTGCTCGATACCGGCGCCAACTGTACTTGAATAGGCGAAACCCACACCGGAAATGCGCCAGCATGATGTTCTATTAAAACCGCCAAAAATCGTTCTATGGAACCCATTATCGCCGCGTGGATCATCACAATTCTTTCTTTTTCTCCTTGTTCATTAACACAAGTTAAATCAAAACGTTCCGGCTGATTGCGGTCAATTTGAATGGTGGCTACCTGCCATTCGCGCCCCAATGAATCATGGGCGATAAAATCTATTTTTGGACCATACATGGCCGCCTCGCCTTTGGCTTCATACGCGTCCGCTCCACGCTCGCGAACTAATTCGCGCAGTTGGTCTTCGGTTTTTTCCCAAACTTCTTTTGTGCCTAAATATTTTTCAAAATGTTCCGGATCATGAAGTGAAAGCCGAACTTTTAATTTGCCAAAGCCGGTTGCTTTGTAAAAAATTTCAATAATATCCCAAATTTTAAACATTTCTTCTTTAACCTGCGACTCGCGGCAAAAAACATGCGCGTCATCCTGAGTAATACAACGCACCCGTGATAATCCGGACATTTCTCCAGTCTGTTCATCGCGATAAACCATGGTTGTCTCGGCATAACGCTGTGGCAAGTCGCGATAACTGCGGGAAAGATGATTATATATCTGAGTATGATGAGGACAATTCATTGGCTTCATGGCGAATTCGTGGCCCTCGCGAGTGTTAATCTTAAATAAATCATCTTTAAATTTCTCCCAATGACCGCTAACTTCGTATAATTCTTTTTTGGTAATATGCGGAATAGTAACTTTTTGATAACCACGCTCTTTCCGCAATTGCCAGACAAATTCGTCTAAAGTATTTCGCAGAAGTGTTCCTTTTGGAGTCCACAAAGCTAAACCGGCCCCAACCAAATCGGAAAAAGTAAATAAATCAAGTTCCACTCCCAACTTCCGATGGTCGCGTTTTTTTGCTTCTTCCAGTTGTAATAAATAAGCATCCAGTTCTTCTTTGGTTGTAAAAAGCAAACCATAAATGCGGGTAAGCATTGGATTTTTTTCGCTCCCGCGCCAATAAGCTCCGGCAACTCTATGCAATTTCAAACCGTCAACCGGAATCTCTTTTGTATTTTCCACATGACCGCCGCGACATAAATCCTGAAACGGCCCGGATTCATACATGGTCAATTCTTTACCCTCATCCGCGAATTCGTTTATAAGCTCCAATTTGAAAGGCTGGTCTTTTTCTTCTTTTTTGGCTTGCGCGACAGTTACTTTACGGCCAACAAAGGCATGGTGGCCCTTGGTAATTTTTTTCATTGTTTCCTCAATTTTTGGCAAATCATTTTCGGAAATAATCACTCCGGCAGGAAAAAGAAAATCATAATAAAAACCATGTTCAATAGTGGGCCCAATTGCCAACTTGGTTCCGGGATATAACTCCAAAACCGCGGCCGCCAGCATATGCGCGGCAGAGTGGCGGATGTTTTCTAGCTGTTTTTCTTCCATACAAAATTGTTTATTCATGTATTTTGATGTCATTGCGAGGAGCTGTAACGACGTGGTCCCATAGCGAACGGGATCCGCGATCTTCGAGATCGGGACAACCCCACTGTTAGTGCTACCAAACCATGGGATTGCTTCGTCGGTCGCCAAGACCTTCTCGCAATGACAGTTATAACTGTGATTTAAAAACCCCGTACGCTCTAATGTATCGGGGTCTTAACTTCTTGTCAAATTGTTATTGTACATTCTTTACAATCACCTGAATTCTGTCGGCTACCGCCGGCGCGCTGCGCATCCAAGACGGAGAAAATTTTACGTCCACTCCCACCACATGTCCCAAACCAAAAACATATCTTTCGATTTCATCTTTGCTTTTGCCAAAAAAGTTGGCCACGGCCAATTTATCGGCGTTAACGTCTAGCGTAACCAGCGCGTCTTGATACGCGGATAATTGAGCTTTTTGTTTGGCCAAATCATACCCGGCCAAAGCCACCTGCGGATCTTTAAACGTAGCGGAAACTTTTTCCGTGCTTAAATCCAAGCGCGATGAAATTTCTTTTCCCAAAAGAGAGTTTAATTCGTCGTCATTAAAATATACCGCGATGACGGTGCTAGTGCCGGCCAAATTAAATTCAGATACTTCTTCGCCAGATTGGCGATCGGCCGTAACGCGGTGGCTGGGCACAAAAATTAATTTTTGATTAAAATTTGCCGCGGCAGGAAAAAATTTATCCGCGGCCTGTTTAACTTTTTCCACATAATCCGTTTCCGCGGCTTTGATGTCTGCCTCGGCCAAAAATCCAACGGCGCGCAAGCCCCCGGACATTGGCGTTTTACTTTCCGCGTAAATAACTTTTTGTTTTTCCAAACTTAAACCGGGAATAATAAATTTACCGGGTCCAATATCGCCAATTTGACCCGGCTGATCCGCGTACACCTTGGCCGCGATTTGGCCTCTGGCCGGCACAACTACTCGGTCGGACAAACGAAACAAAACTCCTCCGGGCGTAAGAAGCCGTGTGGTTTTAACCAGCGGCTGGGCGGCCGCGGTGTCATTATAAATTATGGCTTCACCCGTTGCCACGCTATTAATTGTTTTATTGCCTGTAGGAGAATATTTTTGCGTTAATTTAAATTCTGTGGAAGTAACAAAACCGAAAATAGAAACATTGCTGGTTTTTTCTTTTTCCACATTTATATCTAAAGTTATGTTTTTGCTGTCGGTTTTGGCCACTACTACAATAATGGCTTTTTTGGAAGTAAAAAATATAATAACAGCCAAAAGCGCCAAAGTAACAATTAAAAAAGAAACGGCAATAGTGCGATAAAAACGCACAGTCGGCTCTGGCGCTAATTTAGTAGTAACGCGATGAGTGATCATATCTATAAAACAAACTAAAGTTCGTAAAGCAGATTAAAGCAAAATAAAGCATAACTGGATACTTTACTAACCCTACTCTGCTTTATTCTGCCTTATTTTACTTTATTATTATACCACAAAAATAACAATAGGACTAACCTGCCTGCCGGCAGGCAGGCTGTGCATAACTTCACACGTATCCCTTGGCGACACAACCGCTCTGTGATCCTCGCCACAGCGGGGATCCAGTATCCGTTACAATTGTCTGGATTCCCGCTCGTGGGCGGGAATGACAATCGACAGTATGTATATATGTAGTGAGGGGATAGGTGGGCATAACTTAATTCCCCCCGCCATAAAGGCGGGGTTGTTAACTGACACCCCGCTAAGCGGGGGTCGTTAACAAAAAACACCGGCCGCTTGGGGCGACCGGCGAACGAAAACTGAAGCTGAACTTACTCCGAATCAAGCACGTAATTGGAATATACACAACGATGATCTTGCCAGTTGCCCATACTCTCTTTTGTCCCATCATTACAAACCACCGTATCGTTCTGAATCGGATTTGACTTCAATGAGTTGAGCCTAACGATGGTCTCTATAAAATCACCGGCCGAACCCTCATCCAACCATAAACGGATCGGGCCGCAATATGAGATTTCAGAATCACCGCAAAAACCGGCGCCTTCACTGAACATCTCAATCGTAATTATGATTGAAGAACCGGAAAGAACACTGCCTCGGAAAACATTGGGCTGGCCTTCTACCTCTTCCATTGAAAGTTCCTCCAGCTTCTTGCCATACCCAACCACAGACAAAGATGGCTCAAAACGACTGCCTTCTGGCGGACGTAACACTTCTACTTGCCAGGTATCCACTCGAGTTTGGCTAAATGGCATGTCGGCCGCAGTCTTATCTACAACATTCCGACTGCCGCACGCGGAAAAAACTAACGCCAAAATCAGAGCCGCTGTCTTTGTCATGTTCTCTGCCTCCGTTGATAAAAAAGTAACACAAACACTACAAAATGTCAAGTATTGGATTTGCTATTTTTAGCATATCGGGTTATGATTTTTATATAGGATTGCTCGTTGAAAATAAACAAAGAAGTGAGGTGGCAAGTGAAACATCCAAACATAAAACCTCTGGATATTCTTTGGCAAGATGGTATAGCCAGCCGAGCTTTCGCTGGAATTATTACCGGACTATGGGATATACTACAATTGGCCGGTGTCGCTAACCAACTTCCCGTTGTCAGCCGTGGTATGGTGCCTCTACCCAGTTTTCTTGATAAAAAAGAAGTGCTTAAGCCGCGGGTTGACATAGAACCATTTTTGGAAATCGCGCGCCAACAAAGCAAGCGGTCTGGCTTTTTACACGCCGCTGCCCTCTTGAACGCACTACGAAACACGCCAGATTATAAAAGCCAAGAGAGATATGCTTTGCTAATTGTGCAAGAAAAAATCCATTGGGATAACCCTGACATATACAGCGAAAAAGCCGGTTGCGCCTTCCCCGGTTATAATGCCGTTATTTCGCTGGCTTCTTATGGACGATGGTTCAACCCGCAAGATTTTGGTACATTTCTGCTTTTAACACGCATGGTAACCATCCATGAACTGGGACATGTTTTTCGTTTAGGAATAACGCAAAAATCAGGCGCTAGTCACGAAGAAATTGAAAGCGGGCATTGTAAAAATAATTGCGTCATGAGTTTGAATACTGGCATTGAATTTCGTGAATCAATCCAAGACAACCCTCTTTGCCCGTCTTGTCTGGAAAATTTGCGGGCGTACTTTACCGCCACGCCATAACGCTTAAATCCATCCAAACAAATGTTTGGGTGGATATTTTTTTAAATAAAAAAAACGCCGTACCCGAAGGTCTGGCGCAAATATTGCTTGTCTAAACCATTGACTCAACGGCGATATATTCGCCGTACTTGACCTTTTGCTTTTCCAACCAGCAGACCCCGACAACTTTCGCTCTGGCGCCGCCACCCACGGCTTTGATTTCTCTGTTCAAATCCTCCACCGCGCCATCCATTTCCGGAGTGGAAAATTGCGGAAACTTTCTCATTAAGTATGCCCGACAGCCGTGTACTGTTGCCACCGGACGACACTTGAACCAATCGTCTCTTCCGGTAAGAAAATCAATCAACGCTAGTTTCTGACTCTTTTCGGATAAACTCGCATGATCGGGAAAATTATTTGGGTAGATTATAACACTTAACACATCGCCGAGAGGAAACTCCCTCGTTCGCATGGTTTTCGCTCCTAGCGCTACCTCTTCTTGCGTTTTTGAGATTTCAAGCGCCGCAGATCAAAGCGTTGTAACGCCATATGATAGCGCTTCGAGATGGCGTCGACATTGTCATCGGGCTTGACCCAAAACACTATGCCATTGAACACCGCGAATCTTCTCCCCTTCGTCCGCTTCGCGCTAGCGATCGCTCTCCTGGCAAAATCTTGAAAATTCGTACTACCCTCTGCTTCGATCGTTTTCATCTGCCTGTCTCCTTTTGGTTGTGGGCCTAGTAGCGCCCGGCTTCATAGCGATGGTGGCCGGTGTCGTCATAAACATGCATCTTCAGCATATTCTTGTCCTTCGTATGCTCATACGCATGCTTCGTCGCCTGCTCCAAAGTATCAAAGTCGCCTTCCACCCAATTTTCGCCGTCATAGGTGTCAACACCGATAACGCGAAACTTCCCATTTGGCGCCTTCCGCAAAAACAGCATGATTCCCTCCTCAAAGAACTACGTTCTCCACGACAAAATGCCACGGAGATTATCGGTTTCTAGCGATTCCGATAATGTATTATTAAACTACAAATAAACAAAAATGTAAAGGGCAAGTATTGATTTCCACAAACAAATGTGTTATACTCTATTTAAGAAGGCCTCTCTTTGAGGATGATTAGCTCAGCTGGTTAGAGCGTTGCATTCACATTGCAAAGGCCACTG
>CAYIHE010000013.1:0-17328 GCA_964363145.1 uncultured Gammaproteobacteria bacterium | reverse complement strand
CGGCAACTCCCCCTACCCCCTCTTGGTAAGAGGGGGATAAACAAAAACAACCCTCAAACGAAGGATCTTTAAACTACAAAAAAACTTCACTTCAAAACCAGCTCCAGCGCGAGTTCTTTCGCCTGCTTTTGAAAAAAATTCTTTACTTCTTTCCAACTGGCACTAAACATTATTTTTGGCATCGGATCCGCTTCGGCATCATCAAAATATGCTAGACTTTTTATTATATGGTGGTAGTTATGAGCGACTGTTGGATATTGCGATTCCAAACGGCTTAAGGTCTGTTGAAGCGGCTCTATATTTTTTGCGCACCAGTACAAATCATAAAAATCCCTTTTACGGCCTCTTTGACTTACAGCAACAATCTTCATCGCCGCAATATCTTTTGGTTGAATGACTCTCACTGTACCGTACCAAACAGGCGGCTGCTGCCGCACAAAAAAAGGATACGCGATAAAACTTACTTTTGCGTCAAAAAATTTTCCATAGATCGTTCCTTCTTTTAACACGTCTGTCACCCAATCCTTGCCTTCAAAATGCTTTAATAAAATACCTGCATTAAAATCAGCCTTCGGAAGAAAAAAATCCAAGTCAACTGACTGTCGGTTCCCCGTCTGCAATGCGAGCGCGGTTCCGCCGGCCAAATACCAAGCCGACTGTTTTAGCCACTTCTGCTCTGATAATGCATTCAGCGCTTTTTTTGTATTTTTTGGCAAAATATTTGTATGCCAGACTATTTCTTTTTTTGGAGAAGAAGAGACCATAATTTTTTTGTTTCAGGTCTCAATACTCGTGAATGAGTAACAACCTGTTTTAAAAAAGGATAAGAATAATTACGCCAAATCCATCTCACTTCTCTATCATTTCCCAAATCCAAAATCCGCTCAATAATATAGCGGGCATGGCGTTTGGGGTGAATTTTCTTGGGATCAACGTCCCAAAAAAGTGACTGTCTGAATTTCATGCAGTAATTATACCATAAATTTAGCCAAAAAACAAGGGCTGATTAGATTAAAAAACTGCCGGAGAAGCGCTCTCCGACAGGAATAATAATCCAACGTTTTCTACCTGTATTTATACATAAGTTGTTCGCCCAGAATCCGCAGATACGGCGCTCCGGTCTTCGCGTTGCCACCCTCCAAATCGCGTAACATGAATGCGGGCAATTTCTCGTCTTGATACCGCGCCGAGGCAATGCCCCAGGCAATGGCAGCCACCGAATCCGTATCGCCGCCCCAAGTAATGATCCGCCTCATAATTCCCATCAGGGAATTTTTCCGGGCCAGCACATCCACCACCGCATGCACGGTTGTGATCGCGACCGACGCTCCGGTATATGACTTTACCGGCATATCCGGCCACCGCTCACTAAAGACATACCCAAAGCGTTGCACATCTTCCGGCGGCAAATGCTTCTTGCAGTATTCTCCCAAATCCGGGAGAAATACCGCGTCTTCATAAAGAACAGCATGGCTCATCAGCGCCACCGCGCGGGCGCTGAATCGTCCTTCAGGCGTATCGTGGGTAATGCGCGCCTGCAGTGTGGCTACGTTCAACACCTCATCAACCGTCGGCAAAACTCCGAACGGCACCGAACGCATTGCCGCGCCATTCTTGTTGGAATCTGGCTTGAGCTCCTTTAACAATTCCGCGCCTGTGCGAACACGCTCAAGGATGGCTTGAAATCCGCGGGAATACCCATTGCGACATCCGCCGCGCCGGAACTCATTGACGTAGGCCTCGGCAAACATCAGCGGACTAAAAGGTTCATCATGTTGCAGTAAAACCTTGGTGTTGGCCGCGGACATTTCGGTGTCATCGGTATAGGTGCTTGGCGGATTGTCATGAGTAGGATGAGCGAGATACCTTTGAAACTTCAGGCACTCCTCACGCAACGTATTGCTTTCAGGAAACCTGCCATATTCCACGGCCGCGGCATAAGCATCGGCCATAGCGATATAAAGTAACATGTTCGGATTGCTGTTACGCATGAGTTCCTCCTTTGGTTGTGGTTGTCTAAACGCAGACTACCTAATTTAGTATGATTTGTCAATATTAAAAAAGCCCCGTCCGAACATTCGCTTTTGACAGTGAAGCCGGACAGGGCCTGAGATTATTTCCTTCCCTTAACTACGCTTAAGGGTTTTTCGGACAAACTTGGGCCGGAGGAGACGGCTGTGGCCCGGCCATTCTACCTTGTCATCAACCCGGCAAAAGTTAACCTTACAGCGATCAGGAAGGCGGTTAATGTACAAAACATACTTTCCGCCATTTTGTGGATTGAAAAACAGTGTGCCTGGAAACACAAGAGGTCTGTTCCACAACTTGGGCGGCAACGTTGCCCACTGATCATAAACACGTTTCAGGTCAGCCAAGCCAAGATTGGCCTGAAGTTTCACAGCGCGCTCGCGCATTACTTCACCATAAACACCCGTCTCTTTACCCTTTAGGAACAAAACCGATTCCAGATCGCCAATATAAAACTTGGTCGGCGGCACATTTTCCAAAATTCTCCACCTTATTTTCCTGCCGCTCTCGGTGGTGTATTTCGGAATAAAATCCGCGCCCAAAATAAGTGGTGTGGGAATTTCTTCCCTGTTTCTACTCTCTGGCTGTCTTTTGCGCCCCATGGCACTCTCCTTTATTTTGCTTCATCATAACAACAAAATACGGCTTTTGTCAAGGGCAAAAAAACGGTATTTTCCACTTGACTTTTGTAGATGTATTAAGGTAAGATAATCTGTCCTTTGGACAATTCAAACCAAACAAGAGGAGGACGGACATGCTCGCTCTTTACATCACGCTCGGCGTCATCGGCTACCTGAATATTGGCTACTGGTGGGGCAAATTTTCCTGGAAAGTCTGGCAGAAAAAAGAAAAATCTTTTGCTGGATTCCTCTGTTTTCCAACGTGCAACTTAGACAATAAGATCGGAAGCAACGATGCTTTCGCGCTAATATGTGCATTTGAAGGTGTGGAGAATGGTGTGGAAACTTATGCCAAAATAATGGCGTTTACATGGTTATTGAAATTTCTATGGAACGCATCAATGATCATGTTGTCCGGAGGTATTTCCATTACAGGGAAACTGCTAGGCAAAACCTTGATTCCTGTTTTCAGACTGACTGCAAAATTAGCTTCAAAACTAGTGTCCGCGGCCTGTTGGTTACCAGAAAAGATTGCCCGCAAAATCTCCCTACTCCACAAGCACCAGGCCAAACAGCTGGCCCAGGAACCGCCCAAGCAACTGCCGCCAGCCGAACCTGATCCCAACCAGTTCAACATTGACGAGTATCACCGCATCTTGGAACAGAAGGCGAAAACCGATGCCCGTCTGAAAGAGCTGGAAGCCCACCCCGACAAGGAAAAAATCCTAGCTCTGCCAAGACGGTTCTAGGATCAACTCGTTCATTCAGTGCCGGCGCAACCCCATTGCTCCGGCTTTTTTTATCCCTTTTTTCCCTTGCATAATTCCTAATAAAATGATAAAATATCCACAGATTTTAAACTGTCATTGCGACCCGCCCAAGGCGGGGAAGCAATCCCATTACTTGGTGGCACTTACTAGATTACCACTACCAATCCGTGGGATTGCTTCGTCGCTTCACTCCTCGCAATGACAATTATTTTTATCATATGCACATCAGCTGGCTGGGACAGACCTGTATCAAACTGCAAACAAAAAACTTGGATAAAGACGTTACTGTTTTAATTGACGCTTACAAACCAAAAAAAGGAGAATTCCCCCGCAGTTTTAGTCCGGATGTGGCGCTGTTTTCGGCCGGCGAAGAAGACGCGGCCACGCTTTCGCAAAATCCATTTGTGATGAATTCCTTGGGTGAATGCGAAGTAAAGGGAGTAATGATTTACGCCGCGTCCAGCGCCGACGGCTCTACCATATACAAACTAAACGGCGAAGGCATGACGCTGGTGCATTTAGGCAGATTAAAAAAACCTCTGGAAAGCGGCGATATGGAAAAAATAATTGGCGCGGATATTTTATTTATTCCGGTAGGCGGCGGCGAAAATTATTTAAACGCGAAAGAAGCGGCCGCTTTGGCCACGGCTTTGGAACCGCGTATTATTATTCCCTTGGCGTATCATTGCGACACGGATCCTGACGCGCAACCGGTTACGGCTTTTATTAAAGAACTGGGCATCAAACCGGAAGCCACGGAGAAAAAAGTTATTATTAAGAAAAAAGATTTACCACAGGAAGAAACAAAATTGATTGTGTTGGAAAAAGAATAACCAGATATGCCGGAAAATCCCCAAACAAAAATGTGGTTTTGGGTCAGCGTCAGTTCCATTACCATCATCATATTTATCCTTTGGGCCTGGGCTACCAAAATCAGTCTGGCTTCATTTAGCTGGAAAAAAACTCCGGAAGCGGAACTGGTGGAAAAAGGCAAAAAAGATTGGCGCGCCATATTTGACGCCAAAGAAACAACGCGCCAAAGCGAGCAAATGAAATTACAATTAAAAAATATACTAAATAAAATTACCACCGAAGCCAGCTCCTCTACTCCCGCCGCCACTTCAACATCTAACATCAACACAACTACAAGCTCAACTGTAACAACAAGTTCGCAATAAAGTAATTAATAAATAATAAAATCATAATTATTGGATATTAGATATTGGATATTTTATGCAAGAAAAACTAGAACTGCCAAAAAATAACATCGGCCTAATTACTCCGGCTCCGATTGTGGAAGAAATGCAAAAATCGTATTTGGAATACGCCATGAGCGTCATTGTGTCCCGCGCTTTGCCGGATGTCCGGGACGGCCTAAAACCAGTGCACCGCCGCGTGCTTTACGCTATGTGGAATATCGGTTTGCGCCATACAGCCAGATTCCGCAAGTCCGCTCACGTAATCGGAGAGGTAATGGCCAAATACCACCCGCACGGCGACGCTTCTATATATGATGCCATGGTGCGCATGGCGCAGGATTTTTCCATGAGATACCCGTTGGTGCATGGCCAGGGGAATTTTGGAAGTATGGATGGCGACAACGCGGCGGCTATGCGTTATACCGAAGCCAAACTAACAGCCGTGGCCGAAGAAATGCTGTTTGATATAGAAAAAGACACGGTCAGTTTTGTGCCAAACTATGATGGGTCTCATGAAGAACCGTCGGTTTTGCCGGCCAAACTGCCCAACCTGCTACTCAACGGCACTATGGGCATAGCGGTTGGTATGGCCACTTCCATTCCTCCACATAATCTTTCTGAGCTTTGCGACGGCCTGGCAAAACTAATTGACGAACCGGAAACAACGGTAGCTGAAATGGCAGAAGTTATAAAAGGCCCGGACTTCCCTACTGGCGGCATTATTTATAATAAAAAAGATATTCTCGCCGCCTACACCACCGGCAAAGGCGGCATTGTGATGCGCGCCAAAGCGGAAATTCAAGAAGGAAAAACCGACCAATTCAAAATCGTTATCACCGAAGTTCCGTACAGCATAAACAAAGCAACCTTGCTGGAAAAAATTGCCGACTTGGTGCAGGAGAAAAAAATTGAAGGCATCAAAGATCTGCGCGACGAATCCAACAAAGACGGCGTGCGCGTTGTGATTGATTTAAAAAAAGACGCCTATCCAAAAAAAGTTCTCAACAAACTATTTCAAATGACAGAACTGCAGACCACCTTCCATGTCAATATGCTGGCTTTGATAGACGGCATCCAGCCACGCGTTCTAAATATAAAAAATGTCTTGGAAGAATTTATTAAGCACCGCCAAGTAATTATCAAACGCCGCACGGAGTTTGATTTAAACAAAGCCAAAGAACGCGCTCACATTTTGACGGGCTTGTCTATGGCTTTGGATAAAATAGATTTAATTATAAAAACTATCCGCGCCTCCAAAGACAAAGAAGCGGCAAAAGCAAACCTCATCTCCAAATTCAAATTCACCGACAAACAAGCGGTGGCTATTTTGGAAATGAGACTGCAACAACTGGCCAACTTGGAACGCCAAAAAATTGAAGATGAATTAAAAGAAAAGAAAATTTTGATTAAAGAACTGGAATCAATTTTGGCTTCCAAAGCCAGAGTCATGAAAATTATCAAAGAAGAAACTGCGGCTATCAAAGAAAAATACGGCCAAGCCAGGCGCACGCAAATTGTGGCCGGCGGCATCAAAGAATTTACCGTGGAAGACTTGGTGCCAAACGAACCGACTATTATTATGATTACCACCGACGGCTACATCAAACGCTTGCCGCCTGATACTTTCCACCAGCAATCGCGCGGCGGTAAAGGAGTCATCGGCGTTACCACCAAAGAAGAAGAAAGCGTGCAAAACTTGCTTACCACCAATACGCACGATAATATTTTATTCTTCACCAATCGCGGGCGCGTTTTCCAACTAATGGCCTATGATATTCCGCAGGGATCACGCACGGCCAAAGGCCAGGCCGTGGTAAACTTTTTACAACTTGCGCCAAATGAAAAAGTTACCGCGCTTCTTGGCATGAGCGACTTAAGCAATATTAAACATTTGGTTATGGTCACAACGCGCGGCAACATCAAAAAAACCGCCGTGGAGGATTTTGCCAATGTGCGTCGCAGTGGCCTTATCGCCATCAAACTAAAAACTGATGACAATTTGGAATGGGTAAAACCCAGCAACGGCACTGACGAAATTATGATTGCCACCAAACATGGCCAGGCCATTCGCTTCAAAGAAAAAGACGTTCGCGAAATGGGACGCACTGCCAGCGGGGTGCGTAGTATCCGGCTCAAAGGCGCGGATGAAGTTATTGGCATGGATATTGTTGATCCTAAAAATAAAAGTTTGGCATTTTTAACCGTAGGTGAAAATGGCATAGGCAAACGCACCGAATTGGACGAATACAAAGTGCAAGGTCGCGGCGGCAGTGGCATCAAAACCGCGGCCATTACCACCAAAACCGGCAACCTGACTTTTGCCAAAGTGGTGGACGCGGTGGAATTAAAAGAAAAAGACTTGCTAATTATGTCAGCCAAAGGCCAGGTAATCCGCCTGCCATTTGGATCTATCAACTCCTCCGGCCGCGCCACCCAGGGCGTGCGATTGATGCGGTTTAAAGAAGAGGGTGATAAAGTTTCCAGTGTTACATTGTTGTAACAAAATAAACTACTGGGTGCTAGTTCTATGCCCTACAAAGATATTATCCCAACCAATCCAAACATTGACGATTTGCTGGCGCAAATTCGAACCTACTACCGCAAAGAAGATATTGATATGGTGCGGCTGGCTTATGATTTCGCGGCCAAAGCGCATGCCGGCCAAACCCGCAAATCAGGCGAACCATATATTATTCATCCAGTGGCCACAGCTATGATTTTGGCGCACATGAGAATAGATCCGAATATTATCGTGGCCGCGCTTCTGCACGACGTGCCCGAAGACACGAATATTACTCTGGAAGAAATAGAAAAAAATTTCGGCGCCGACACAGCTTCCATGATCAAAGGCATCACCAAGCTGGGCAAGCTAAAATACCGCGGCGTGGAACGCTACATAGAAAATCTTCGCAAAATGTTCGTGGCCATGGCCGAAGACGTGCGCGTGATGATTATAAAATTTGCCGACCGCGTGCACAATTTGGCTACTATTGATGCTCTGCCACCAAAGAAAAAATTCCGAATCGCCTTGGAAAGTTTGGAAATTTACGCTCCCATCGCCAACCGTTTGGGCATTGGCGAATTCAAAAGCTTGCTGGAAGATTTATCTTTTCCGCATATTTTACCGAAAGAGTATGAAAAAACCAAAGCCGTTCGCGATGTTTTGGTTTCCGAACGCGAGGTTTATCTGCAAAATGTAATGGCCCTAATTAAAAATGAATTAAAAAACTCCGGCATTGCGGTTTTAAACGTGCATGGCCGAGAAAAAACTTTGTATAGCTTATACCGAAAAATTGTCAGCAAAGAGGGTTGGGAAAACGCCGATAAAATCTACGATGTGGTGGCTATCCGCATTATTGTGGAAAATGTGGCTGATTGCTACGCGGCACTGGGCATTATTCACAAACTTTGGCGTCCGCTTAAAGGCCGGATTAAAGATTATATTTCCCAGCCAAAACCCAATGGCTACAAATCTCTTCATACCACGGTTTTTTGCGTGGATGGAAAAATAGTGGAATTTCAAATCCGCGACAAAACCATGCATAATGAAGCCGAGTATGGTATCGCCGCTCATTGGCATTATGACGAAAAAGGTTCCCGCCTGCCATCCAAAGATATTTTTTGGGCGAAAGAATTGGCCGACATTCAAAAAAATATCCTGGAAAAATTGTCGGACATAGACGAATTAAAAGTGGATTTTTTCAAAAATCGTATCTTTGTGTTTACTCCGCAAGGCGATGTGATTGATCTGCCAGAAGACGCCACGCCGGTTGATTTCGCCTATAATATCCACACCGATATCGGCAATCACTGCAATGGAGCCAAAATTAATGACCAGCTTGTAAGCTTGGACACGCCGCTTAAAAGCGGAGATGTGGTAGAAATTTTTACCGATAAAAACCGCAAAGGCCCAAGTCCGGATTGGTTAAAACACGTAAAAACTCATCTGGCAAAATCCAGAATTAAAGAAAAATTAAAAAGCGAAAAAAGCAGCTGGCTAAAAATTATTCTGCCAAAAAAATAACGCTTTGTCTGTCATTCCGAATCCCCGTCGCAGAGGGTGAGAAATCTATTCATTAAAGTATAGATCCCTCGTCGGCTACGGCCTCGCTCCCGCCAACGACAGGGCGGGCAGGCGGGATGACAATTTGAAGACTAACTTGTAATTTTTTTAATCAAGTTTGTTAATTCTTCTTGAGAGTAGTAATCAATGACGATTGTGCCTCTTGCTCCTTTTTGTGTTAAACTGACTTTTGTTCCCAAAGCAACGCGCAGTTTATCTTCCAAATATGCCAAGTTCGGATCGCGGCGGCTATGTTTGTTTTGTTTGCCCACTTCGCGTTCCAATTCCCGCACGGTAATACGCTGGCCAAGCATGGACGACAGCATATCCAATTGTTTTTTGGTGTCATCCAAACTTAACAATGCCCGCGCTTGCCCCATATTTATCCGCTTGTCGCTCAAGGCGGTCTGCACTTCCTCCGGCAAACTTAACAAGCGAATCGTGTTGGCCACTGCCGGACGGCTCTTGCCAACTTTTTCCGCCACATCTTGCTGGGTCATGGAAAATTCATCAATTAATCTTTGAAACGCAAAAGCTTCTTCTATAGGATTTAAATTTTCGCGCTGGATATTTTCTATCAAGGCCACTTCCAATTTTTGATGATCCGCCAATTTTTTTATTAATGCCGGCACTGTCGCCAAACCGGCCATTTGCGCGGCGCGCCAACGGCGTTCGCCTGCCACCAATTCATACCCGCCATCTAATTTTTCGGTAACCAATAATGGCTGTAAAATGCCGTGCGTTTTTATGGAAGCGGATAAATCTTCCAATTCTTGCGCGCTAAAATTCCGGCGCGGCTGATGCGTGTTGGGACTAATGGCTCCTACCGGAATATGCCAAATTTTTTCTTGACCTCCATCGCCAGCCATCGGCGTATTTTTTTGTTTAGAGCCGCCTGAAATTAAAGCGCTCAATCCCCTTCCTAAGGCCATATTGTAAATGTTAAAAGTTGAAAGTAGAAAGTTTTGATTGTCATTCCGACCACCGACTGTCATCCCGAGCGAGGCCGTAGCCGACGAGGGATCTATTCAGATTAAATAAAATTACAATTTCTTTTTTTCGGTATAGATCCCTCGTCGCTATCGGTGGCTCGCTCGGGATGACAGTTTACGACTGTTCAAACCGTTCCAAAAATTCCCGCCCCAGTCTTTCATACGCTTTGGCTCCTTTGCCGCTTGGATCATAGTGAAAAATACTTTGGCCAAAGCTTGGCGCTTCGGCCAAACGCACGGTGCGGGGAATTACAGAACGAAAAATATTATCCGGAAAAAACTTATACAACTCGTTCATTACTTCTTCGGACAAACTGTTGCGGGAATCGTACATGGTAAGCACGGCTCCCAAAATTTTTAATTCCGGTTTTAAATTTGATCTTACAAGTTCGATTGTTTTGAGTAATTGTCCCAACCCTTCCAACGCGTAATATTCGGCTTGCACCGGAATTAAAATATAATCCGCCGCAATTAAACCATTAAGGGTCAAAATTCCCAGTGAAGGCGGACAATCAATAATAATATAATCGTAAGCGTGCGCCACTTCGGATAAAATATCCGCCAATTTTTGTTCGCGCCTTTCCACGTTTACCAGTTCTATGTTCGCGCCAGCCAAATCCGGCGTGGCAGGAGCAACACGCAACCCCGCATGCGGGGTATTGCACACAATATCGTGCAAGCGCGCCTGTCCGGACAAACTATGATACAAACCCTGTTCCAGTTCCTGATATTTTATTCCCAATCCGGAAGTGGCATTTCCTTGCGGATCCAAATCTACCAGCAACACAAACTTACCGGTGTCAGCCAGCGCCGCGGCCAGATTCACGGCAGTCGTGGTTTTGCCCACTCCGCCCTTTTGATTGACTACAGAGATAATTTGCGGCATAAATCTTAAATCAAACTTATTATAGCACATAAAATCATAAACAAAAAGACGCCCAATAATTCAATCGGACGTCTTTTTATTTTGTGCTCCGGAGTTCGTCTTTAACGAACTCGCTTGGCTGTATAATCAAGTAAAATTGAGTGTCAAAACTTTATCCACCACACTGATTGTTATAGAGCCTTATTTGTTTGACAAAATGCTGTTTTTGTGCTATAATTTATTTATTCTTATCTAAGTTTGATTCCAGAATCTAACGCAACATAATTGGCGCGAAGCGCTAAAAATGTTATGTTGGATTCCTATGAATAAATACCACAGGTTAAACGCGTCAGAGCGGGAGGAAATCAGTCGGATGCTCTCGCAAAAATGTTCTTTTCAACATATCGCCCAAACTTTGGGACGCACTGCCAGCACGATCAGTCGGGAAATCGGCGCTGGTAGTTGTAATCAGTATACCTACCGAGCCGAGAAAGCGCAAAACCGGGCGGTGCGTAACAGCAGTAAACGACGTGGCGGAAAGTACGCGCTCGACAATAGTGTCAAATTGAAGCGCTACGTCTATCGCAAGCTACGTCATAAGTGGTCGCCGGTACAGATTGCAGAAACTCTGAAAAGTGAGTATCCTACCGACACTACTATGCGTATTTCACCTGAAGCCATGTATACCTACCTCTACGTTTTGCCGCGTGGGACACTCAAGAAAGAGCTTTTGTCATGTCTTCGGCAAAACCGGAAGCATCGGCACAAACAGCGCCGTGGCGCTGAAGCTAAGCGCAAACTTGAGGATATGCTCTCCATCGAAGAGCGGCCAAAAGAGGTCGAAGATAGGAGTGTCCCGGGCCACTGGGAAGGCGACTTAATTGTTGGAAAGAGCAATCGTTCGGCTCTTGGCACTCTGGTTGAGCGCACGACCCGCACGACTATTCTTGTCCCGATTAAAAACCGCGAAGCGGAAACGGTGGCCAAAGCATTCGCCAGAGAAATTAAGAACTTGCCCCGACAGATGAAAGTAACTCTGACATACGATCAAGGACGAGAGATGGCCGCTCACAAACTCTTTACCAAAATCACCGGCATTAAAGTGTACTTTGCTCATCCCCGCAGCCCGTGGGAGAGAGGCACGAATGAAAATACTAACGGATTGATTCGGCAGTATTTCCCGAAGGGCACCGACTTTAAAAAGGTATCGAGATACGAAGTTAAAAGAGCACAACACCAATTAAATGGCCGACCGAGAAAGACGCTGGATTTCCGCACACCCTACGAGGTGTTTAACGAACTAATTAATTCTTAACGCTGTTGCGTTAGAAACTTGGATCTAAGTAATTTAAGCCATTTTATTTAAATATATGTCGGAAAAATACACACCACAAGAGGCGTTAGGTGAAGACTCAAAACAAGACGAAGAGCGGAGAGGTCGCGAGTTAGGTGAGTATAGAAACGCAGCACGTGGCTGGATGCGCACAGAAGTGGCGATGGCAAAAGAAAGGATAAAATTTGATTTTCTTCCAGAGCCAAAAAGTACTTTGGGAATAAAGAGTAAGGATAATATTTTTAAAGATAAAAATGAACGACAAACAACATTAGGAGCTCTTGAAAAATTACGGGATGGTTTTATTTCAGTAGCTCAAGACAGAGCAACGCGTTATATGGACGCAGGTGGCGTTGGTCGTTTATTGAAAGAGGATAAGAAGCATAGAGGTGTTTTAAGTAGGCGAGCAGAACAGCATCATAGCATTGGTAATGATCAGGCTCAAGGAGTATCAAAAACATTTAGTGATGGTCAAGGCATTAAATACGATTTCCGTTCTCAGGAGTCCATGAATAGCGTCGTTGCGGGAATTAAAAAGGAAGCTGAAAGCTTCCTAGCAGAAGACAAACCAGAGCTGGCGAAAGCAAGAGAATACAATCCTGGCTACATGGGTAGCACACCAAAAGAAATTAAAGACCAGCAGGCATTAGCTGAAGAAAAATTAGGACACTACAAGGCTGAAGCACTTGTTGCTTGGCCGCCACGTTTGCTCAAAATGACGGAATTACTTATTGGAGAATTGGTAGCGCTCAGGGGACCGGAAGAAGCGGAACGGAAAAGCAGGACGACACGACCAACAGAACTTGATACAAAACTTCCAGCGGATCCATTTAATGCAGGATTGAAAAAAGGAATGTTTGATTTTGCACCAACTTCGATTGCTGATTTGAGAAAAACTCTTGAGAGCATGCAAGGCGCATACCCCAAAGCATTAGTATCTCGATTAGATACAAGTGCTGAACAGCACGATTTGCATTGGACAGGGAGCGTTTATGAAGAAAAAAAAGATAAACAAAAGTAACAGGCTTAAAAAACAGAGTCTTTTGACTCTGTTTTTTTGTCCCTATTATTTTATCGCTTCTGATTGTTAGGCAAAAATTTACAGCAAAAAGTGTACAAACCTAGCCCTAACCTAAGGGTTTTTTTATTTACAGGTAAATCTACAGCAAAACTTTCCTGTAAGCCGTTTTGTTATTCTCAAAGTAGGGAAAATTTATACAAAAGTGCGTAATTATTTGGCTAAAATAAAAGGTTTCAAGGAGTTAACCCAAATCTTTAGCTAAACTTTGATAAACACCATTTTGTTACCCTAAAATTATATCAGTGTTCCCGCAAAATCAGCTCGTTTTTCCGCTTACTTAAAGCACTCAAACAAGTTCCCGCAAATCTTCCCCGTAACTTTCGGGAACACCGGCCATGTAGCATGAGTTTACACCCAAAATCGAGCTAAAAAAACGCTAAGGCAAGAGCAAAAAGTATCTTACCCCTAAATGCTCCCGTAACTTTGGTGTAAACCGTTTTGCTAAAGTGCCTTTTAGCTGGACGTCCAACTTCGTCAACCAGATTTTGATACGCTTTTTACATCTTTGCAGATTTCTGTTTCTTGCTCTCGGCCAAGCATTTCATTTTTTCGCGCGCCTGACTAGGCGCACGAAAAAAGAATGCTGCCGAGCAAGGTGGTAGTGCAAAGAGTGAAGCGTCGAAGTGAGTGGCAAAAGTGAAAAGTTGGAGCAAATATTTTGACGAAAGGCGTGAGCGATTGGCGATATTGCCCGTCGCCAGTCACTCACTCGTTCGCCGGTCGTCGTTCGCTCACTGTTATTCTTGATAATAAGTAAACATAATGAGAATTTTAATAGTTTTTTTAGCATGAACATTACGAAAAGAAAAATAGTCATATCCGGCAACATTCACGAGCTCTACGTTTTCAGTAGGAGCCTAGCTTATGGCTTCCCACTTCATCCTGCCACGAAGTCGGCCACCTCCCCTTATAGGCCTCAACTCACTGCCCCAGACGAAGCCACCGACGTTGAAATAAGCAAACGTCTGGAAGCAAACAAACGCTCGGCCTACCAAGCCAAAGCGCACCTACGACGTTTGATAAACGCCAACGTCGGCCAATACTACGATCCCGTCACTGGTTACGCCTACAAGCCGGTATTTATCACTTACACGTTCCAAGAAAACATAACGGATATTGCCAGAGCCAACAAAATATTTACGGTCTTTACCAAACGATTGAATTACGAAATCACCAAACAAAAAGAATGTTATCTAAAATATGTAGCCGTGCCGGAATTTCAAGAACGTGGAGCCGTCCACTTTCACGTTTTGTATTTCAATCTGCCTAAGCGAGATTATCTTTTCAGTACGATTAGACGCTTGTGGCGAGAAAAACAATTAAAGGTCGTGGTGATTAAGAACATTCGAAATATCGGCGGATACTTGAGTAAATATTTTACCAAGCAAAATGGTGACGAACGGATGAAAGGCAAGAAAAAATATTTTGCTTCTCGTGGTTTGTTACAGCCGAAAATAATCATGAACGAACAAGAGATTGACGAGGTAATGAACTGCCTTAATGAGAAGCAAAAAGTATTTGAGCGCGAGTATAAAAACGATTATGCCGGTTCGTTTGTCTACAAAGTTTTTGATCTAACAACGAACAATACCAGTAGCCCGTAATATGCCGGAAACTAAGCCCGACAATTTTATCTTTTCCGAAGAGGCAATCAAAAACTTTGTCGGGCTTTATCATATTTTGCTCAAAGTGCGACGGCGATTATTGGCCGAGGGCTACATGATTAAGAACGGTAAAAAGGTACGGCGATCTGGTAATTTTAAGAAAGAGGTGTATAATCCTAAAACTCTTAACCCCGAAATATATGACAGCCAAGAAACAGAACAATCCAACAAACCACAGTAACGAGTATTTGATCTACGCTCGCAAGAGTACCGACGACGCCGATAATCAAAAGAATTCGATTGATTACCAAACCGGCGAGTGTTTGCGCTATGTGAAAAACAATAATCTGGTGATAGCGGATTATTCCGTTGCCAGCTTTTGCGACGCTGGGGTTATTAAGGAAAAACATACCGCCTACAAAACAGCCGACGTTGTGGTGAATAAAGACGGCTCGTTTGTTTATCGTATTGAACGACCGAAATTTAAACAGCTTATCGACGTGCTCATGAGCAAACAATTTAAGGGCGTGATTTGTTTGTGTTGGGATAGAGTAAGCCGGAACGACCAAGACGGAATCATAATCAAAAATTTGATTAAGAACGGTGTGGATATTCGTTTTGTCCAAACCAAATACGAACAAACCAGCTCCGGCGAATTACACATGGATATTGACGGAATGTTTGCGGCGCATTATTCAAGAGTAATCAGCGAGAAAATTCGTGGAGCGTATAGCAAACTCCGAGCCGAGGGCAAATGCACCTATAAGGCTCCAATCGGTTATCTCAATCTTGGGTCAGATAACAAACCACTGGACGAGACCAGAGCACCCATTGTACGCCAGATATTTGAGCTGTACGCAACGGGAGGGTGGGGACTAAGACAATTAGCCAAGTGGGCGAACGAACAAGGTCTAACGAGCACCCCGATACACAAGAAGCGTACCAGCGTAGAAATATTGGCCGGTAAGGAGCAAGAAACCATGGTGTGCCAGCCACTGAATGAAAAAAGTATAGAAAAAATTTTAAAGAATCCCTTTTACATCGGCAAACTCAAAGCAGACGGCAAAATTATTAACGGTATTCACCAACCATTGATTGATACGTCCCTTTTCAACAAATTACAAGCAACGCTTAAAACAAGGAATGTTAAAATCTATTACGTCGATAAAGAATTTTTTACTTATCGGGGTTTTGTGCGTTGCACCTGTGGCCGAGCATATTCGCCGTATGAGCAAAAGGGTAACAACTATTACAAGTGCAACTGCTTGCCAACCTGCGACAGCACCGACAGAAATTTAACCGAGGAAACAATCGAAAGTGCCGTCATTAACGCCATGGACAAAATCCATTTTAGCGATGAAGAATTGTCCGAGATTGAAAAGCGTGCTAAAAATGAATTGTACGAGGTGGTAGAACAAAAGCGACAATCTGAAACCGGCACGCTCGAAAAACAGCGACAACGGATAAACGATGATCTAAAATATCTTGAGCAAAACAAAATTACGTTACTTCGTACCAATGTTTATTCGATTGAGCAATTTACGATTGACCATGAGCGATTACAAAATGAAATGAAAACAGTAAACGAAAAAATATCTGCTCAAAATGTATCTGCGCAAGAAATGTTGGACACTGTCATTTCTTTTTCCGAACTCGTAAAAGAGGCTAAGGCTAGCTACAAATTTGCTCTCGACAGTGAAAAGAGAGAAATGGCAACAAACGTGTTTATCGAACTAAATTTCAAGGACGGAATTATTGCTAATTACAACGCAAAAGAGGGCTATGGTGCCCTCTTAAAACGTCACTCTGTGAATCTCGGTGCCGCGAGAGAGAATCGAACTCTCATGGATTGCTCCGCACGATTTTGAGTCGTGTGCGTCTACCAATTCCGCCATCGCGGCATGAAAAAAGTATAATTCAATATTCTAATTTTGTCAATCTTAACTAGCATACAAAAAAAGAGTGCCCGGCGCTAGCTAGTAGCCGCCGGGCCATTTTTGTACCACTCGCAGGACATCGGTGAGGGCGGTACGCCTCGCGTAGAGACGTCATGGCCCAGATCCTTATCCTGGCGCTACAACCGCTTAACGAGTTACCCCAGATCCTCTCTGGATTTTTCACTCCGTAAACGGAGTGTGCAGCCGGTCTCCTTGCCGGCCATTCCCCAGCGACTGTGCGCTGGAAAATTATGTGTGCTGCTTTCGGCTACCTGTCCGGGTCACGCACGAGCCGCAGTCTTGATCCGCGTATTGCGTGGCTGATTTCTCATCAGCACAGTTTCTCCTTATCCGGCCTAGCAGGCGTCACCCTGCCACAAGGGCTAAAGTTATCTGCCTAGCGGACTATTCCGCCACAGTCAGACAACCGGGTCCAAGTTGCGTTTCAGGCAGAACTTGGCATTCGCCATAGTTCTCTCCTTTCTACACAACTATACATACTACACTATTTTTGATGTTTTGTCAATAGCAGGGCTATGGAAAAAACTAAAAAATCGCTAAAGTTAGCGATTTTTTGTAATAATTAAAAATGCTTGCCTACCCACCCCCGCCCGCTTCGCTCGGCGAAGCCGAGCGGGCAGGCCTACCCCGCCCAAGCGGGGAATAGCACTACCCAACACTCCTTACTTCCTACTACGGTCTCAATCTGCCGATAGTTCTAGGAAAAGGAATACACTCACGAATATGCTCCACGCCCGTAATCCAGCGCACCATGCGCTCCAAACCAATGCCAAAACCAGAATGCGGCACACTGCCATATTTTCTTAAATCAGTAT